>JAAZBL010000186.1 GCA_012513825.1 Limnobacter sp. | reverse complement strand
GCGAAACAGGCCCTGCCGGACGCGCTCCTCGAGGTTCTGGTGCGTCGCTGCGATCACGCGAACGTTCGCCTTCTGCGGCTGGTGACCTCCGACGCGGTAGTACTGACCGTCGGACAGCACGCGCAGCAGCCGCGTCTGCAGCTCGGCCGGCATGTCGCCGATCTCGTCGAGGAACAGCGTGCCGCCCTCGGCCTGCTCGAAGCGGCCGCGGCGCATCTGCTGCGCGCCGGTGAACGCGCCGCGTTCGTGGCCGAACAGCTCGGACTCGAGCAGTTCGCGCGGGATCGCCGCGGTGTTCAGCGCGACGAAGGCCCGATCGCCGCGCGGGCTGTGCTTGTGCAGCGCGCGTGCGATCAACTCCTTGCCGGTGCCCGATTCGCCGGTGATCAGCACCGTGACGTTCGACTGCGACAGCCGGCCGATCGCCCGGAACACCTCCTGCATCGCCGGCGCCTGGCCGATCATGTCGAGCCCCGCGTCGGAGGCTTCCTCGACCGCCGCCTCGCGCTCGCTCTCGTTCCATGCGCGACGGATCAGCTCGACGGCGTTGCCGAGATCGAATGGCTTCGGCAGGTAGTCGAAGGCGCCGCCCTGAAAGGCCGAAACCGCGCTGTCGAGGTCCGAATAGGCCGTCATGATGATCACCGGCGTCGCCGGCCGGTGACTCTTGAAGCGCTGCAACAGCTCGAGCCCGGTCGCCCCCGGCATCCGGATGTCGGAGACCAGCACGCGCGGTGCGTCGTCTTCGAGCGCGCGCAGGCAGTCGCGCGTATTGCCGAAGGCGCGGGTCTCGAAGCCTTCGCGCGCCAGCGCCTTCTCGAGCACCCACCTGATCGACTGGTCGTCGTCGACTATCCAGATCTGGTTCATCGCATTCGGTCCGCTCACACGCTTTCAGGGCAAGGGCACGAGCATTCGGAAGTCGGTACGCCCCGGCTCGCTCTCGCATTCGATCAGCCCGCCGTGCTGGTGCACGAAGGTCTGCGCCAGCGTCAGCCCGAGTCCGCTGCCGCCGTCGCGCCCCGAAACCAGCGGGAAGAAGATCCGGTCCTTGATCTCTTCCGGCACGCCGGGGCCGTTATCGATGACATGCAAGTCCAGTGCCAGTTTCCATCGCTGCCGCGCGATCGTCACCTGGCGCGCGATCCGCGTTCGCAGCACGATCTCGCCCTGTCCCTTCATCGACTGCGCAGCGTTGCGCACCAGGTTGAGCAGCGCCTGGATCAGTTGTTCGCGGTCGCCCCGGAACTCCGGCAGGCTGGCGTCGTAGTCGCGGCGGAACGTCAGGCCATGCGGATACTCGGCCAGCACGACCATCCGGACCCGTTCGCAGACTTCGTGGATGTTGACGTCGCCGACCACGCGCGGCTGGCGATGCGGTGCCAGCAGCCGGTCGACCAGCGACTGCAGCCGGTCGGCCTCCTTGACGATCACCTGCGTGTATTCGCGCAGCGCCGGCGACGCGAGCTCGGTTTCGAGCAGTTGCGCGGCACCGCGGATTCCGCCCAGCGGGTTCTTGATCTCGTGTGCGAGGTTGCGCACCAGTTCGCGATTCGCCTGCGCCGAGTCGAGCAGGTGCTCCTCGCGATCGACGCGCCAGCGCTTGTCCAGTTCGGCGAACTCGAGCAGCAGCTCGCCCGGCCCGCCTTCGAGCACCGTGACGCTGGTCAGCAGGTGCAGCGGCTCGCGCCCGTATCGGGCCAGCCGCAGATCGGTGCGGGTCTCGTCGAACCGGCGCGCCCGCGCCTCGTCGAGCAACTGCTCGATCGCATGTCCGTCGACGAACAGGCGTGCGAACGGCTGGCCGGCAACGATGCGGGCCGAGACCTCGAACAGCTGTTCGGCCGACTGGTTCAGGAAGATCGTGTTGCCCGCCGCGTCGAGCACGACGACGGGCCGTGCGAGCAGGTCGAGGGCATCGAACAGCGAGCGCGTGCGCTCGTTGCGCGCCGCGTGACGGTGCCCTGCAGGTGCCACCTAGCGTATCGCCGACAGCTCGCGCTTCAGCGACCCGATGTTGGCCTCGGAACTCGCGATGTCGCTGCGCAGGCGTTCGACGCGATCGAGGTATTTCTGGTAGTTGCGCTCGTTGCCGAGGCGATCCGGCTCGCCGTCCTTGTACTCTTCGCGCAGCGCTTCGAGGCGCGCCTCTTCCTTGCGCAGCTCGTCTTCGAGGATGCGGCGCCGGCCGTCGTCGCGCGCACGCTGAGTCGACGCGTCGACGCGCGGAAAATCCGCCGGCGTGCCGGCGGCGGTACCGCCGGAGGCGCCGGCGCCCGGCGAACCGCTCTTGCCGGCCGTCGCACCGGACTTGGGCGCGGGCAGCTTCGGCGCCGGAATCGTCGTCAGCGGCGCCAGGTCGATCGCACGGCAGTTCCGACCCGACGGCGACCCCTGGTACACGGGGACACCGGCGTCGGATTCGCAGCGATAGACCTGGGCCTGCGCGGGCGTCCAGGCCGGCAGCGCGACAGCGCCGGCCAGCGCGAGGCCGGCCAGCGCCACCGTGCGCGTCAAGGGGTTCGGACGGATCAGCCGGGGCACGGTGCGGACGATCTCCTCAGAGGCTGTAGTACATGTCGAACTCGATCGGATGCGTGGTCATGCGGAAACGCGTGACTTCCTCCATCTTGAGCTCGATGTAGGCATCGATCATGTCGTTCGAGAACACGCCGCCGCGGGTCAGGAACTCGCGGTCGCGATCCAGGTACTCGAGCGCCTGGTCGAGCGACGCGCAGACGGTCGGAATCCTCGCTTCCTCTTCCGGCGGCAGGTCGTACAGGTTCTTGTCGGCGGCTTCGCCCGGATCGATCTTGTTCTGCACGCCGTCCAGCCCGGCCATCATCAGCGCCGTGAAGGCCAGGTACGGGTTGGCCAGCGGATCGGGGAAGCGGCACTCGATGCGCCGCCCTTTCGGGTTGCTCACGTACGGAATGCGGATCGACGCCGAGCGGTTGCGCGCCGAGTAGGCGAGCTTGACCGGCGCTTCGAAACCGGGCACCAGCCGCTTGTACGAGTTCGTGCCGGGGTTCGTGATCGCGTTCAGCGCGCGCGCGTGCTTGATGATCCCGCCGATGTAGTGCAGCGCGAACTCCGACAGGCCGGCGTACTTGTCGCCGGCGAACAGGTTCTGGCCGTCCTTCCAGATCGACTGGTGCACGTGCATGCCCGAACCGTTGTCGCCGACGACCGGCTTCGGCATGAAGGTCGCGGTCTTGCCGTAGCTGTGCGCGACGTTGTGCACGACGTACTTGAGCAGTTGCAGCCAGTCGGCGCGCTGCACCAGCGTGGAGAACTTCGTGCCGATCTCGTTCTGTCCGGAGCCGGCGACCTCGTGATGGTGAACCTCGACGGGAACGCCCATCTGCTCGAGGATCAGGCAGATCTCCGAGCGCATGTCCTGGAACGAATCGACCGGCGGCACCGGGAAATAACCGCCCTTGACCGCCGGGCGGTGCGCGAGGTTGCCGCCCTCGAAATCCCTGCCGGTCGACCACGAGGCTTCCTCGGAATTGATCCTGACGAAGCAGCCCGACATGTCGGCGTTCCAGGTCACCGAGTCGAAGATGAAGAACTCGGGCTCCGGGCCGAAGTACGCGGTGTCGCCGATGCCGCTGGCCTTCAGGTAGGCCTCGGCCCGCCGGGCGATCGAGCGCGGGTCGCGCGCGTAGCCCTTGCCGTCGGAGGGTTCGATCACGTCGCAGGTCAGGATCAGCGTCGGCTCCTCGCGAAACGGATCGATGTTCGCGGTCGACGGATCGGGCATCAGCAGCATGTCCGAGGCCTCGATGCCCTTCCAGCCGGCGATCGACGAGCCATCGAAAGCGTGACCCGACACGAACTTGTCCTCGTCGACGAGGCCCGCCGGCACGGTGACGTGCTGCTCCTTGCCGCGGGTGTCGGTAAAGCGCAGGTCGACGAACTTCACCTCGTTGTCGCTTATCGTCTTCAGCACGTCTTGCGGTGTGGCGGCCATGCTATTCAATCTCCAGTGTATGGGTGTGTACCGGCTTCAAGCAGCTTCCATGCCATCGATGCGCCGACCCCGTGCAAGGCCGGGATCGTGAAGCACCAGACCGGGTCGCTGCCTGCGCAGCCTGCACCGCCGCGACGGATGTCGCGCCATTATGGTGCATTCTCCAGCGGTGCACCGTCGAGGTGCGGACGAACGCACCAGCGTCGGTCGCGAACGGCGGGACCGCTCATTCCGGCCAGCGCCAGTCGGCATACCGCTGGCGCAGCTTGACCTTCCAGAACTTGCCCGTCGACGTACGCGGAATCTCGTCGATGAACTCGATTGCATCGGGCAGCTGCCAGCTTGCGAAGCGGCCGGAGAGGAAGTCCCGCAGTTCGCCGGCGTCGATCGAAGCGCCCGGCTTGCGCACGACACAGGCCAGCGGACGCTCGGTCCACTTCGGGTGAGCCACGGCGATGACGGCGGCCTCGGCGACCGCCGGGTGCGCCATGATCGCGTTCTCGAGATCGACCGAGCTGATCCACTCGCCACCCGACTTGATCAGGTCCTTCGTACGGTCGGCGATGCGGATGTAGCCGTGTTCGTCGATCGCCGCGACGTCGCCGGTGCGCAGCCAGCCGTCGTCGGTGAAGTTCGACGGCGACGGCGCTTCGTCATGATAACTGCCGGTGATGAAGGGGCCGCGCACCTGGAGCTCGCCGACGTCGCGGCCGTTCCACTCGCACAGGCCGTCGTCGCCCATGATCCGCGTCTCGACCAGCGGCACCGGCACACCGGCCAGCGCCTTGCGCGCAAACCACTGGTCCTCGCTCAGCTTGCCGACCAGTTCGGGCTTCTCGAAGAACAGCGAAGCCAGCGGCGAGGTCTCGGTCATGCCCCAGCCCTGGTCGACGCTGACCCCGTGCTTCGCGAACTTGCGGATCAGCGATTCCGGGACGGCGGCACCGCCGACCATCGTGCGCAGGCCGGTCGGCAGCTTCCAGCGCCCGGGATTCGCCTCGAAGGCCTGGATCAGCGCCAGCCAGATCGTCGGCACGCCGAGCGCCGCGGTCGGCGGCTCGAGCTGCATCAGGTCGAGCAGGTCGTCCGGATGCAGATGAGGCCCCGGGAACACCAGTTTCGCGCCGACCATCGAGGCCGCGTACGGAATCCCCCAGGAGTTCGCATGGAACATCGGCGTGACCGGCAGCACCGTGTCGCGCGACGACAGCGCGACGTAGTCGGGCAGCGCCGCGATCAGCGAATGCAGGACCGTGGAGCGATGCGAGTAGACGACGCCTTTCGGCCGGCCGGTCGTCCCCGACGTGTAGCACATCGCGACCGGGTCGTCCTCGTCGTGCTCGGCGTAGTCGAAGTCGGCCGGCGCCTGGGCCAGCAGCTGCTCGTAGTCGTCGATCGCCGGCTCGCCCTCGTGCGGCTCGCCGGCACGCACGCTGACCGCCGCACCGGAGAACGGGAAGACGATCAGCCGCTCGAAACGATGGTGGGCGGCGAACTTCTCGTACAGCGGCAGCAGGATGTCGTCGATGACGAGGAAGCGATCCTTCGCATGATGGGCGATCCAGCCGATGTCGTCGGGTGCGAGCCGAAGGTTCAACGTGTGCATGACGCCGCCGGCCGCCGGGATGCCGAAGTAGCACTCGAGATGCGCGTGGTGGTTCCAGCACAGCGTGGCCACGCGGTCGCCCTTGCGCAGGCCCAGCTTCTTCAGCGCCGACGCCAGCGCCCGCGTACGCCCGTACCAGTCGCCGTAGCTGTGACGGCGCAGCGACTTGTCGGGCAGCCGGGACACGATCTCCGACTGCGGGAACAGCCGCCCGGCGTGCTCGAGCAGGCGGTTCAGCGACAGCGGCGTGGGCATCATCGTGCTCTTGATCGCGGACATCGTTCGTCTCCTCTCGGTTGTCTATCGCGCACCGTCCCTCACGGTGCATGAATCCTGCGATGCTTGATCCGGGCAGGCACAGGCACACCCCCGAGCTTCATGTCACGCCTTCAGGAACATCGCCTGCAGGTCGTTCAGGAAGCGCAGACCCAGCGGCGTCGCACGGATTCGCAAGGGATCGGGGTCGAGCAGCCCGCGTTCGGTGGCCAGCGCCAGCTCGCCGGCGATCGTCGCGCGCGACAGGCCGGTGCGCTCGTCGAAAAGCGCCGCAGGCACGCCATCGTGCAGGCGCAAGGCGTTGAGCATGAACTCGAACGGCAGTTCGGACGCATCGAGCGTGCGCGACAGCTCGATCGCTCCGGCGCCCGTCGCCGCGTCCATGTAGCTGCGCGGATGCCGGAAGCGCGCCTCGCGCACGATCCGGTCGTGGAACGACAGCTTCCCGTGCGCGCCGGCCCCCAGCCCGAGGTAATCGCCGAACTGCCAGTAGTTCAGGTTGTGCCGGCAGGCGTGGCCGTCGCGCGCGTAGGCCGAGATCTCGTAGTGATGCAGGCCGGCCGCGCCGGTCTCGTCGTCGACCAGCGCCTGCATGTCGGCCGCCAGGTCGTCGTCGGGAAGCTGAGGCGGATGCCGGGCGAACAGCGTGTTCGGCTCGAGCGTCAGGTGATAGCAGGACAGGTGCGGCGGCTCGAAGGCCAGCGCCTGGCGCAGGTCCTCGCGCAACCCGTCGAGCGTCTGGCCGGGCAGCGCGTACATCAGGTCGATGTTGAAGGTCTCGAAGGCCTCGGCGGCCGTCTCGATCGCATGCCGCGCCTGCGCCGAATCGTGCACGCGGCCCAGCGCCTTCAGCGCGTCGTCGGAGAAGCTCTGCACGCCGATCGACAGGCGCGTGACGCCGGCCTGAGCGTAGGCACGAAAACGTTCAGCCTCGAAAGTGCCCGGGTTGGCTTCCATCGTGACTTCGGCGCCCGGGACCAGCGCGAGCCTCGCGCGCAGCATCGCCAGCAGCCGGTCGATCGCCTCCGGCGAGAACAGGCTCGGCGTGCCCCCGCCGATGAACACCGTCTGCACGCTGCGGCCCCAGATCGCCGGCAGCGCCGCCTCGAGATCGGCCTGCAGCGCGTCGATGTAGCGTGCCTCGGGCACGGCGCCGCGATCGCGCGACTCGTGCGAATTGAAGTCGCAGTACGGGCACTTGCGCAGGCACCACGGCAGGTGCACGTAGACGGACAGCGGCAGCGGCGACGAAACGCCGGGCTTTCCGCGACCGAGCGCAGCGACGAGCGGGCGTTCGAGCTGGATCGCGGTCATCGATTGGCCTCGCCGCCGACGCCGTCGACTTCGCCTTCCGGGCCGACCTCCGCTGCTGCACCGAACCGGCGCGCCGTGGCCGCGATCGCAGCGGCGCCGCCTTCTTCGCGCAGGCGCGCGACCAGCGCACGCATCGCCCGGCCGCGGTGACTGAGCTCGTTCTTCTTCTCGGGCGCCAGTTCGGCCGCGGTCAGGTCCAGCGACGGAAGCAGGAAATGCGGGTCGTAGCCGAAGCCGCCGCGTCCGCGCGGGGTCTCGACGACTTCGCCGTGCCAGCTTGCGTCGGCGATCAGCGGCTGCGGATCGTCGGCAGAACGGACCAGCACCAGAACGCAGTAGTAGTGCGCGCGGCGCTGCTGCGGCGGCAGCCCGGCCAGGTCGGCGAGCAGGCGAGCGTTGTTGGCGGCATCGGCCTCTGCAGCAGCGACCGCCTGCCCCCGGCGCTCGGCCCAACGCGCCGACCAGACGCCCGGATGTCCGCCGAGCGCATCGACGCAGATTCCCGAGTCGTCGGCCAGCGCCGGCAGTCCGGTGGCGCGGCTGGCATGGCGGGCCTTGGCCAGGGCGTTTTCGACGAAGGTGGCGTGCGGTTCCTCGGCGGCCGGCACGCCGAACACCGACTGCGGCAGCAGTTCGAAGCCGAGCGGCGCAAGCAGCGCGGCGAACTCGCGCAGCTTGCCGGCGTTGCCCGAGGCCAGCACGATCCGGGGCGTCGTCATGCCGGAGACCCGCGCGTCATGGTCGAGACGCCCGGCGTGCGGTCGAGCCGCCCGCACGAGGACAGCCGCACCACGTCACCGTCCGGCGAGCGCGGCCCGCTGCGCGGCGACCAGCCTGGCGATGCCGTCGGCCGCCAGGTCGACGAGGCTGTCGAGCTGCCGGCGATCGAAGGGCTCGCCTTCGGCCGTGCCCTGGATTTCGACGATGCCGCCGGCGCCGGACATCACGACGTTGAGGTCGGTATCGCAGCTCGAATCCTCTTCGTAGTCGAGGTCGAGCACCGGCTGGCCGCGCCAGATCCCGACCGAGACCGCCGCAACGTGGTCGCGGATCGGCGAGGCCGCCAGCGCGCCGGAACCCAGCAGCGTCGCGACCGCATCGTGCGCCGCGACGAAGGCGCCGGTGATCGACGCGCAGCGCGTACCGCCGTCGGCCTGCAGCACGTCGCAGTCCAGCGTGATCGTTCGTTCGCCGAGCCGGTCGAGATCGAAGACCGCGCGCAGGCTGCGTCCGATCAGGCGCTGGATCTCCTGCGTGCGTCCGCCCTGCTTGCCGCGCGCCGCCTCGCGATCGCTGCGCGTATGCGTAGCACGCGGCAGCATCCCGTATTCGGCGGTAACCCAGCCGCGGCCGCTGCCGCGCATGAAGGGCGGCACCTTGTCTTCGACGCTGGCCGTGCACAGCACGCGCGTGTCGCCGAACTCGACCAGCACCGAGCCCTCGGCATGGCGGGTGAAGCCGCGCGTGAAGCGGATCTCGCGCAGATCCCCCGGCGAGCGCCCGCTCGGTCGCTCCGACATCATTGACCTCCTGTTCTTGCGATCGCCTCGCGGATCTCGCTGATCGTACGCTCGATCTCGTCGTCGCTGATCGTGTCCTCGTCGAGTTCGCCGTCGCCCGGCGAACCGACGGCGATCGTCGTCGTGATCGCTCCATCGGGCACCAGCGCCGACGACACGCCATGCGCGCCGGCGTTGTCGCCTTCCCAGCACATGGCCAGCGCCGTCGCATTATCGGCGAGATCGGCGCCGGCCCGGACAGCCTGCCGTACCAGGCGGGGAACGGCACTGTCGATCGGTTCGGCCGTGATCGTCGCAACCAGCTCGGCCGCGCTCAGCGGCCCCCAGACGCCGTCGCTGCAGATCAGGATCCGGTCGCCGGGACGCAGCGCCTGCGGGCCGCCGATGTCGACCGTCGGTTCGCACGGCGAACCGAGGCAGTTCAGCACCTTGTTGCGGTCCGGGTGGCGTTCGGTCTCGTCCGGATGGATCAGGCCGAGGTCGACGAGGTTCTGCACCTTCGAATGGTCGCGCGTGCGCGCGAGTACCTTTCCGTCGCGCAGCCAGTACAGACGCGAGTCGCCGGCGTGCGCCCACAGCGCCAGTCCGTTCTGGACGACGCAGGCGACGATCGTCGTGCGCGGCGACTCGGGCAGCCGGTGCGCCTGCTGGAAGCGCAGGATCTCGCGATGCCCGCGCCGCAACGCCAGCTCGAGGAAGGCCGCCGGATCGTCGAGCGCCGGCTGCGCCATCGCCTGGAACGTCGATGCTGCCGCCTGCAGAGCGATCTGCGCGGCGATTTCGCCGTGCATGTGCCCGCCCATGCCGTCGGCCACGAGCATCAGCAGGCTGTCGCGCGTGAAGCAGTAGCCCATCCGGTCCTGGTTGACCTGGCGCGCCCCGGTCAGGCTGTCCTGGTAGATCGAGAATCGCACGGAGGCTGTCCTGAGGCGCGGGTCGTTCCGGAGGCGAGCGGACTAGGAGGCTGTGCCGACCCTGCGCCGCGGCTGCCTGGCCGCGTCGATCAGCGAATCGAGCCACTGGCCCGGGCCCGACGGACGCACGGTGTCGGTGACGGACGCCGGGGCGATCGCGCGCAGTGCGCGCTGCAGCGCGAACACGCTCTGCGGCCGCTCGAGCGGATTGAGTTTCAGGCACCAGGCGACCAGGTCGAGCAGCGGCCGCGAATAGCCGTCGGCCAGCGAATCGATCGTCGCCGGCACCCGGTCGTCGAGCTCGCGCTGGTCGGCCGGCTGCGGCGGCTGGCCCAGGATGCAACCGAGCATGCTGGCGCCGAGCCCGTAGACGTCGGTCCAGGGGCCGAGCTGCTGCGTGCGCCGGTACAGCTCGGGCGCAGCGAAACCGGGCGTGTACATCGGGAACAGCCGCTGCGGCTCGTCGTCGAGCGTGCGCCGCGCCGCGCCGAAATCGAGCAGCAGCGGCGTGCCGTCGAGCCGCAGATAGATGTTCGCCGGCTTCAGGTCCAGGTGCAGCAGGCGGTTCGCATGGACCTCGCGCAGCCCGTTCATGACGAGGTCGAAGATGCGCACGACGTGGCGCTCGGCCAGCACTTCGCGCCCATGCCGGCGTCGATGGCGCAGCACGACGTCCTGCAGGCTGCGCCCGCGCTCCCAGGCCATGACCATGTAGACGGTGTCGAAGGCGCGGAAGAAGTTGACCACGCGCACCACGTTCGGATGGAAGATGCGCGCCAGCGCCCGCCCCTCCTCGAAGAAGCAGCGCAGGCCGTTGCGGAAGGTGTTCAGGTTCTGCGGCGGGATCACCGGCGCGAACTGCCCGGCCGAACGCTGGACCAGCGTGCTCGGCAGGTACTCCTTGATCGCGTATTTCTCGCCTGCGCCGTCCTCGGCGAGATAGACGATCGAGAAACCGCCGCTGGCAATCTTCCTTACAATACGGTACCCCCCGATCTCGATCCCATCGGGAAGCGGGGCATTGTTCTGGTTAGCCATTGCCGGAATACGAGACCCTGCAAAATGTCGCCGAGCGGCGCGATGTGCGCAGTCGCTTCATCGCAGTCGCTCCATTCTAAGGTCCGAGCCCGGACAAAGAGCCGATCTTGAACTCACGAACCGCCGAACGGCGTCCCCTGCAGAGCATGACCGGCTACGCGCTGGCCACCCGCGAGACGCCCGCCGGCCAGGTGAGCGTCGAGTTGCGCAGCGTGAATTCGCGCTTTCTCGACCTCATCTTGCGCATGCCCGACGAGTTGCGCATCGCCGAGCCGAGCTTGCGCGAACTGATCGGCGGCGCCGTCCAGCGCGGCAAGCTCGAGTGCCGGGTCGCGCTGCGCGCCGGCGCCGGCGCCCTGCCCCAGGCGCAGCTCGAGCCGGACGTCGTCGATCACCTGGCCGCGCTGCAGGCGCAGGTACGCACGGCGCTGCCCGACAGCGCGCCGCTTTCGGTCGGCGAGGTCCTGCGCTGGCCCGGCGTGCTGGCCGAACAGGCCAGCGCCGAATCGCTGGTACCGACGATCGTCGACGCGGCACGCGAAGCGATCGCCGATTTCGTCGCCACGCGGGCGCGCGAAGGCGCCAGGCTCGCCGCGCTGATCCTCGAACGCGCCGAGGCGATCGACGCGATCGCCGTGCAGGTCGCGGCACGCAGCCCGGAACTGCTCGCGCAGCACGAGCAGAAGCTGGTCGAACGGCTGCGTGCGGCGCTCGAATCGGCCGGCGCCGTCGCCGGCGTGCCGCTCGACGAGACGATGGCTCGCGTACGCCAGGAAGTCACGCTGCACGGAATGCGCATCGACGTCGAAGAGGAGATCGACCGGCTGCGCTCGCACGTCACCGAACTGCGCCGGATCCTCGCCGGTCCCGGTCCGGTCGGCAAGCGGATGGATTTCCTGCTGCAGGAGTTCAATCGCGAAGCCAACACGCTGGGGTCGAAGGCCGCGGCGCTCGACCTGACCAGCGCGGCGATCGACCTGAAGCTGCTCGTCGAGCAGATCAGGGAGCAGGTGCAGAACATCGAGTAGGCGGCTCGCTGTCGGGATCACGACAGCAGGGCGACGAACTGGAATCGAACCGGGCGCGCAACGCCGCGCCCGGCTCCCGCATCGGCTGACTCTCGCGCAGGTGGATCATGAACTCCAAGCTCCTCGTCGCTGCGGCCCTGCTCGCCGCAGGCAGCGCGAGCGCCGACGCATCGGCGCCGCAACCGACCCTCGCGGTCCGCTTCGTCGACCCGCAGCAATTCACCGACGCCAGCTTCTCGTACGACCAAGAGCGCGAACGCAGCATCGTGCTGCGCGGCATCGAGCAACATCTGAGGCAGCTCGCCGCCGCCCGGCTTGCCCCGGATCGCTCGCTGGAGATCGAGGTCCTGGACGTCGACCTCGCAGGCCGCTTCGAGCCCTGGCGCGCTCGCACGGCCGAAGTACGCGTCGTTCGCGAGATCGACTGGCCTCGCATCACGCTGCGCTACACGCTGCGCGATGACGACGACGTCCTCGCGAGCGGCGAGGATCAGGTCGTCGACATGAGCTTCCTGAGGACGACGAACCTGTACGACCGCCACGACCGGCTGCGCTACGAGAAGGCGATGCTCGACGACTGGTTCGAGCGGCGATTCGCACCGTGGTGAGGAAGTAGAATCGCCTCTTCCATCGGTCGCGCCCTGCCCGGCGCCGATCGAGCGCGTCCCCGTCGAGGAGGCCCATTCTGAACGGCAAGGATCCCATTCCGAAAAACGGTGTCCCGAGCGCAAGGCCCGGCGAGCGCGCCTGCCGCCTGGATCCGGCATCGGGCCAGCCCGGGCTGGGCAGCCTGTTCGTCGTCGCTGCGCCGTCGGGCGCCGGCAAGACCTCGCTGGTGACGGCGCTGCTCGACCGGCAGCCCGACCTGCGCCTGTCGGTGTCGTACACGACGCGCGCGCCGCGCCCGGGCGAAGTCGACGGTCGCGACTACCTGTTCATCGGCCGCAACGAGTTCGAGCGCCGCCGGGAGGCCGGCGAATTTCTCGAATGGGCCGAAGTGCACGACAATCTGTATGCGACGTCGCGCCACTGGATCGAGGAACGGATCGCCAACGGGGTCGACATCGTCCTCGAAATCGACTGGCAAGGCGCGGTGCAGGTGCAGCACCTTTATCCCGACGCCGTCTGCATCTTCATCGTGCCGCCTTCGATCGAGGCCTTGCGCGAACGGTTGACGAATCGTGGGCAGGACGGCGCGGAGGTCATCGAGCAGCGCCTGCGGGCCGCCGAGAACGAACTCGCGCAAGCCTATCGTTTCGAATATGTTATTATTAATCAAGACTTTGCGTCGGCATTAACCAGCTTGTCAACGGTCGTCGATGCCGCGCGCCTGCGGTATTCGAGGCAGCTCGCGCGGCACCCCGAGATCTTCGCCGGCCTGGGCATCCGCTGAGCATTTTCCCGTCCCGAGCAACGAACCATCGAGGCAGTTCCACCATGGCCCGCATCACCGTCGAAGATTGCCTGAAGAAGATCCCCAACCGCTTCGAGCTGACGCTGTGCGCGACCTATCGCGCGCGCATGCTTGCGCAGGGTCACACGCCGAAGATCGAAACGCGCGACAAGCCCACCGTCACCGCATTGCGCGAAATCGCTGCCGGGCTCGTCGGCATCGAGATGCTCAAGCGAGTACCGATTTGACTGTGAATCGATTCTCGTTCGCGCCCTCTTCTTCGCCCCGGCGCTCGTAAGCCAGCAGGCCTTCTGCAGCGAATCCGCCGCGGTATGGTCATGACACCCCCCCATCCGGCGATCCCGGCGCCAGTGACCGCTGCGCCCTCGCGCAAGCCCGGAACCGCCCCTCGACGCACGGCACCGAAAGGGTCATCCGCCAGGCAGCATGCCGCCGGCGCCCCGGTTGCCGACAAGACCGGCCACGCGCCCGCGCCGCAGCACGACGACGACGCGCCGCTGTCCGACGGCGGCTTCGTCGCCACGCCCGACGAGCGGCTCGTGGTGTCGCTGGCCAGCCTCACGCAGAAGGCGGCCGCCTACCTGCCCGAGGAAGACCTGCGCCGGATACGCGAAGCCTACCGGGTCAGCGACGAAGCGCATCTGGGCCAGTTCCGCACGAGCGGCGAGCCGTACATCTCGCATCCGATCGCGGTCGCCGAGATCCTCGCAGGCTGGAAACTCGACGCCGACTCGCTGATGGCGGCGCTGCTGCACGACGTGATCGAGGACACGTCGGTCGGCAAGCAGACGCTGATCGAGCGCTTCGGCCCGCAGGTCGCCGAAATCGTCGACGGCCTGTCCAAGCTCGAACGCGTCGAGTTCGCGACGAAGGAGCAGCAACAGGCGGAAAGCTTCCGCAAGATGCTGCTGGCGATGGCGCGCGACGTTCGCGTCATCCTGATCAAGCTGGCCGACCGTCTGCACAACATGCAGACGCTCGGCGCCGTGCCGCCCGAAAAGCAGCGCCGCGTCGCACGCGAGACGATCGAGATCTACGCGCCGATCGCCAACCGGCTCGGTCTGCACGAACTGTTCCGCGAACTGCTCGACCTGTCGTTCAAGGCCCTGCACCCGTTCCGCCATCGCACGCTGCAGAAGGCCGTGCAGGCGGCGCGCGGCAATCGCCGCGAAGTGCTGGCGCGCATCCTCGAGTCGGTGCAGAAGGCGCTGCCGGAGGCCGGCGTCACCGCCGAAGTCTTCGGCCGCGAAAAGACGCTCTACGCGATCTATCGCAAGATGCGCGACAAGCACCTGTCGTTCTCCGAGGTGCTCGACGTCTATGGTTTCCGCGTGATCGTCGAATCGGTTGCGCAGTGCTACCTGACGCTCGGCGCGCTTCACGCGCTGTACAAGCCGGTGCCGGGTCGTTTCAAGGACTACATCGCGATCCCGAAGATCAACGGCTACCAGTCGCTGCACACGACGCTGGTCGGCCCCTTCGGCACGCCGGTCGAGTTCCAGATCCGCACGCGCGAAATGCAGCGCGTCGCGCAATCGGGGGTCGCCGCGCACTGGCTGTACAAGGCCGAAAAGGAAAGTTTCTCCGACCTGCAGCAGCGCACGCACGAATGGCTGCAGTCGCTGCTCGACATCCAGAGCCAGACCGGCGACTCGCTTGAGTTCATCGAGCACGTCAAGGTCGACCTGTTCCCCGATGCCGTCTACGTGTTCACGCCGCGCGGGCAGATCCGGGCGATGCCGCGCGGCGCCACGATCATCGACTTCGCCTACAGCGTGCACACCGACATCGGCGACCAGGCCGTCGCCGCGCGCGTGAACCAGCAGCCGGTGCCGTTGCGCACCGAATTGCACAACGGCGATGTCGTCGAGGTCATCACCGATCCGAACGCGAAGGCCAACCCGAACTGGCTGTCCTTCGTGCGCACCGGCAAGGCGCGCGCCGGCATCCGCCACTGCCTGAAGACGCTGAAGTACCTCGAATCGGTCGATCTCGGCAAGCGCCTGCTCGACCAGTCGCTGCGGGCACTGCGGATCGACCCGTCCACGCTCGATGCGCAAGCGCTCGAGCGCGGCGCGCGCGACGCCGCCGCCAAGAGCGTCGAGGACATGTACGCCGACATCGGGCTCGGCAAGCGGCTGGCGCCGGTCGTCGCGCGCACGATCGCGCTGCAGTTCGGCAACAAGAGCGCCGCCGCCGCGCTGATCCGGCCGCGTCCGGCGCCGATGCTGATCAGCGGCAACGAGGGCGCCGCGGTCACCTATTCGCCGTGCTGCCATCCGCTGCCCGGCGACGACATCGCCGGGCACCTGCGCGGCGGCCACGGGCTCGTCGTGCACCGCGCCGAGTGCCCGATCGCCCACCGCCAGCGCGCAAAAGACGCCGAACGCTGGACCGAGGTCGACTGGTCCGACGAGGTCGGTGGGCTGTTCCGTACCGAAGTCGAAGTCGTCGTGCGATCCGATCGCGGCGCGCTCGGCAAGGTCGCCGCCGAAATCGCGGCCAGCGAGGCCAACATCGTCCACGTTTCGATGGACCAGGACGCCGCCGAGAGCGCCACGATGCGCTTCGCGCTGCAGGTGCGCGACCGCGTGCATCTGGCACAGGTGATGCGCAACGTGCGGCGCCTGTCCGAGGTCGCGAAGATCACCCGCAACTGAAAGCGTGTGAGCGGCGCGCCGATGTCCGTCGATCCCATGCGCTGAAGACGCCGCCGTGCCGTCGATCGAGACCACCGCCCCACCCGGAGCGCAACAGACGCAGGGCGCAGCCGGCTCGCCGCCGCCCGAGCCGGGTTCCGGCAAGCCGCTGGTCGTCGATCTCGACAATACGCTGCTGCGCACCGACCTGCTGGCCGAGATGCTGCCGGCTTTCGTCGTGCGCAATCCGCTGGCGCTGCCACGCGCGCTCGGATGGCTCGCCAGCGGCCGCGCGCGCCTGAAGGACGAGCTCGCCGCCCGCTGGGACATCGATCCCGCCACGCTGCCGTACAACGACGAGGTGCTGCGCTGGCTGCGCGCCGAACACGCCGGCGGGCGCGAAATCTGGCTGGTCAGCGCCAGCCACCGGAAGTTCGTCGAAGCGATCGCCGCGCATCTCGGCCTGTTTCGGGGCACCCTCGCGACCGACGCCAGCCGCAACCTGAAAGGCGAACACAAGCGCGCCGCGCTGGTCGAACGCTTCGGGCCGGGCGGCTTCGACTACGTCGGCGACAGCCTGGCCGACCTCGCCGTCTGGCGCGACGCGAACGCTGCGATCGTCGTCGGCAACCAGAGCCTGGCCGCGCGCGCCGGTGCGTTGACCCGGGTCGAACGGGTGATCGATCCGGGCGGGGGTGGATGGAGCGCGCTGCCCCGTGCGTTCCGCGTCCAGCAGTGGGTCAAGAACGGGCTGCTGTTCGTGCCGCTGCTGACCGCGCACCTCTGGTCCGAACCCGGAGCGCTGCATTCGGCGCTGCTCGCATTCTTCGCCTTCTGCTTCAGCGCGTCGGCGATCTACGTGCTCAACGACCTCGCCGACCTGGCCGACGATCGCACGCATCCGGTCAAGCGGCACCGGCCACTGGCCAGCGGCGAACTGCCGGTGCCGCACGCACTGATCGGCGCCGGGCTGCTGCTCGTGCTCGCGATCGCCTGCGCGACCCAACTGCCGCTCGCGTTCGGCGGATGGCTGGCCATCTACCTCGTTACGACGACCACCTATTCGGCCTGGCTCAAGCGGCGGCCGATCGTCGACGTGATGTGCCTGGCCGGGTTGTATACGGCGCGGCTGCTCGCAGGCGCGGCGGCCGTCGGAGTCGCGGCCTCGTTCTGGCTGCTCGCCTTCTCGATGTTCCTGTTCCTGAGCCTGGCCCTGGTCAAGCGCTTCTCCGAGCTGCGCCGGCTGGCCCTGCTCGACGGCAGCGGCCGGATGAGCCGCAACTACGCGACCGACGACCTGCCGGTCATCCTCGCCGGCGGGATCGCTACCGGAATCGCCGCGGTGATGGTTCTCGCGCTGTACATCCAGAGCGACCAGACGACCGGGCTCTACGACTTTCCGCAACGCATCTGGATCGCCTGTCCGGTGCTGCTCTACTGGATCCTTCGCGTGTGGTTCGACGCCAATCGCGGCAAGGTCGACGAGGATCCGGTGGCCTGGGCCGGCAAGGATCCGGTCAGCTGGCTGGCCGCCAGCCTGATCGCCGGCGCGTTTGCGGCGGCTCTGTAGCCGCGAACCTGTCCTGCCCGCGCACCCGGACGGGCCGCGCGCCCG
>JAAZBL010000185.1 GCA_012513825.1 Limnobacter sp. | reverse complement strand
TCTGCGATCGCCGACGCGCCGCGCGGCGTGCGCAGTTCGACGCCTGCGGCCGGTGCGAACGGAGCGGGCAGCGCCTGCGGCGCACGATGGCGATCGCGCAGCCAGCCGGAAAGCGCCGTCAGCGCCGGCGCGCTCGCCTGGCGGTAGTTGCGCTGCAGCCGCACGACGCCTTCGAGCGGACTGGAGCAGGCCTCTGCGAACACGGCGCCGGCCTCGACCGAAGCGAGCTGGTCGCGGTCGCCGGCCAGCACGAGCCGGCCGCCGTCCGGAATCGATGCGGCCAGCGCCGCGGCCATCTCGAGGTCGAGCATCGAGGCTTCGTCGACGATGACCAGGTCGTAGCGCAGCGCCTGCGCCAGCCGGCTTGCGCTGCCCCGCAGCCCGAGCAGCCGATGCACGGTCAGGCCGGCGGACGGCAGCCGGGCCGACAGCGCGCCGCTCGCATCGATGCGGCCGAGCTGCTCGCCGAGCGCCTGCGCCAACCGCGCCGCCGCCTTGCCGGTCGGCGCGGCGATCGCGACGCGCGCGTCGGGCGCCAGCCGCGAGAAGGCAACGAGCAGTCGTGCCAGCGTCGTCGTCTTGCCGGTGCCCGGCCCGCCGGTGACGACCGCGAGCCGGCGCATCAGCGCAGTCCGGATCGCCGCGCGCTGCCGCTCGTCGACGGCTTCGGGCGCCGCGACCTCGGCCAGCAGCGCGTCGATCGTGTCGGCCGTAGCGAGCGGCGCGGCCGCGTCGAGCGCGACCAGCGAAGCGGCGAGCCCGGACTCGGCCTGCCACAGCCGCTGCAGGTACAGCGCGGCCCCGTCGAGCACCAGCGGCAGTGCGGCACGGCCGTCGACGGCGACGACGCGGCACGAAGCGAGGCGCTCGCGCGCGCCGGCCTCGTCGACTGCGACACAGGCGTGGCCGTCGGCAGCGGCTTTCCAGACGCGTTCGGCCCAGGTCGCGAGCGTGGCCTCCCGGCTCGCAGGCGCTTCCGGGTCGCGCCCCGCCGGCCCGGTGTGCCCGCAGCCCGGTGGCTCGTGTCCCTGGCCCGCACGGTCGCCTTCGCCGAGCCGGCGCTCGAGGCGCAGCAGCGCCTGCGCGAACGCGCGGGCCAGCAGGCCGCCGGGTTCGGCGCGCGGGCTCGTCATCGGCCTGCTCGGTCGTGCGCTCGGTCGAGCGCGCCCTGGAACAGGCGGTCCAGCCGTTCGATCAGCGCGCGCGACGGCTTGCTCGCATGTACGCCCGGGGTCCGGCGCTGTCCGCGCGCCGGCGCCCGCACGCCGCGCAGGAATACCCAGAACGCGCCGCCGACGTGCCGGTCCCAGTCGTAGCCGGGCAGCCGCTGGCGCAGCAGCCGATGCAGGACGAGCAGGTACAGGCAGGCCTGCAGCGAATACGCGTGCGCGCTCATCGCGGCGTCGATCGCGCCTTCCGTGTAGGCGGCCGCATCGTCGCCCAGGCGGTTGCTCTTCCAGTCGAGCACGTACCAGCGGCCGTTCCGCTCGAAGACCATGTCGACGAAGCCGCGCAACAGGCCGTCCCACGCCGATCGCGGCGCCCGCGCGTCGAGCGGATACTCGGCGGCGACCGCCTCGAACAGCTCGCGCTCGTCGATGCCGCGCGCCGACAGGTGGAAATCCATTTCGCGGACGACGGCCGGAGCGCGCAGTCCGCGCAGCACGACGCGCCGCCCGTCCGGCGCGATCAGCGGCGTGTCGATGACCGCGTCGAGCCAGCCGGCGACCGCGCCTGCGTCGAATTCGCCGAAGCCGGCGCGCTGCATCTGCCCGGCGACGAGATCGCGATCGAGCGGCGCCTGGAAGTCGGCGTGCTCGAGAATCGCGTGCAGGCAGGCGCCGGCCCGCGCACCGGCGGGAAATCCGGCGCGGATGTCGCGCTCATGCGCTTCGTCGCCGGCGCGCAGGCCGAGTCGGCCGGAGTCGCCGCGGTCGGCGAGGACAGCGTCGGCCCGGACCTCGTCGTCGGATCCGTCTTCGTCGAAGCGCAGTTCGAGCTGGGCCGGCGCCGACGCGGGCACCGGCGCTCGTTCGGGGAAGCCGTCGCCGGGCCCGGCTCCGAGCGCGTCGACGTGCTGGTCGCGATCCGGCTGCGGCTCGGTTTCCCCGGCGACGGGGCCGGCATCCGCGACTTGCTGCCCGCTCGCCCGCGCGACGATCGCGCTGAAGCTCGTGCGGATCCACGGTCGGCCGATCTCGACGTCGAAGTCGCGGGCCTGCGGCAGGCGCTCGGGGGCCGTGCTCGGCACGACCGCCGCGGCCGCTTGCGTGGGCGTCGGCGCGTCGCAGTCGACGATATCGACCTCGCCCGGGGCGGCGTCGCGCCAGCGCTCGATCGCGCCGGCCAGCGCGAACGGGTCGTCGACGACTGTGCGAGGCGTAGCCGCGGGCTCGGGCGCTCCGGTGGAGTCGTCGAAGGCCGCCAGCAAGCGGCCGAGCGGCGTCTCGCCGATCGTCCTGGCCGGCCCCCAGAGCAGGTAGCAGCGCTGTTCGGCGCGCGTCAACGCGACGTAGAGGCGGCGCACCGACTCGGTCTCGGCCTCGTGCACGACCTGCGCGGCCGCCCGTTCGTCGGCGCGCTCGCCGAGTTCGAGCACCGCCTGCCAGTGCGGCGAGAGACCCGACAGGGAATCGGGACCGATGTGGTGCAGCAGCGGCGGTTCGGCTTTCGGCTTGCGTCCCTGCCACGCGAACGGCAGGAAGACGAAGGGAAACTCGAGCCCCTTGCTCTTGTGAACGGTCAGGATGCGAACGAGGTTCTCGTCGCTGTCGAGCCGCAGTTCGAGCGCTTCGCGCGCCGCGCCGTCGGCGCTCGCCTGCC
>JAAZBL010000016.1 GCA_012513825.1 Limnobacter sp. | reverse complement strand
GTTCGCCAGGCTGCGCGAACGCGGCATCGAGCTGGCGCGGCTGACCTTGCATGTCGGCGCCGGAACCTTCCAGCCGGTGCGGGTCGACGACCTGTCGCAGCACAGGATGCACGCCGAGCGCTACGAGGTCCCGGAGGCGACCGCTGCCGCGATCGCGGCGGCGCGTGCGCGCGGGGCGCGCGTGATCGCCGTCGGCACGACCTCGCTGCGTACGCTCGAAGCCGTCGCCGCCGCCAACGACGGCGCGGTCGTCGCCGGGACCGGGGAAACGCGCCTGTTCGTCACACCCGGTTTCCGGTTCCGTGTCGTCGACCGCTTGATCACGAATTTCCATCTGCCGAAGTCGACGCTGCTGATGCTGGTCAGCGCCTTCGCCGGCGTGCAGGCGATCCGCGACGCCTACGCACACGCGATCGCGCGGCGTTATCGCTTCTTCAGTTACGGCGACGCGATGCTCGTCGACCGCGCCGGGTTGGCGCAGGCCGGGCCGCTATGATCCGCCGATGCTGAAATTCGAATTGCTGGCCACCGACGGCCCGGCGCGGAGCGGCCGAATCACGCTGAATCACGGCGTCGTCGAGACGCCGATCTTCATGCCGGTCGGTACCTATGGCGCGGTCAAGGCGATGTCGCCGCGCGAACTCGACGAGGCCGGTGCGCAGATCATCCTCGGCAACACCTTCCACCTCTGGCTGCGGCCCGGCCTTCAGGTGTTCGAGAAATTCGGCGGGCTGCATCGCTTCAACGGCTGGCACAAGCCGATCCTCACCGACTCGGGCGGCTTCCAGGTCTGGAGCCTCGGCGCGTTGCGCAAGATCGGCGAAGAAGGCGTGCGCTTCGCATCGCCGATCAACGGCGACCGGCTGATGCTGACGCCCGAAGAGTCGATGCGGATCCAGCACGCGCTCGGTTCCGACATCGCGATGATCTTCGACGAATGCACGCCGTACGCGACCGACGGCGTGCCGACCAGCCACGACGCGGCCGCGCAGTCGATGCGGCTGAGCCTGCGCTGGGCGCGGCGCTCGCGCGACGAATTCGACCGGCTCGCGAACCCGAACGCACTGTTCGGCATCGTCCAGGGCGGCATGCACGAGTCGCTGCGCGACGAGTCGCTGGCCGGGCTCCTGGACATCGGCTTCCACGGCTACGCGATCGGAGGCCTGTCGGTCGGCGAGCCGAAGGAAGACATGCTGCGCGTGCTCGCGCATATGGCGCCACGGCTTCCGGCCGACAGGCCGCGCTACCTGATGGGCGTCGGCACGCCGGAAGATCTCGTCGACGGCGTGGCTGCCGGCGTCGACATGTTCGACTGCGTGCTGCCGACGCGCAACGCGCGCAACGGCTGGCTGTTCACGCGCTACGGCGACCTGCGGCTGCGCAATGCGCGCTTTCGCGAAGACACGCGCCCGATCGACGAAGACTGCGGCTGCTACGCGTGCCGGAACTTCTCGCGCGCGTATGTCCACCACCTGCAGAAGGTCGACGAGATCCTCGGCGCGCGGCTGGCCACGATCCACAACCTGCACTACTACCTGACGCTGATGCGCGAGATGCGCGAGGCGATCGCGGCCGGCGGCTTCGACGAGTTCAGGCGCCGCTTTGCGGCGGAGCGGGCACGCGGGGTCGGCTGACCTCCTGCAAGGCTTCCCAGACGCGCAGCGCCGTCATCGGCATGTCCAGGTGCACGACGCCCCGGGTGCCGAGCGCGTCGAGGATCGCGTTCACGCCGGCCGGCAGCGCGCCTGCGACACCCGATTCGCCGGCACCCTTCGCTCCCAGCGGGTTCGTCGTGCAGGCCACTTCGTGATGGCCGAGCCGCATCGACGGCAGATCGTCGGCGCGCAGGACCGGATAGTCCATCAACGATGCGGTGAGCAGCTGGCCTTCGTCCGAATAGGCCAGGTGCTCGCCGAGCACCTGCCCGAGCCCCTGCGCGACCCCGCCGTGGACCTGTCCTTCGACGATGACCGGATGCACGACGACGCCGACGTCGTCGACTGCGGTATAGCCGACGACCCGCACGACCCCGGTTTCCGGGTCGATCTCGACCTCGCAGACGTGGCAGCCGTTCGGAAAACTCATCTCCGGGGGCGCGAATCGAGCGACGGTGTCGAGCGAGAAGCCCTGCGAGACGAGCGTGGCGATGTCGACGCTGCGATCGGTTCCCGCGATCCGGAAGCTGCCGGCCACGTACTCGATGTCGGCAGGCGATGCTTCGAGGAACTCCGCGGCGAACTCGCGACCCTTGTCGATCGCCTGCTCGGCAGCCAGGCTCATCGCTCCGCCGACCATCACCGTCGAGCGCGAGGCCACGGTGGCGATGCCGTCGGGCACCACGTCGCTGTCGCCCTGCACGAGCCGGATCCTGCCCGGCTCGACGCCGAACAGGCGCGCGAGGACCAGCGGCAACGTGGTCGGCTGTCCCTGACCGAAGGCCTGTGCGCCGGTGCGCAATTCGATGCCGCCATCGCGGCCGAAGCGCAGGTCGGCGGTCTCGGTCAGCGGGCTGCCGCCAGCGACTTCGAGGAAACAGCACAGCCCGATGCCCCGCAGCATTCCGCGCTGCTCGGAGGCGCTGCGTCGCCGTGCAAATCCGTTCCAGTCGGAAAGCTCGAGCGCCTTGTCGAGAACCGCCTCGAACTCGCCGCTGTCGTAACGCTGGCCGCTCGGCGGCGTATACGGCATGGCCGAAGGCGGGATGAAGTTGCGCCGGCGCAGCTCGACCCGATCGATGCCCGTCTGCTGCGCCGCCCGGTCGATCAGTCGTTCGACCAGGTAAATCGCTTCGGGCCGGCCTGCCCCGCGGTACGGGCCGAGCGGCGAGGCATTCGTGAACGCCATCCGCACGCCGATGTCGATGGCCGGAATCGCGTAGACGCTCGACAGGCAGTTCTTCGTGTTGTTCGTCGCGATCACGGCCGCATACGCCGACACGTAGGCGCCGATGCCGACGACGGTGCGGGCACGCAGCGCGAGGAATCGCCCGCTCGCGTCGATGGCGAGCTCGCCTTCGAGCACGCCGTCGCGCCCGCGCGTATCGGTCAGGAAGCTTTCGAGACGCGTCGCACACCAGCGGACCGGACGTCCGAGCACCCGCGCGGCGTGCAGCATCGCCGCGTATTCGGCATAGGTCTGCACCTTCATGCCGAAGCCGCCACCGACGTCATGCGTGCGTACGCGGATGCGGTCGGGTGCGACGCGGAACACCGACTCGGCGAGTGCCTTGCGCACGACGGACACCCCCTGCGTCGGGGCGAGCAGCGTGTAGCGCCCGTCTTCCCAGCTCGCGATCGCCGCGCGCGGTTCGAGCGCGGTCGGCGCCACCGGAGGATCGAGCAGGCGCACGCGCACGACGTGCGCAGCGCGCGCCATCGCGGCGTCCACGGCCTCGGAATCGCCATGCGCCCAGTCGAGCGCGACGTTGCCCGGAGCGTCTTCCCAGACCGACGGTCCCCCGGAGGCAAGCGCCCGTTCGATCGAAACGACCGCCGGCAGTTCTTCGTACTCGACGGAGACCGCCTCCGCCGCGTCCAGCGCCTGCAGTGCGGTCTCGGCCACCACCATCACGACCGGCTCGCCGACGTAGCGGACACGCTCGACCGCAAGCACGGGGATCCCGGGCGCGAACATCGGCTCGCCGTCGCGCCCCGGCATGCGCACGAAGGTATCGATCGACCCGAGCCCGGCGTCGCGCAATTGAGCGCCGGTGAAGACTCCGAGCACGCCGGGCGTGGCTTCGGCCGCCGCCGTATCGATGCGCAGGATGCGCGCATGGGCAAGCGGTGCGCGCGCGAACGCCGCGTGCGCCTGTCCGTCGAGCCGCAGATCGTCGGTGTAGCGGCCCTGCCCGGTCAGCAGCGCGCGATCCTCGACGCGCGCCGGCGCCGGTTGTGCGCCTCCGAACTTCATGCCGGCACCCCGACTCGGCGATCGGGCGACGCGAGCAGTTCGCGCCTGACCATCGCATGAATGCCCTTGTTTCCGTCGACGAGCTGCGTCACGCGCAGGTCGCAGGCGAGGCTGCAGAAGACGTAGGCCTCCGACGGCTCCCAGCCCTGCGTCTGCACGAGCCACGCGATCATCTCGCGCAGCGCCTGCCGGGCGGCATCGTCGAGGTCCTCGTTCAGTCCGATCGTCACGTAGTGCGTCGGCGTGATCGCCCTCGGCATCTTCAGGCCGGCGTTCTTGTGCAGGAGCAGCTCGAAGCTGCCTTTCAGGCAGGTCTCCAGGGCGGTCAGGCACACCTCGCCATCGCCCTGCACCGCATGCCCGTCGCCGGCCGAAAACTTCGCCCCCGGAACGAACACCGGCAGGAACACCGAGGTGCCCGGCACGAATTCCTTGCAGTCGACGTTGCCGCCGAATTCGCGCGGCTCCACCGTCGACAGGCGCCCGTACTCGGGCCGCGGCGCGGTGGCGAGAATGCCGAAGAACGGCTGCAGCGGAATCTCGGGCCCCCAGGGCAGCGGCGCGACCATGCGCTGGCGGTCGATCGGAATGATCCGCTTCTCGAAACGCGGAAAGTCTTCCGGCAGCGTTCCGCGCAGCGGCCGGATCACGTTCCAGCCCCAGTCGGCCGTCAGCTCGATCGACCGGATCCGGATCTCCAGCGCGTCGCCGGGCATGGCGCCACGCACGTGGACGGGGCCGGTCAGGATGTGCGGTCCGGGCCCGGGCCGCACCTTCTCGAGGATGTCGGCGTGCGCCGCCGAGATACGGGCAGTGTCGACCACCTCGGCCCAGCCGGAAACGGTGTCGATCGTGATCGTGTCGCCGGGATCGACTTCCATGACCGCCGGAAGCGAAGCGTCGAAGTAGCCCCAATGAACGGTATCCGGATTCGGCGCCAGATCGTGATGCGTTGCCACGAAGAGCCCTCCTTCATGCCTGGATCGTATAGCCGCCGTCCACCGGGATCGCAGCCCCGGTGATGAACTGGGAGCCCGGGCCGCCGAGCAGCACGGCGATCGCTTCGAAG
>JAAZBL010000184.1 GCA_012513825.1 Limnobacter sp. | reverse complement strand
CGACGCCCGGCGGTTCCGCCCCCGGTCAGTCCCGGTGATAGGAGGTCACGCGCTCGACTTCCTCGCGTGAGCCGAGGAACACCGCGACGCGCTCGTGCAGCTTCGTCGGCTGCACCTCCATGATCCGCTGCAGCCCGTTGGTGGCCGCGCCGCCGGCCTGCTCGACGAGGAAGGACATCGGATTGGCTTCGTAGAGCAGCCGCAGCTTGCCGGGCTTCTCCGGTTCGCGATTGTCGCGCGGGTACATGAAGATGCCGCCTCGCGACATCACGCGGTGGACGTCGGCGACCATCGACGCGACCCAGCGCATGTTGAAGTCCTTGCCGCGCGGCCCCTCGCGCCCGGCCAGCAGCTCGTCGATGTAGCGCCTGACCGGCGGCTGCCAGTGGCGCGAGTTCGACGAGTTGATCGCGAACTCCTTCGTCTGCTCCGGGATCCGGAGCTGGTCCTCGGTCAGCGACCAGCTTCCGGTCTCCCGATCGAGCGTGAACGCGGCCACGCCGTCGCCGACGGTCAGCACCAGCATCGTCGCCGGCCCGTAGATCGCGTAGCCGGCGGCGACCTGCTTGACGCCGGGCTGCAGGAAGTGCTCGTCGCTGACGTCGACGACGCTCTCGGGCAGCCGCAGCACCGAGAAGATCGTGCCGACCGAGATGTTCACGTCGATGTTCGACGAGCCGTCGAGCGGATCGAACAGCAGCAGGAACTCGCCCTTCGGATAGCGGTTCGGGATCGTGTACGAATGATCCATCTCCTCGGAGGCCATTGCGGCGAGGTTGCCGCCCCATTCGTTGGCCTCGAGCAGCGTTTCGTTGGCGATCACGTCGAGCTTCTTCTGCGGTTCGCCCTGCACGTTGTTCGTGCCGGCGTCGCCGAGCACGCCGCCGAGCGCCCCTTTCGAGACGGCGATGCTGATCCGCTTGCAGGCGCGCGCGACGACCTCGACGAGCAGGCGCAGCTCGGCGGGGATCAATCCCTTCTCGCGCTGCTTCTCGACGAGGTACTGGGTCAGGCTGATTCGGGACGTCATGACGATGCTCCGTGGTTCTTCGATGCTCGGTCGACCGTCGCGGGCGCTGGCGGCTTCGAGCCCCGGTCGACGAACGATGCCGGTCAGGCGTCAGGCCGCCAGCGTCTTGCCGACGATCTCGCGCACGTCGCGCGACAGCCGCGGCGCGGCCGCGAGCTTCTCGAGCGCCGCGCGCATCGCGGCCTGGCGCTGCGGATCGAACTTGCGCCAGCGGTCGAGCGCACGCGCCAGCCGCGCGGCGATCTGCGGATTGATCGGGTCGAGCTCGAGCACGCGATCGGCCCACCAGGCGTAGCCCGAGCCGTCGGCCGCGTGGAACTCGGCCAGGTTCCCGTGGCAGAAGCTGCCGATCAGCGCGCGCACGCGGTTCGGGTTGCGCAGCGAGAAGGCCGGATGCTTCGTCAGCGCCCGGACGCGTTCGAGCACCGGACCGTCGCCGGGTCGCCGGTGCATCGTGGCCTGCATCGCGAACCACTTGTCGAGCACCAGCGCCTCGTCGGCGAACAT
>JAAZBL010000183.1 GCA_012513825.1 Limnobacter sp. | reverse complement strand
GCCGCAATCTGGATTCCGATCCTGTTCGGGCTCGTGCTTCTCGCCATGGGCAAAGACAGCCAGGCCTCGTCGGTGCGCGGCGTCGCACTGCTCGGTGCCGTGCTGGGCTTCGTGGTCACGCTGCCGCTGTTCTTCGACTTCGATCGCGGCACGGCGGCGATGCAGTTCGTCGAGATTCGGCCGTGGATCCCGGCGCTGTCCGTCAACTACCACCTCGGCGTCGACGGCCTGTCGGTCTGGCTGATCCTGCTGACCGCGTTCATCACCGTGATCACCGTGATCGCCGGCTGGGTGTCGATCACCGAGCGCGTCGCGCAGTACATGGCCTCGTTCCTGATCCTGTCGGGCCTGATGATCGGCGTGTTCTGCGCGCTCGACGGGCTGCTGTTCTACGTGTTCTTCGAGGCCACGCTGATCCCGATGTACGTGATCATCGGCGTCTGGGGCGGGCCGAATCGCGTCTACGCGGCCTTCAAGTTCTTCCTGTACACGCTGGCCGGCTCGCTGCTGACCCTGGTCGCGATCATCTGGCTGTACATCGAGTCGGGCTCGTTCGCGATCCTCGACTGGCACCGCCTGCCGCTGTCGCTCGATGCGCAGATCCTGCTGTTCGTCGGCTTCCTGCTCGCGTTCGCGGTCAAGGTGCCGATGTGGCCGGTGCACACCTGGCTGCCCGATGCGCACGTCGAGGCGCCGACCGGCGGCTCGGTCGTGCTGGCGGCGATCATGCTCAAGCTCGGCTGCTACGGCTTCCTGCGCTTCTCGCTGCCGATCGCCCCCGACGCGAGCCACGAACTGGCCGGCTTCATGATCGTGCTGTCGCTGGTGGCCGTCGTCTACATCGGGCTCGTCGCGCTGATCCAGCCCGACATGAAGAAGCTGGTCGCCTATTCGTCGGTCGCCCACATGGGCTTCGTCACGCTGGGCTTCTTCATCTTCAACCAGATCGGCATGCAGGGCGCGCTGATGCAGATGATCTCGCACGGCTTCGTGTCCGGCGCGATGTTCCTCTGCATCGGCGTCATGTACGACCGCGTGCATTCGCGCAACATCGCCGACTACGGTGGCGTCGTGAACACGATGCCAAAGTTCGCGGCGCTGTTCATGCTGTTCTCGATGGCCAACGCCGGGCTGCCGGCCACCTCGGGCTTCATCGGCGAGTTCCTCGTGATCCTCGGCGCGGTCGAATACAACTTCTGGATCGGCCTGGTCACCGCCTCGGCCCTGATCTGGGGCGCCGGTTATTCGCTGTGGATGTACAAGCGAGTGATCTTCGGCCCGATCGAGAACGAGAACGTCGCGAAGATGCAGGACCTCAGCAGCCGCGAATTCTGGATCCTCGTGGCGATGGCCGTCATGGTGCTCGGCATGGGCGTGTACCCGCGGCCGGTCACCGACATGACCGATGTATCGATCGGCGCGCTGCTCGAGCACGTGTCGGTCTCCAAGATCAAGTAAGCGGCGCGCTTCGGCAGCCTCCTTACAACGTCGCGAACCAACCAGATGAACGTCGAATCGCTCAACCTGCAGGCGGCACTGCCAGAGATTCTCCTGCTCACGGCCACCTGCGTCTTCCTGCTCTACGAGGCGCTGGTCAAGCCCGAGTCGCGTCCTTCGTCGCAGGCGCTCGCCCTGATCGCGCTGCTGTTCCCGGCCGCCGCGCTGCTCGCGCAGATCGGCGCGCAGACGCAATACGCGTTCGGCGGGATGTTCGTCGTCGACCAGTTGTCGCGGCTGCTCAAGCTGTGCTCGGTCGTCGCGATCGGCGTCACGCTGATCTACGCAGGGCGCTACGGCGAGCAGCGGGAAATGCCCGGCGGCGAGTTCAATTCGCTGGCGCTGCTGTCGCTGCTCGGCCAGATGGTCATGATCTCGGCCAACAACCTGCTGCTGATCTACCTCGGCCTCGAGTTGATGTCGCTGTCGCTGTACGCGCTGGTCGCACTTCGCCGCGAGGACAACCGCGCGACCGAAGCGGCGATGAAGTACTTCGTTCTCGGCGCGCTGGCTTCGGGCTTCCTGCTCTACGGCATGTCGATGATCTATGGCGGGGCCGGCAGCCTCGACCTCGGCGAGATCGCGCAACGCTTCGACGCCGGCTCGGTCAACGCGATGGTCTTCTCGTTCGGCGTCGTGTTCATCGTCGCAGGCATCGCGTTCAAGTTCAGCGCCGTGCCGTTCCACATGTGGGCGCCCGACGTCTACCAGGGCGCGCCCACGTCGACGACGCTGCTGATCGGCGGAGCGCCGAAGTTCGCGACCTTCGCGATGGCTTTCCGGCTGCTGGCCGAAGGGCTGCCCGGCGTCTGGTCCGACTGGCAGCCGATGCTGATGGTGCTGGCCGTCGCCTCGCTGGCGATCGGCAACATCGTCGCGATCTCGCAGTCGAATCTCAAGCGCATGCTCGCCTGGTCGGCGGTCGGGCAGATCGGTTTCGTGCTGCTGGGCTTCGTCGCCGGTGTCGTCGACGGCGACGACACGCGAATGCCGACCGCCTGGGCTTCGTCGCTGTTCTACGTGATCGCCTACGTGCTGACCACGCTCGGCACCTTCGGCCTGATCCAGCTGCTGTCGCGCCGCGGCTTCGAAGCCGACCGGATCGCCGACCTGCGCGGGCTGAACCTGCGCAGCCCGTGGATGGCGTTCATGATGCTGATGCTGATGTTCTCGCTGACCGGCATCCCCCCGTTCATCGGCTTCTATGCGAAGTTGGCGGTGCTGTCGGCGGTCGTCGACGCCGGATTGGTCTGGCTGGCCGTGCTCGCGGTGATCTTCGCGCTGGTGGCCGCCTTCTATTACCTGCGCATCGTCAAGGTCATGTACTTCGACGACCCGGTCGACGTGTCGGCCATCGAAGCGGGCCGGGGCGCGCGCTTCACGTTGGCCGTCAACGGCATCGCCGTGCTGGCGCTGGGCGTGCTGCCCGGGCCGCTGATGGCCTGGTGCCTCGAGGCGGTTCGAGCGGCGCTGATCACCTGATGCCCGACGACGACGATTCGCGGCTGGTCGAGCACCGGATCGACTCCGAACTCGCCTGGCGCGGCGGTTTCCTCGAAGTGCGCCGCGACCGCGTGCGACTGCCCGACGGGCGCGAGAGCGTACGCGAGTACGTCGTCCATCCGGGCGCGGCGGTCATGGTGCCGATCTTTCCCGACCAGCGTATCCTCGTCGAGCGGCAGTTCCGCTACCCGGTCGGAGCGACCTTCGTCGAAATGCCCGCCGGCAAGATCGACAAGGGCGAAACACCGCTGCAGACCGCTCGCCGCGAACTGCTCGAGGAGACCGCCTACGTGGCGCGCGAATGGGCCTGGCTCACGCGCCTGCATCCGGCAATCGGCTTCGCCAGCGAAGTGATGGACGTCTTCCTGTGCCGCGACCTGGTCCACGCCGGACAGCAGCAGCTCGATGTCGGCGAGCTGGTCGAACTCGAGCTGGTCACGCTCGGCTGGCTGATCGACGAGCTGCGCGCCGGCCGGCTCAGCGACGTCAAGACGCAGATCGTGACCTTCTGGCTCGACCGGCTGTTTTCGGGCGCCTGGCCGTGGCCCGAGTTCGAGCGCGTCGGCTGAACCATCCGAGGGCCGGATGAAGAAGCCGCCGCCGCTCCAGGACGACCCGGCCGACCGGCTTCGCCCAGCGAGCGTCCGGGCCGACGCGCCTAGGTCAGCGAGCGCTCCGAGCGACGCTCCTCGGTCAGCGAGCGCTCCGGCCGACGCGCCGGCCGAGCCGGCCGATCCAATCCAGTCGTCGGCGATCGAGGGTTACACCTTCCTCGTGCTGCTGGTCGGCATCACGATCGCGTTCGCGTGGATCCTGCAGCCCTTCTTCGGTGCGGTCTTCTGGGGCGTGATCCTCGGCGTGCTGTTCATGCCGCTGTTCCGCTGGCTGCTCGCGCGCACCCGGCAACGTACGCTGTCGGCGCTGCTGGCGGTCGTCGCACTGATCCTGATCGTCGTGCTGCCGGTGCTGCTGATCGCGGCGGCGCTGGTCCGCGAAGGGACCGCGGTCTACCAGGCGATCGAGTCGGGCGAGATCAGCTTTGCCGCCTACTTCGACCAGGTCATCAACGCCATGCCCGCGTGGCTGAGCGGGCTGCTCGACCGCTTCGGCCTCAGCGACCTGCGGGAACTGCAGGACCGGCTGATCTCGGCGATGGCGCAGGGCAGCCAGCTCGCCGCGCGCACGATCGCGACGCAGGCGGTCGGCATCGGCCAGAACGCGCTGCACTTCATCGTGGGGCTGGCGATCGCGCTGTACCTTGCGTTCTTCATGTTCCGCGACGGCGACGCGCTGGTGCGCCGCGTCAGCCGCGCGATCCCGATGGACGAGAAGCACAAGCACGAGCTGTTCGAGAAGTTCGCGACCGTCGTGCGGGCCACGGTCAAGGGCAATCTCGTCGTCGCGCTGGTGCAGGGCGGCCTCGGCGGAATCGCATTCGCCGTTCTCGGAATCGGCGGCGCGGTGCTGTGGGGGGTGCTGATGGCGCTGCTGTCCTTGTTGCCGGCGGTCGGCGCCGGCCTGGTCTGGACGCCGGTCGCGATCTACCTGCTGGCGACCGGAGCGATCGGCAAGGGCGTCGCGCTGATCGCCTACGGCGTGCTCGTGATCGGCCTCGTCGACAACCTGCTGCGCCCGATCCTCGTCGGCAAGGACACGCGGATGCCCGACTACCTGGTGCTGATCTCCACGATCGGCGGCCTGGCCGTATTCGGGCTCAACGGCTTCGTCATCGGCCCGCTGATCGCGGCCGTGTTCATCGCGGCCTGGGGCATCGTCGCAACCGAGCGCTCGGAGTAGCGTTCGCGGCGAGGGCGCGTGGCTGGGCCGAGCCGGCGGATACCGGCTCGCGCTTCAACGCGGCTCGCCGTCGCGTGTCGCTTGTTCTATCGCCTGGCCGATCGGAGAATCGGATCGCACCGGCTCGACGAAGCCGATCGATGCTGCGGGCAGGATCAGGTGATCGGCGCCCGTCGGGCCGCTCTTTCGCCAGACCACCGCATGGGTGGCTCGGCCGCTTTTCGGATCGGGCTCGGTGCGCAGCTCGAACGCATCGCGCAGCACCGGGTGGTCGGTTCCGAGGTGATCGATCCTGCCGTAAAACACGTGGCCGTTGGTCAAGGTGACCGCCTGGTACCGGGTCGTCAGCAATGGCTTGTGGAAGCGCCGCTGGTTCTGCCGGACGATGGCGGCG
>JAAZBL010000182.1 GCA_012513825.1 Limnobacter sp. | reverse complement strand
TCTCGTCGATCGGCGACTTCGTCGAACAGACGAACGCGGCGATCGAAAAAGCCTTCCCCGGCATCCGGATGGTCGTCTTCGGTCACCTCGGCGACGGCAACCTGCACTACAACGTGTCGCCGCCCGCGGATCGCACGGGCCCCGAGCACGAGGACTGGTTCCTCGGACTGCAGCCGGCGCTGAACCTGCTGGTCCACGATGCGGTCGCGGCCTTCGACGGCTCGATCTCGGCCGAGCACGGGCTCGGCCAGCTGCGCCGCGACGAAGCGGCGCGCTACAAATCGCCGGTCGAGATGGCGCTGATGCGGCGGCTGAAAACCGCCTTCGATCCGCTCGGGATCATGAACCCGGGCAAGTTCCTGAGCTCCGACTGAGCGTCGAGCCCGACCTCGACGGCCTGCCCGTCGCGTCGGTCCAGCGCAGCCTGCACCCGGGCCCAGTCGATCGACGCGGCGTCGATCCCCTGCTCGACCGCCATCGCGCGGACCGTGTCGAGCGAGGCTGGCGCCCTGTCGTAGGCGTCGGGGTTTGCTTCGAACCAGACGACGCCGGCTTCGTCGCGGGCCAGCAGCAGCGGCACGTAGGCGATCGTGCCGATCGCGCCGCGCTTCAGCTGCCCGAACAATTGCGCGATGTCGTCGGGGTGCAGCCGGATGCAGCCGTGCGAGACGAAGCCGTAGACATTGTCCGGTTCGTTGGTGCCATGGATCCCGATACCGGGCATGTTCAGGCCGATCCAGTGGCGGCCGAGCGCATTGTCCGGCCCCGGCGGCACCCGCGTGCGCACCGGTTTGCCTTCGCGCTGCATCTCGCGCTGGATCGAACGCGGCACGTACCAGTCCATGTCTTCGAGCCGGTTGATCACCGCGAAGTCGCCGAGCGGCGTTCGCCAGTCCGGCCGCCCGACGGCCGCCGGGTAGCTGCGAACCAGCACGCCGCCACGATAGAGGAACAGCAACCGCTGCGGCACGTTGACGAGCACGCCGTCGCTGAACGACGGCGCCGGGACCAGGCGCCGGCTGACGATTCGCAGTTGCGTGTCCGGCAGGACCGAGGCCTGGGGATCGAGACCGTTCGACGCGGCGACCAGCTCCGGCGGCACGCCGTAGCGCGAAGCGACCGAGGCGAGCGAGTCGCCCGCGGCGACCACGTGCGTATCCGTTCGCTCGAGCAATCGCGGCGAGGTCGCGGCAGCGTTCGCGAAACCGCAGGCGGTCGCCACAGCAAGAAGGACAAGCCGTCGAGAGATGAACCGGAGCACGGGCAGCATTGCGGTGCGACGCCTCGGAGCGCGTGCGGCGGCTCCCGGCAGGTCGAGTCGAAACCTTCGATTTTAGAGCGGAAGCCGGCCGCCGGCGCGCCCGCCACGCCTCGACGCACGAACACGCTGCGGACGCGGCCGCTCAGAGACCCAGATAGGCTTCCCGGATGCGCGGGTCGTCGGCCAGCGCCTCGCCGCTGCCCTCCAGGACGATCCTGCCGTTCTCGAGCACGTAGCCGCGATCGGCGAGCTTCAGCGATGCCGCGACGTTCTGTTCGACGAGAAGGATCGTCATCCCGTCGCCGTGCAGCCGCCGGATCGTTTCGAGCACCTCGGCCACGACGGTCGGCGCGAGGCCCAGCGACGGTTCGTCGAACATGATCAGGCGCGGCGCGCCCATCAGGCAGCGTCCGATCGCCAGCATCTGCTGCTCGCCGCCCGACAGCGTGCCGGCAAGCTGGTCGGCGCGATCCGCGAGCCGCGGAAACGTCGCGAACACCCGCTCGAGCGTCTGGCCGGCCGACGCACGCGCGCGCGGCAACATCCCGCCGATGCGCAGGTTGTCGAGCACGCTCATCGACGGGAACACCTGCCGGCCCTCGGCCACCTGCCCGACGCCGAGATCGCAGACCCGATGGCTGTCGAGTCCGGCGATCGGCCGGCCCTCGATCTCGATTTCGCCCTCGCGCGGCTTCAGGATGCCGGCGATCGTCCGGATCAGCGAGGTCTTGCCCGCACCGTTCGCGCCGATCAGGGCGACGATTTCGCCGGTCCGCACGCTCAGGCTGACGCGGTCGAGCGCCTGCGCGTCGCCGTAGTAGACCGACAGCCCGCGCACCACGAGCATCGGCGCGCCGCCGTCGGGCGGATTCACGGCCTTCAATGCACGCCTCCGCTGCCGAGGTAGCTCTCGAGCACGCGCGGATCGCGCGTGACCTGCTGCGGCGTGCCCTGCGCGATGATCTGACCGTGGTGCAGCACGTAGACGCGTTGCGCCAGCGCCATCACGGCGCGCATCACGTGCTCGATCAGCAGGATCGTGATCCCGTGATCGGCGTTCAGCTTGCGGAACGCGGCGACCATCAGGTCGGTCTCGGTCGGCCGCAGGCCGGCCATGACCTCGTCGAGCAACAGCATCGTCGGCTCGGTGGCCAGCGCACGGGCCACCTCGAGACGCTTGCGATCGGGCAGCGTCAGGCTCGAAGCCGGACGGTCGCGCAGCGTCCACATGTCGAGCGCCTGCAGCGCGCGCGCCGCGCGGTCGCGGGCCCGCTCGCGATCGGCCGTGCCGCGGAAGCCGCCGACCATCGCATTTTCGATCACCGACATGTCGGCGAACGGCTTGACGAGCTGGAAGGTGCGGCCGATGCCGGCGGCGCAGACCCGATCGGCTCGTTCGCCGGCAATCTCCCGGCCGGCAAAGCGCACGCTTCCCGAATCGGGAGCCAGCGAACCGGCGATCAGGTTGAAGAGCGTGGTCTTGCCGGCGCCGTTCGGCCCGATCAGCGCCACGATTTCCCCGGCACGCACGTCGATCGACGCGTCGGCGACGGCCAGCAGTCCGCGAAAGCGCTTCGAGACGCCGGCGACCGTCAGCAGCGGCGAGGCGCCGGCGCGCGCGCCTGCCGCCCCGGCACGCGCGTCCGCGGCGCCCGACGTTGGCCCGAAGTCCGGACCGCGCTCAGGCATCGCCCTCGCTCCCGCGCCCGAAGCCCAGGCGCCGTGCGATCACCGGCCAGATGCCGTGCGGCATGAACATGATCGCTAGCCCGAGCGCGAGCCCGTAGAGGATCTGCTTGACGCCCGGCACTTCGTAGCCCGAGGCCGACAGCGCCTCGTTGATGCCCTCGGAGGCCAGCGTGAGCACGGCGGCGCCGAGGATCGGTCCGAACAGCGTACCGATGCCGCCGATGATCGGCGCCAGGATGATCTCGATCGAGCGCCCGATCCCGAAGATCTGCTCGGGAAACAGGTTGTTGTAGTAGAACGCGAAGAACACGCCGGCCAGCGCAGTGAGGCCGCCCGACAACTGGACCGCGAACATCTTGTAGCGGAACACGTCGACGCCGGCGGCGCGCGCGGCCTCCTCGTTGTCGCGGATCGCGCGGAAGTAGAAGCCCGCGCGCCCGCGCAACAGCCAGGCCGACACGACGAAACCGAACACGGCCAGCGCGAGCGCCAGGTAGTAGAACATCAGCGGATTGCCGCGCAGGTTCAGCAAATCGAAGCGATCCTGCTGAACGACCCGCAGGAAGAAGCCGCCCGAGCCGCCGACCCAGCCGAAGTGGTCGAAGCCGATGCGCGTGAACTCGGCGAACGCGATCGTCAGCAGCGCGAAGTAGGTGCCGCCGATGCCGAAGCGAAACGCCAGCCAGCCGATGACCGACGCCATCGCGACGCAAACCGCCACGGCCGCGAGCATCCCGACCCACGGCACGATGCCGAAATGCTGGAACAGCGCGGCCGCCGTGTAGGCACCGAGACCGACGAACAACGCATGGCCGATCGACAACTGGCCGCAGAAGCCCATCATGACGTTCCAGGCCTGACCCACGTAGGCGAAGTACAGGATCAGGATCATCACCGACAGCAGGTAGCGGTCCAGCGCCAGCGGCAGCACCAGCAGCGCGGCAAGCAGCGCGAGCAGCGCGTTGCGCGAGCGCGCCGGCGCCTTCGTGAAGACCTCGACGAGATCGCGGCCCGCGCTCATCGGGCCGAAAACAGGCCCTGCGGCCGGAATGCCAGTACCAGGATCAGCAGCGCGAAGGAGATCATGCTTTTCGCCGACGGCGTGATCAACAGGCCGGCGACCGCCTCGGAAACGCCGATCAGCACGCCGCCGGCGAGCGCCCCGACCATCGAGCCGAGTCCGCCGATGATGACGATGACGAAGGCGAGCAGCGTGTAGGCCGGCCCCGAGACCGGCGTCACGTCGACGAGCAGCGTGAGCAGGCACCCGGCGACACCGACACAGGCGGTGCCGAGACCGAAGGTCAGCGCATACAGGTGCCGCACGTTGAGGCCGACGACCTGCGCCCCGAGCAGGTTGTCGGCGCAGGCGCGGATCGCCTTGCCGAAAGCCGTGTATCGGAAGATCGCGAACAGCAACGCGCAGGCCAGCAGCGCGACCCCGGCGCAGATCACGCGCACCTTGTCGATCAGCAGCGGACCGATCAGGTACGAGTCGAGCGCGTAGTCGACCTGCACGTTGCGCGCATCGGGGCCGAACACGACGAGCATCAGGTTCACGAGCACCAACGCGAGCGCCAGCAGCAGGATGAACTGCGAATGCTCGGGGCGGTCGATGAACGGATTGATCAGCCCGCGCTGCAGCCCGTAGCCGAGGCCGAAGAACCCGAGGGCGACCGGCAGCAGCATCCACAGCGGGTCGATGCCGGCCAGCGCGAAAGCCATCACCGCCGCGTACATCGCCAGCGTCATGATCTCGCCGTGAGCGAAGTTGACGATCCGGACGACGCCGTAGATGACGGACAGCCCGAGCGCCATCAAGCCATAGACGAGGCCCGTCAGCAGACCGCCGATCACGACGTTGGCGACCGCGTCGATTGGCACGCTTGTTGTCTCCGTGTCGATTGTTATCTCGGCGACGAGAATAACCGAAATCGACGGCAAGCCAGCCTAAACTGCTCGTCACGCGAGCGACCCCCTGCGCGCCACGGACCACGACATGTTCGAGCCAGACGAGGACCTGCGAGCCACTGCGTCGGCCTGCCCGGTATGCCGAAACCCGGCGCGCCCGCTGTTCGACGTCGACGGCTACACGATCCTTCGCTGCCCGGACTGCAGCCACCAGTTCGCCGCCTTCTCGGCGAAGCCGGACCACGTCGCGTCGACCTACGGCGATGCCTACTTCTTCGGCGGCGGCGCCGGTTACCCCGACTACCTGGCGGAAGCCCGGATCCGGCGCGACGCAGGCCGCCGCTACGCGGCCCTGCTCGAGCCGTACCTCGCGCCGGGTCGCGTGCTCGACGTCGGCAGCGCGGCCGGCTTCGTACTCGCCGGCCTGATCGATCGCGGCTGGCGCGGGATCGGCATCGAACCGAATCCGACGATGGCCGACTGCGGTCGCCGTGAACTCGGACTGGACCTGCGAGCCACGACGCTCGAGGCCTTCAGCGCCGAAACGGCCAGCCGGAATCCTGCCGGCGGCGGCGGACGGACCGGCGGACGGCCGACGGCACAGGCCACCGGCGACGACGGCTTCGACCTGGTCACGATGATCCAGGTCATCGCGCATTTCCACGACCTGCGCAAGGCACTCGCGCAGGCGGCAGGCCTGACCCGCATCGGCGGACACTGGCTGATCGAAACCTGGGACAACTCGAGCCGGACGGCGCGACTGCTCGGTCGCCGTTGGCACGAGTACAGCCCGCCCAGCGTGCTGCACATGTTCTCTCGCAACAGCCTCGTACGATTGCTGGCCGAACACGGACTCGAGCCCGTGGCCTTCGGCCGCCCCGCCAAGCGCATCTCCGGTGCGCACGTCAAATCGCTGCTCGGGCACAAGCTCGGCCATGGCCCGGTCGCGGCGCCGCTCCGGTGGATGTTGCGCGCAGTGCCCGATCGCGCCGTGCTGCCCTATCCTTCGGAAGACCTCTTCTGGGCATTGTTCCGGCGCGTCGGCCGCGATTGACGTGAGCGAAGGCCCGGCCTCGCAACACGAGCCGCGAGAGTCCGGGCGGCGGTCTGCCGCCCAGACGCCTAGCCGCGCGCGAGCAAGACCAGCCCCGCGCAGACGAGCAGCATCCCGAACAGCTTGGCCGCACCCAGCGTCTCGCCCAGCAACGCCACGCCGAAGATCGCCACCAGCACCAGCGTCAGCCCCATGAACGGATAGGCGATCGTCAGCGGCACGTCGCGCAGCGCCAGCAGCCAGAGCACGAAGCTCAGCCCGTATCCGACGAGGCCGGCGATCGTCCAGGGATTCATGAACTGTTCGAGCAGGCTGCGCAGCAGGCCGCCGCTCGCCACTTCGCCGGCATGGCGCGAACTCGACAGCTTCAGCGCCAGTTGTGCGAGCGCGGTCAGCGTGACGCTTGCCAGGATGATCAGCAGGGAGCGCGGCGACATCGTGCGTCCGTCAGAAAAGGCTCTCGCGAACCTGCAGCAGGTCGTCGGCACGCACCGCGTCGTCGAGCTTGACCTCGAAAGTCTCGACTTCGCCGACGGCGTTTCGCCGCTGCAGCTTCAGGCCCCGCTCGGTGCCGCGCGCAGTCAGCCCACCCGCCTTGGCGATCGCCTGAGCGACCGTCATCCCGCGTTCGATCGCATACATCCCGGGGCGCTGGACCTGGCCGTAGATGTAGTAGGCCGGCGCGCGATTCACGTAGATCGCATCGCCGGCTTGCAGGATCTCGTCCTTGCCGACGTCGCCGTCGACGAAGATGTCGGACAGGTCGACGTGCAGC
>JAAZBL010000181.1 GCA_012513825.1 Limnobacter sp. | reverse complement strand
TGCATCCGGCCCCGCTGTCGCACGGCAGCGGCCTCTACCACCTGCCCTACGTGCTGAAGGGCGCGCTGAACGTCGTGCCTGCCTCGGGGGGCTTCGATTGCGCCGAGATCGCGGCGCTGGCCTCGCACTGGGGCGAGGCCTCGTTCTTCGCGGCGCCGACGATGGTGCACCGGCTCGTCGAATGGGCCGCCGCGCGGCCGCGCGATGGCGGCTCGCCGCCGATCCCGGGTCTTGCGACGATCTGCTATGGCGGCGGACCGATGTACCTGGCCGACATCGAGCGCGCGCTCGACGTGATCGGCCCGCATTTCGCGCAGATCTACGGCCAGGGCGAGAGCCCGATGACGATCACCGTGCTGCCCAAGACGGTGCTGCTCGATCGCCGGCATCCGCGTCACCGCGAGCGCCTGGCCTCGGTCGGCTACGCGCAGCCGATGGTCGAGGTCGCCGTGCGCGATGCCGACGGGCGCGAGCTGCCGGCCGGCGAACCCGGCGAGGTCTGCGTGCGCGGCGAAGTCGTGATGAAGGGCTACTGGAACGATCCGCAGGCCAGCGCTGCCGCACTGCGCGACGGCTGGCTGCATACCGGCGACATCGGCGCGCTCGACGCCGACGGTTTCCTCACGCTGCTCGATCGCAGCAAGGACCTGATCATCAGCGGCGGCAGCAACATCTACCCGCGCGAGGTCGAGGAAGCCTTGCTCACGCACCCGGCCGTCGCCGAGGCCAGCGTCGTCGGGGCGGCCGATCCCGACTGGGGAGAAATCGTCGTGGCCTGGGTCGTCCTGCGCAGCCCGGCCACCGAGGCCGAGCTCGACGCGCACTGCCTCGAACGGATCGCTCGATTCAAGCGACCGAAACGCTGGCACTTCGTGAACGAACTGCCGAAGAACAACTACGGCAAGGTGCTGAAGACCGTGCTGCGTTCCGGCTGGCCGCCGCAATAGCCGCGACGGCGGCAGCGGGCGCGGGCGCCGCCGGCTGCCTCGGCCTGCTCCGGGCGCGCTGCCCGGATCCCGTCAGCCGACGTGCTCTTTCAGGAACGCCAGCGTGCGCTCGCGCGCGAGCTTCGCCGACGCCGCGTCGAAGGAGCCGCGCTGGTCGCAGTTGAATCCGTGGCCGGCGTCGTAGAAGTGCGCGATCGCCGACGGATGCTTTGCGGCGATCTCGCGCGCCTGCTCGGCGGTCGGCCGCTGGTCCTGCTCGGCGAAGTGGAACATCACCGGGCAGGTCGGCTGTTCGTCGGCGAAGTCGGGGATGCCGCCCCCGTAGTACGGGACCGAGCAGGCCAGCCCGCCCAGGCGGGCCGCCCCGACCCAGGCCACGGTGCCGCCCCAGCAATACCCGATCAGGCCGACCTTGCCGGCTTTCGCGGCCTCGGCCACGCAGGCGGCGGTGTCCGCGAGCGCGTCGTCGATCGAGATCTTCTGCATGATCGCGACGCCTGCCTGGATTTCGTCGGGCGAGTAGCCGGTGTCGTAGCCGCGCTGCACGCGGTCGAACAGCGCCGGCGCGATCGCGAGGTAGCCGTCGGCCGCGTAGCCGTCGACCACCGATCGGATGTGCGAGTTCACGCCGAAGATCTCGGGCGCGATGACGACGGCGCCGCGCGGCTGGCCGTCCGGCGCCGCGCGGTAGGCCGAGAAGCGGTGGTCGTCGGCGGCGGTCAGTTCGATGAAGCTTCCTTTCA
>JAAZBL010000180.1 GCA_012513825.1 Limnobacter sp. | reverse complement strand
CGGAAGCGGATCGCACGGTAGGCGTCGTAGCTCAGGTCGGCCAGGTTCGGCGGCAGCGGGTCATCCGGTGCCTTGTACGGCGACTGCGCCAGGTCTCGGGCGAGGTGGCGCACCATCGAGCCGTCGAAGGCGCGGCTCTCGCCGTCGGCGGGCGGCTTCGCGCGATCGGCGGCCAGCACGCGATCGGTGTCGGACGCCACGACGGCGGCCGTCGCCAGGCTCAGGCTTCCAATGACGAATTCGCGCCGGCGCACACCGCTCTCCTCGAAATGCGAGGGTCCCGGGCAGTGCCAGGCCGAATTGCGCCGGCCGTACCGGGACCCCGATTGCCGCGCGCTCTCGCTGGCGTGCGGAACCACTGTCCTAGCAGATGGCGTGCCCGGCGACCTTGCCGGCGGCGCGGCCGGACGGCCGTCGATTCTTCGATCGACGATAATCGGACTGCCCGGGCGTCGAGTCGACCCAAGCGGATGACGGCGCGGGCACGACAAGGAGCGGGCGGATCGTGGCGGTGGTGAAGAAGGCAAGGCTCGGACAATCGGACGCAGGTGCTCGCACGAACGGCGACGGACTCGACATCGAGCGCGTGGTGTCCGGCCTGCGTGCGGCACGCGGCCAGTGGCGCGACGCGCAGCAGCGCTCGCGCGAACCCGGCGGACGCGAGTTCCCGACGCGCGAGGCGCTGTGCGAGGTGATCTCCGGCCTGCGCGCTGCGCTGTTTCCGATGCGTCTCGGGCCGGCCGACCTGCGCCAGGAAAACGAGGACTACTACGTCGGCCACACGCTGGACCGCGTGCTGCATGCGCTGCTCGCGCAGGTGCGGCTGGAACTGCGCTACGCGGTGCGCAACCGCGGCTGCAGCGACGCCGACCTCGATACGCAGGCGACGGCCTGCGTGCGCGAACTCGCGCTGGCGTTGCCCGAAATCCGGCTACTGCTGGACAGCGACGTGCTGGCCGCGTTCCGCGGGGATCCGGCCGCAAGCAGCGTCGACGAGGTGCTGCTGTGCTATCCCGGCCTCCTCGCGATGATTCACCACCGGATTGCTCACCGGCTGTACCGGCTCGGCGCGCCGCTGGTCGCCCGGATCATCGCCGAGCAGGCGCACTCGCAGACCGGCATCGACATCCATCCCGGCGCCACGATCGGCCCCGGTTTCTTCATCGACCACGGGACCGGCGTCGTGATCGGCGAAACCGCCGTGATCGGCAGCAACGTGCGGCTCTACCAGGCGGTCACGCTGGGCGCCAAGCGCTTCGACACCGACGACGAAGGCCGGCTGCGCGGCGGGCCGCGCCATCCGGTCGTCGAGGACGACGTGGTCATCTATGCCGGCGCGACGATCCTCGGGCGCGTCACGATCGGTCGCGGCTCGATCATCGGCGGCAACGTCTGGCTCACGCGCAGCGTGCCGCCAGGCAGCCGGATCGCGCAGGCCAGTGCCCAGGACGATTCGGCGGTCGCGCAGGACAGCGCCGGAAACGCAGTGCCGTCGGGTTGAGACGGCCTCAGAAGCGAACCGTCGGCTGCTCGCCACCCGCCGCCCGGTTGCGCCGGGTGTCGACTTCGGCCGTCTCGTCGAACGCCGATCCGGTCGAGACCTGCGGCGGCGCCTCGTTCGCCTCGGCCTCCTGCTGCGCGACCGGCCCGGCAGCGGCCGGCCGCGGCGCCAGCGGTTCTGCGCGCGGCGCCTGCCAGCGCGGCGGAAGCCGGGAATTCTTCGGATAGGCGGCCGAATCGAGCAGTCGATCCCATCCGCCGGGTTCGAAACCGCTGAAGCGTTCCCGGCCGACGCTCAGTGCCGGAAAAGACAGGTCCGCGAAACCGAGTTCCTGGAAAGCCGTGGCGTCGTCCTGCGTGCGTACTTCACGCGTTGCGAACGGAATGCCGCGCTTCAGCAGATGGCTGCGCGCGAGTGCGCAGGGCGGGCAGTCGGGCGTCGTGTACAGCGTGACCGGATGACGTTGCGCGGCCTGGCGCAGTTCGTAGGGAAGCGCGGCATCGGCCGACGGATCCGCTTGCGTGCGACTGCGAACCCCGTCGCCGTCGCCCGTGCGCGATGCATCGGCGGCTCGGGTCGGTTGCCCGAGCGGCGCGGCATGCGGTGGCGGACGGTCGCCATAGGTGACCCGGCCGTCGGGTCCGACACACTTGTATTGGGCCAGCGCGGGGCCGGCGATCGAAGCGAGCGCCAGCGCCAGGGCCGGCACCAGGAGCGCGTTCTGATTGCGGCCCGCAGGCCGCCGGTGGGTGCTGCCGCCTTCAGGCATGGGACTCCGCAACGGACGCCTCGACCATGCCATTGTGGCGCAGCAGGGCGTCCAGTTGCGGGTCGCGTCCCCTGAACGCGCGAAACGAGTCGATGGCCGGTCGGCTGCCTCCGACGGACAGGATCTCGTCGAGGAAGCGGCGGCCGGTTTCGCTGACGGCCCGCGCCGGATCGGGCCCGGCCATCGCCTCTTCGAAGGCCGCATAGGCGTCGGCCGACAGCACCTCGGCCCACTTGTAGCTGTAGTAACCGGCCGAGTAGCCGCCTCCGAAGATGTGCGAGAAGCTGTTCTGGAACCGGTTCCAGGCCGGCGGGATCACGACGGCGACCTCGCGGCGCACTTCGTCGAGCAGCGCCTGGACGCCGCTGCCGGGCCGCTCGCCGCCCGGCTGGTATTCCGAGTGCAGCCGCATGTCGAACAGCGCGAACTCGATCTGGCGCAGCGTCTGCATGCCGCTCTGGAAGTTCTTCGCAGCCAGCATCCGGTCGAACAGCTCGCGCGGCAGCGGCTCGCCGGTTTCGACGTGGGCGCTCATCGCGCGCACGTTGTCCCACTCCCAGCAGAAGTTCTCCATGAACTGGCTCGGCAACTCGACGGCGTCCCATTCGACGCCCGAGATCCCGGCGACGCCGGCATCCTCGATGCGGGTGAGCAGGTGGTGCAGCCCGTGTCCGAATTCGTGGAACAGCGTCGTCACGTCGTCGTGCGTGAGCAGCGCCGGGCGCCCGCCGACCGGCGGCTGGAAATTGCAGACCAGATAGGCGGCCGGCGTCTGCACCTCGGAGCCGCGACGCCGCCGGCCGCGCGCATCGTCCATCCAAGCGCCCGGACGCTTCGACGCGCGGGCGTACAGGTCGAGCCAGAACTGGCCGAGCAGCGCGCCCTCGCGTTCGATGCGGAAGAAGCGCACGTCCGGATGCCAGGCCTCGGCCTCGTCGGGCACGATGTCGACCGAGAACATCCGGCCGACGAGCCCGAACAGGCCGTCGAGCACGCGCGGCAACTGGAAGTACTGCTTGACCGTCTGGTCGGAGAACGCGTAGCGCGACTCCTTGAGCTTCTCGCTGGCCCAGGCGAGGTCCCAGGATTCGAGCTCGGTCAGTCCCAGCCGCTCGGCGGCGAACTCGCGCAGTTCGGCGAGGTCGCGTTCGGCGAACGGGCGCGCCCGCTGCGCGAGGTCGCGCAGGAAATCGATCACCTGTTGCGGCGAGTCGGCCATCTTGGGCACCAGCGACACCTCGGCGAAGTTCGCGTAGCCGAGCAGCCTGGCCTCTTCGGCGCGCAGCGCCAGCAGTTCGTCGATGACCGCGGCGTTGTCGAGCGCTGCGCGCTCGTCGGCGTCGGCCGGCGCGGCTGCGAGCTCGGAGGCCCGCGTCGCGTAAGCGCGATAGACGGTCTCGCGCAACGATCGGTCGTTCGCGTACTGCATCACCGGCAGGTACGACGGGAACTGCAGCGTGAACTTCCAGCCGTCGCGTCCGTCGGCCTGCGCGGCCTCGCGCGCCGCTTCGCGGGCGTCGGCCGGCAAGCCGTCGAGCCGCGATTCGTCGTCGATGTAGAGCGAAAACGCGTTCGTCGCGTCGAGCACGTTTTCTGAAAACTTCTGCGACAGCGCCGCGTGACGCTCCTGGATCTCGGCGAAACGTTCGCGTGCCGGCGACACGAGTTCGGCGCCACCCAGCCGGAAGTCGCGCAACGCGTTTTCGACGGTTCGCCGTCGCGGTGCCGACAATTGCGCAAACTCGGGCTGTGCGGCGAAGGCCTTGTAGCGTGCGAACAGCGCCTCGTGCTGCGACAGCTCGGTCCAGAACTGCGTGACGCGCGGCAGGTTCGCGTTGTAGGCCTCGCGCAGCGACGGGGTGTCGGCGACCGCGTTCAGGTGGCCGACGATTCCCCAGGCGCGTGCGAGCCGTTCGGTCGCCTCGTCGAGCGGCTCGACGAAGTCGTCCCAGGTCAGCGGCACCGACTCGTCGGTGACCTGCTCGAGCGCTTCGCGCGCCTGCGCGATCAGCACGTCGAGCGCCGGCGCGACCTGCGACGGATCGAAGGCGGTGAAGCGCGGCAGGGCGGCGAAATCGAGCAGCGGGTTGTCCGATGCCTCGGGTTGCGCGCCGGAGGGCACGGGTCGCTGGTGTTGCTGAGACGTGGTTTCGTTCATGGATCGTCCGGAATGGCCAAAACGGCGGGCGCTTGCGCACCCGCAACCATGGAGAATGGGGGCGATCGTCGCGGGCACAAGACCCGCTTCGGCGCCGCGCCGGAAAGCCGGCCCCGCCGGCCGGCGTGGCGGTCAGCCGGCGAAGCGCCGTGCCGAATCGACGGTGTTGGCCAGCAGCATCGCGATCGTCATCGGGCCGACGCCGCCCGGCACCGGCGTGATCGCCCCGGCCACCTGGCTGGCGCTGTCGAAGTCGACGTCGCCGCACAGCTTGCCAGCGTCCGGGCCTTCGGCGATCCGGTTGATGCCGACGTCGATGACCGTCGCGCCGGGCTTGATCATGTCGCCGGTGATCATCCGCGCGCTGCCGACGGCGGCGACCAGAATGTCGGCCCGGCGCGTATGGGCGGCGAGGTCGCGCGTGCGACTGTGGCAGATCGTGACCGTGGCGTTCGCGGCCGTGAGCATCAGCGCCAGCGGCTTGCCGACGATGTTGCTGCGCCCGACGATGACCGCGTCGGCGCCTTCGATCGGCGTGCCTGCGTGCTCGAGCAGTTTCATCACGCCGAGCGGCGTGCACGGCTTGAACAGCGGCGTGCCGGCGAGCAGTGCGCCGGCGTTGTGCAGATGGAAACCGTCGACGTCCTTGGCCGGCGAGATCGTCTCGATGACGCGAGCTTCGTCGATCTGCGGCGGCAGCGGCAACTGCACGAGGATCCCGTGCACCGAAGGATCGGCGTTGAGCTCGCGAATCCGTGCGAGGAGCGCGGCCTCGGTCGTGTCGGCCGGCATGTGTTCGTAAATCGAATGGATGTCGGCCTCGGTGCAGGCTCGTATCTTGTTCCGCACGTAGACGGCCGAGGCGGGCGAATCGCCGACGAGGATAACGGCCAGGCCCGGACGCGTGCCGCGGGCGGTGAGTTCGGCGGCGCGCTCGGCCAGTTCCGCGCGAATCGCGCGCGACAGTGCCAGGCCATCGAGGATGCGGGCGGTCATTCGATATCGCTTCGTCGGGGATTTCGGTGGCGGCCCGCAGGGCGCGCGGGCGGCGACGATTCTAGCATCGCGACAGGCGCGTCAATTGCAGCGAAGCCGGCGCACGCACAGGAGGAACTGCAGGATGCACGAGCAACGGACTAAGGGGTGCCGTCCTCACGCGGTCCGCATCAACATCAACCAGGATTTCGAAGTTCGCGACTGGGCAGACCGGTTTCGAGTGAGCCCCGAAGAAGTGCGCGAGGCGATCCGCGCCGTCGGCGATCGGGCACCGAAGATCGAGGCGTGGCTGCGACGTCGCGACTGCTGACGGCAACACGGCGAAGACGGCGAGGAGGCGCAATCAACGACGGTGCAGCAACGCTTCGCGACATTGGACGGAGCGTTCTCGAGCTGATGTTGCCGTGCAGCAACGAAGCCGGACGAAAGCGCGAGGGCGGGCGACGGACGGCGGTGGAGGACATTTCGGGGCGTTCGGTCGCCGCATACACTGCGATCGGTCCCGAAACATCGGCCCTTCTTCCTCCACCTGATACAGGACAACGCGCCGGTTCCGATCCCTCCGGTGGGATCGCGTCGACCGCGCTCGATTTCGATGCAGTCCGCTGCCGCCGCCTCCTTCATTCCCCGACTGGAGGCGGCCGACACCGCGTCCTCCGGTCTCTACCGCAACATCTGGAAGCACGCCAAGGGTGCGAGGTTGCGGCTCGTCTGTGCGATGGGCCTGCTCGTGGGCTCGCAGCTCGTCAAGCTGGGCGCGCCCTGGTTCGCCGCGCAGGCGATGAACACGCTGCAGAAGAACGAGGCCGACGCGCTGCTGCACGCCGGCGGCTACGTCGCGCTGGTGCTGCTGACCTTCGTCCTTGCCTGGGCGATGCACGGCCCCGGGCGCGTGCTCGAACGCGAGGTCGGCCTGCGCGTGCGCCAGAGCTTTGCCGACTCGTTGTACGCGAAGCTGCTGCGGCTGCCGCTGTCCTGGCACGACCGCAACCACTCGGGCGACGTGCAGCTGCGTGTCAGCCAGTCGACCGGGGCACTGTACGGCTTCGCGCAAAGCCAGTTCACCTACCTGCAGAGCGCCGTCAACCTGATCGGGCCGCTGGTCGCGCTGTCGCTGTTCTCGCAGACGCTCGGGTTGATGGCCGCGGTCGGCTACGCTGCGATCGGTTACGTGATCCTGCGCTTCGATTTCGCGTTGATGCGCCTGGCGACGGCCCAGAACACGGCCGAGCGACACTACCAGGCCGGCATGCTGGATTTTCTCGGCAACGTGTCGACGGTGCTGTCGCTGCGGCTGAGCCAGAGCACGCGCGAGCTGCTGGGCAAGCGCCTGCTCGCGGTATTCCAGCCGCTCAGGCGCAGCATCCTGCTCACCGAAGCGCGCTGGTGCGCGGTCGACCTGCTCGGCATCGGCCTGACCTGGGCGCTCGTTGCGGCCTTCGTCGCGTTGACCGGGCGTTCGGGCTCGGTGCTGCTGATGGGCAGCGTCTTCATGGTCTACCAGTACGCACAGCAGGCGGGCGGCGTCATCGGCTCGATCGCGAACAATTTCCAGGGGCTTGCACGCACGCGGGCGGACTTCGCCAGCGCCGCTTCGATCTGGCAGGCGAAGGACCGGCCCGATCCCGGCGCCCCGGTGAAGCCGCACTGGCAGCGCATCGAGATTCGCGAGCTTTGCTACGAGCATTCCGGAACGGCAGGGCTGCACCAGGTGGCGCTCACTCTGGAGCGAGGCGAGCGCGTCGCGCTGGTCGGACCGAGCGGCTCGGGCAAGAGCACCTTGATGCGCGTGCTCGCCGGGCTCTACGAGCCCACCGAATGCCGCATCGAGATCGACGGCCAGCCGCAGCCCGGTGTCCGCCACCTCGGCAGCGTCGCGACGCTGATTCCGCAGGAAGCCGACGTCTTCGAGGCGACCGTGCGCGAGAACATCGCGTTCGGAAGCGCCTGCGACGACGCCGAGCTGTTGCAGGCGATCTACGTCAGCGCCTTCGACACGGTGATGGCAGACATGCCGCAGGGGCCCGACACGCCGATCAAGGAGCGCGGCTTCAACCTTTCGGGCGGCCAGCGCCAGCGCCTGTGCCTCGCGCGCGGGGTGCTGGCGGCCCGCTCCAGTTCGCTTCTGATGCTCGACGAGCCCACCAGCGCGCTCGATCCGGTGACCGAGGATGCGGTGCTCGAACGGATGTCGAAGGCGTTCGAAGGCGCCTGCCTGGTGGCCTCGGTTCACCGGATGAGCCTGCTGCGGCACTTCGACAAGGTCGTTCTGATGGCGGCAGGGCGGATCGTCGACGTGGGCACCACCGAGGCACTGCAGGCGCGCCAGCCCGCGTTCCGCCAGATGCTGCGACAGCCCGGCGGGGCGGGCGAAGCCGGCGGGGCGGACGAAGTAGAGGGCGTTTCGACCCCGAGTTGCACGGTCCGCGAGCAGTCGCTATACTCTCGGACTCTTTCGGGGGTATAGCTCAGCTGGGAGAGCGCTTGCATGGCATGCAAGAGGTCAGCGGTTCGATCCCGCTTACCTCCACCAAAAGAACGCAGTACAAAGAAAGTCCCGTTCGTCTAGAGGCCTAGGACACGACCCTTTCACGGTTGGAACAGGGGTTCGACTCCCCTACGGGACGCCAGATGCAAGAGCGCCTCGAGTCGCGGTTCGACTCGAGGCGCTTTTTCTTTTCGGGCCGGTCGCGATCAGTGGCCGGCCGACCCGCGCAGTCGCCTGACGGCGTTGACCACCGCCAGCGTCAGGCCGCCCGCGACGATGCCGACGCCCGCGTTGGCCAGCATCGTCGTCAGCGCGGAAGCGAAGTCGCCGGCCGCCGGCAGCGTTTCGGCCCAGTGCGCGAAGACCTCGACACCGTGGTGCAAGGGCGCCAGGCCGTGCACGAGGATGCCGCCGCCGACGAGGAACATCGCGGCGGTGCCGGCGATCGACAGGAACTTCATCAGCCAGGGCGCGGCCGCGAGGATGCCGTGACCGAGCCGGCGCTGGAAGCGCGGCCAGGCTCCGTCGCCGCTGCGGCGGCTCAGGTACACGCCGGCATCGTCGAGCTTGACGATGCCCGCGACGAGGCCGTAGACACCGACCGTCATCAGCGCCGCGATTCCGACCAGCACGCTCACGCGCGTCGCGAACGCCGCGGCCGCGACGGTCCCCAGCGTGATGACGACGATCTCGGCCGACAGGATGAAATCGGTACGGATCGCGCCGCGGATCTTGTCCCGCTCGTACGCGACGAGGTCCACTTCGGGATCGGCGACCACCTTCACCAGTTCGCCATGGGCGACGGGGTCCGG
>JAAZBL010000179.1 GCA_012513825.1 Limnobacter sp. | reverse complement strand
GGCGTTGCGATCGAACGGCATGCCGAAGTGCTCGAGCTCGTAGACGACCTTCGGCGCCTCGCGGCACATGAACTCGATCGCGTCCTGGTCGCCGAGATAGTCGGAACCCTTGACGGTATCGAACATGTGCCAGTACCAGTTGTCCTCGCTCATGTTGCCCAGCGAGGCACCGATGCCGCCCTGCGCCGCGACCGTGTGCGAGCGCGTCGGGAACACCTTGGACAGCACGGCCACGCTGTAGCCGGCCTCGGCCAGTTGCAGCGAGCAGCGCATGCCGGAGCCGCCGGCACCGACGATCACGGCGTCGAACTTGCGCCGCGGCAGCTTGTTCGCCAGTTGGTTCAGTACGTCGGCCATCAAACGCTCCAGAGAATGATCACGGCCCAGGCCGCGTAGCCCACGAGCACGACGATCGTCGACGCCTGCAGGAACAGGCGCAGGCCCGTGGGCTTGATGTAGTCCATGAAGATGTTGCGCACGCCGACCCAGGCATGCCAGAGCAGCGCGGCCAGCGTCAGCAGCGTCAGCACTTTCATCCACGACGACGCGAACATGCCGGCCCAGGTGCCGTAGGTCAGTTCGGGCAAGGCGAACAGCCAGCCGAGCAACACGATCGTGTAGATCGCCATCACGATCGCGGTGACCCGCTGGGCGAGCCAGCTCCCCAGCCCGTAGTGGGCGCCGACGATCAATCGTTTCGTGGTCATCAGAACACTCCGAAGATCTTGGCCGCGACCAGCAGCGTCAGCGTCAGGCTGATCGCCAGCACGACGGCCGCCGACGTGCGCGACTTCGGCTTGTCGGTACCGATGTCGAGATCGAGGAACAGGTGCCGGATGCCGGCACAGAAATGGTGGAGGTAGGCCCAGGCCAGCGCCAGCAGCACCAGCTTGGCGAACCAGTGGGAAGCGATGGCCCGGTAATTCTCGAAGCTGATCTCCGACAGAAGGCTCTGCTGCAGCAGGTAGAGCAGGAAAGGCAGGCCGATCAGGAACAGCAGCGCGCCGCTGACTCGATGCAGGATCGACACGATCGCGGCCAGCGGCATGCGATAGCCGAGAATTTCGGTGACATGGATGTTTCTGAATTCCGGGCGTGCTGCGCCCGCTGGCTTGTCGACTGCGTCGGCCATGGCGTCCTCGAGGATGCAAAACCTTTACATTTTGACGCAAGATGGCGCGTCGCACCAAACGCGCGCCGATCGCGCCGTCCCGCCGACCGGCGATCGCGCCCCTTCGCGGCTCAGTTCAGTTCGTTGTAGTAGTGGTGCCGCGCGGTCACGCAATAACCGCGGCGAAGCTCGACCGGCTGGTCCTCGTAGGTGAAGCTGAGCCGCTCGACGAGCAGCAGGGGCGAGCCCTCGGGCACCTTCAGCGAACGCGCCAGCGAACGATCGGCGGCGATCGCCTTCAGCCGCTCGGTGGCGCGGATCATCCGCGTGCCGAATTCGGCCTCGAACAGTCCGTACAGCGGTCCGCTGTAGGCCGACAGCCGCTCGGCCGACAAGCCGCGAAAGCGCGCTCCGGGCAGCCAGATCTCGTCGAGCACGGCCGGCTGCTCGAGCTCGAGCAGCCGTCGGATCTGCACGACCGGCTCGCCGCTGCGCAGACGGAGCTGGCGCGCGACCTCGACCGGCGCGCGCAGCCGCCGGCATTCGAGAATGCGGCTCAGCAGCGGCGCCCGGTCGGCCTCGGGTCGTTCGTCGCCGGCCTCGTCGGGCCGGATCCGAAGGAAACGGAACTGCGTGCGCACCTCGTGGTGCGAGGCGACGAAGGTGCCTCGGCCCTGCCGGCGCACGAGCAGGTTGCCGGCGGCCAGTTCGTCGATGGCCTTGCGAACGGTGCCCTGGCTCACCCTGTAGCGGGCGGCCAGCTCGGTTTCGCTCGGGATCGCTTCGCCGGGCTTCCACTCGCCCTGCTGCAGGCTGCGCAGCAACAGCGCCTGGATCTGGCGGTACAGCGGCGCGAAGGTCGGCCCCGGCTGGCGGGCGCCGGACTCGCTGCCCGGGGAAATCGGCGTCTCGATCATCGGGCGATTGAAACACGAGACCGGGGCTTTCGTCTAGCCTCTTATGTCTTATATAAGATATAGCGCGCTTGACAGCTCCGGTCGCCCGCCCTAAACTCCCGCCGCATCCGGAGACGTCCGCCCCGATGCGGTCGCGCCCCGGCATGCGAATCCCGTTGCCGCACCCGGCATTCCGAGATCTTGCCCTCCACCCGCACAAAGGTCAGACCCATGAAACCCGTCAAGCGCGTCGCCGTCACCGGCGCAGCCGGTCAGATCGGCTACAGCCTGCTCTTCCGAATCGCAAACGGCGACATGCTCGGCAAGGACCAGCCGATCATCCTCCAGCTGCTCGACATCACGCCGGCGCTGCCGGCCGTTCGCGGCGTCGTCATGGAGCTCGAAGACTGCGCATTCCCGCTGCTCGCCGGCGTCGTCGTGACCGACGATCCGAAGGTCGCGTTCAAGGATGCCGATTACGCGCTGCTGGTCGGCGCGCGCCCGCGCACGAAGGGCATGGAGCGCAAGGACCTGCTCGAGGCCAACGGCGCGATCTTCACGGTCCAGGGCCGCGCGCTCGACGAGGCGGCGAGCCGCGACGTCCGCGTGCTGGTGGTCGGCAACCCGGCCAACACGAACGCCTACATCGCGATGAAGTCGGCGCCGAACCTGCCGAAGAAGAACTTCACGGCGATGCTGCGCCTGGACCACAACCGGGCGCTGTCGCAACTGGCGGCGCGCACCGGCAAGCCGGTCGACTCGATCGAGAAGCTCGTCGTCTGGGGCAATCACAGCCCGACGATGTACCCCGACTACCGCTTCGCGACGATCGACGGCCAGCCGGCGAAGACGCTGATCAACGACGAGGCCTGGAACCGCGACACCTTCATCCCGACCGTCGGCAAGCGCGGTGCGGCGATCATCGAGGCGCGCGGCCTGTCGTCGGCCGCCTCGGCCGCCAACGCGGCGATCGACCACATGCGCGACTGGGCGCTGGGCGCCGGCGATCGCTGGGTCACGATGGGCATCCCGTCCGACGGCTCCTACGGCATCCCCGAGGACGTGATCTACGGTTTCCCGGTGCTGTGCCGCGATGGCGAGTACTCGCTGGTGCGCGACCTCGAGATCGACGAGTTCAGCCGCTCGAAGATGGACGCCACGCTGAACGAGCTGCTCGAAGAGCGCGAAGGCGTCAAGCACCTGCTGCCCTGAGCGCGCTGCCGACCCGGGCGCCGCCTTACCCAACCGGAAGAATCCCACGATGACAGCCACCGCCAGCCAGAAGTTCCGACAGGCGCTTGCCGAAGAGCAGCCGCTGCAGATTCCCGGCGCGATCAACGCGAACCACGCGCTGCTCGTGCGCAACGCCGGGTTCCGCGCCGTCTACCTGTCGGGCGGCGGCGTGGCGGCCGGCTCGCTGGGCCTGCCCGACCTCGGGATCTCGGGCCTCGACGACGTGCTCACCGACGTTCGCCGGATCACCGACGTCTGCGACCTGCCGCTGCTCGTCGACGTCGACACCGGTTTCGGCGCCTCGGCGTTCAACGTCGCCCGCACGACGAAGTCGCTGATCAAGTTCGGCGCGGCCGCGATGCACATCGAGGACCAGGTCGGCGCCAAGCGCTGCGGCCACCGCCCCGGCAAGGAGATCGTCTCGCAGCAGGAGATGGTCGACCGGATCAAGGCGGCCGTCGACGCCCGCACCGACGACGCGTTCTTCATCATGGCGCGCACCGACGCGCTGGCCGTCGAAGGGCTCGACGCAGCGATCGAGCGCGCGGTGGCCTGCGTCGAGGCCGGCGCCGACGGCATCTTCCCGGAGGCCATGACCGAGCTGCAGATGTACCGGCGCTTCGTAGATGCCGTCAAGGTGCCGGTGCTCGCGAACATCACCGAGTTCGGCCAGACGCCGCTGTTCACCGTCGACGAACTGCGCGACGTCGGCGTGGCGATGGCGCTGTATCCGCTGTCGGCTTTCCGCGCGATGAACAAGGCGGCGCAGAACGTCTACGACACGCTGCGGCGCGACGGCACGCAGAAGGCGGTCGTCGACACGATGCAGACGCGGCAGCAGCTCTACGACTCGATCGGCTACTGGGACTACGAGCGCAAGCTCGACGAGCTGTTCGCGAAGGATCGCTGAAGATCCGCCCCGACCATACGAACTTTCCAGAGGACAGACGAAGCAGATGAGTGGCGATTCGCAGACTACCGGATTCAAACCCAAGAAATCGGTCGCGCTGTCCGGCGTGCCCGCCGGCAACACCGCGCTGTGCACGGTCGGCCGCACCGGCAACGACCTGCACTACCGCGGCTACGACATCCTCGACATGGCCGACCAGGCCGAGTTCGAGGAGATCGCCTATCTGCTGGTCCACGGCAAGCTGCCGAACCGCGCCGAGCTCACCGGCTACAAGCGCAAGCTGCGTGCGCTGCGCGGACTGCCGAGCGCGGTCATGGATGCGCTCGAGTGCCTGCCGGCATCGGCGCACCCGATGGACGTCATGCGCACCGGCGTGTCGGTGCTCGGCTGCCAGCTGCCCGAGAAGGACGACCACCAGGCACCGGGCGCGCGCGACATCGCCGACCGGCTGATGGCCTCGCTCGGCTCGATGCTGCTGTACTGGTACCACTACAGCCACAACGGGCGGCAGATCGACGTCGAGACCGACGACGAATCGATCGGCGGCCACTTCCTGCACTTGCTGCACGGGCGCGAACCTTCGGCCGACTGGGTGCGCGCGATGCACACGTCGCTGAACCTGTACGCCGAGCACGAGTTCAACGCGTCGACCTTCACTTGCCGCGTCATCGCCGGCACCGGGTCCGACATGTACTCGGCGATCACCGGCGGCATCGGCGCGCTGCGCGGTCCGAAGCACGGCGGCGCCAACGAGGTCGCCTTCGAGGTCCAGAAGCGCTACGAGACGCCCGACGAGGCCGAGGCCGACATCCGCCGGCGCGTCGAGAACAAGGAAGTCGTCATCGGCTTCGGTCACCCGGTCTACACGGTTTCCGACCCGCGCAACAAGGTCATCAAGGACGTCGCGCGGCGACTGTCGGAGCAGGCCGGCGACATGAAGATGTTCGATATCGCCGAACGCCTCGAAGCGGTGATGTGGGACGCGAAGAAGATGTTCCCGAACCTCGACTGGTTCAGCGCCGTCAGCTATCACATGATGGGCGTGCCGACGGCGATGTTCACGCCGCTGTTCGTCATCGCGCGCACCGCCGGCTGGTCGGCGCACGTGATCGAGCAGCGGATCGACAACAAGATCATCCGTCCGAATGCGAACTACGTCGGCCCCGAAAACCGCGAGTTCGTGCCGCTCGACAAGCGCCGCTGAGGCGCAGGCGCTCGGTTCGGCCAGTCAAGCCAGCAATCGCAACATGCCCTTCAAGCTCGCAACGCCCGCCCCCCGTCCGATCCGCTGCCTGCCGCTGCTGGCGGCCGCCTTCGTGCTGGCCGCCTGCGCCACGCCGCGCCCCGACGCCGGTGCCGCCGGCAACGAACTGTCGTCGGCCGAGGCCGGCGGCTGGGGCTGGGCGGTCGCCGTCCCGCAGCAGGAAACCGGCATCGAGGGTGCGCACCCGTCGCTGCGCCCGGTGCACGGCGCCTTCGACTGCGACCTGAAACGCAAGGTGTTGATCCAGGAGGTTCCCGGCACCGACCGCAAGGTCATCGTGCACTGGGCCGGAAAGGACCACACGCTCGACGTCGTGCGCACCCCCAGCGGTGCGTTGCGCTACCAGAGCGATGCGAGCGGGCTGACCTGGATCATCATCCCGGCCAAGTCGATGCTGTTGGATACCCGCAGCGGCAGGCAGTTGGCGAACGACTGCCGGCCGTCGGCCTGACCGGCCCCTCGATCCCCCGCTTGCAGGAACATCCAGGCAGACCGCGCATGTCCGCTCCGATCTCGAACGTCCGCCCGAAACCGGACAAGGTGCTCGTCGACATCGCCGACTACGTGGCGAAGTACAAGGTATCGAGCAAGCTCGCCTACGACACCGCGCGCAACTGCCTGATCGATACGCTGGGCTGCGGTCTCGAGGCGCTCGAATATCCGGCCTGCACGAAGCTGCTCGGCCCGATCGTGCACGGCACGATCGTCCCCAACGGCGCCCGCGTGCCCGGCACGCAGTTCCAGCTCGATCCGGTGAAGGCGGCGTTCGACATCGGCACGATGATCCGCTGGCTCGACTTCAACGACACCTGGCTGGCCGCCGAGTGGGGTCATCCGTCGGACAACCTGGGCGGCATCCTGGCCACCGCCGACTGGCTGTCGCGCAACGCGATCGCCGCCGGGCGCAAGCCGCTGGCGATGAGGGACGTGCTCACCGCGATGATCAAGGCCCACGAGATCCAGGGCTGCATCGCGCTCGAGAACTCGTTCAACAAGGTCGGCCTCGACCATGTCGTCCTGGTCAAGGTCGCATCGACCGCGGTCGTCGCGCAGATGCTCGGGCTGTCGCGCGAGGAGATCGTCAACGCCGTGTCGCAGGCCTGGGTCGACGGCCAGGCGCTGCGCACCTATCGCCATGCGCCCAACACCGGCAGCCGCAAGAGCTGGGCGGCAGGCGATGCGACCAGTCGCGCCGTTCGCCTGGCCCTGATCGCGAAGACCGGCGAGATGGGCTATCCGAGCGTGCTCACGGCGCCGACCTGGGGTTTCTACGACGTGCTGTTCGGAGGCAAGCCCTTCGAATTCCAGCGCCCGTACGGCAGCTACGTGATGGAGAACGTGCTGTTCAAGATCTCGTACCCGGCCGAATTCCACGCGCAGACGGCGGTCGAGTGCGCGATGGAAATCCACCAGCAGATGAAGAAGATCGGCAAGACCGAAGCCGACGTCGCCAGGATCACGATCCGCACGCACGAAGCCTGCATCCGGATCATCGACAAGAAGGGCCCGCTGAACAACCCGGCCGACCGCGACCACTGCGTCCAGTACATGGTCGCCGTGCCGATCATCTTCGGCCGGCTGACCGCGGCCGACTACGAAGACGACGTGGCCGCCGATCCGCGCATCGACAGGCTGCGCGACCGGATCTTCTGCGTCGAGGACGCGAAGTTCACGAAGGACTACCACGACCCGGACAAGCGCTCGATCGCCAATGCGCTGACCGTCGAGTTCACCGACGGCACCCGGCTCGACGAAGTGGTCTGCGAATACCCGATAGGCCACCGGCGCCGGCGCAAGGAAGGCATTCCGCTGCTCGAGGCGAAGTTCCGCGTGAACCTGGCTCGCCGGTTCCCGCCGAAGCAGCAGCAGGCGATCCTCGACGTCTCGCTCGACCAGAAGGCGCTCGAAGCCATGCCGGTCCACGAATACGTCGATCTGTACACGATCTGATCCGCAATCGAAACATCGCAAAGCACGAGGTCGAAGGAACATGTCAAACAACGCGTTCAACACGCTGAAATCGTTCACGCTGGGTTCGGGCGGAACCGGCCAGCTCCATTCGCTGCCGGCGCTGGCCAGGCGCTTTCCCAACGTCAAGCGCCTGCCGGTGTCGATCCGCATCGTCCTCGAATCGGTGCTGCGCAACTGCGACGGCAAGAAGATCACCGAGGCGCACGTCGAGCAGCTTGCCAACTGGCGTCCGAACGACAGGCGCGTCGACGAGATCCCGTTCGTCGTCGCGCGCGTCGTGCTGCAGGACTTCACCGGCGTGCCGCTGCTCGCCGACCTCGCCGCGATGCGCGGCGTCGCGGCCGCGATGGGCCGCAATCCGAAGACGATCGAGCCGCTGGTGCCGGTCGACCTCGTCGTCGACCACTCGGTCATGATCGACCACTTCCGCCGTCCCGACGCGCTGCAGCTGAACATGCAGCTCGAGTTCGAGCGCAACGCCGAGCGCTACCAGTTCATGAAGTGGGGGATGCAGGCCTTCGACACGTTCAAGGTCGTGCCGCCGGGCATCGGCATCGTCCACCAGGTCAACCTCGAATACCTGGCGCGCGGCGTGCACCGGAAGGCCGGCGTCTACTACCCCGATTCGCTGGTCGGCACCGACAGCCATACGACGATGATCAACGGCATCGGCGTGGTCGGCTGGGGCGTCGGCGGCATCGAGGCCGAGGCCGGCATGCTCGGCCAGCCAGTCTACTTCCTGACGCCCGATGTCGTCGGCGTGCACCTGAAGGGCCAGCTTCGCGAAGGCTGTACCGCCACCGACCTGGTGCTGACGATCACCGAGATGCTGCGCCGCGAGAAGGTCGTGGGCAAGTTCGTCGAGTTCTTCGGCGAAGGCACGCGCTCGCTGGCCGTGCCCGACCGCGCGACGATCGCCAACATGGCCCCCGAATACGGCGCCACGATGGGCTTCTTCCCGGTCGACGAGAAGACGATCGACTACTTCGAGGGCACCGGCCGCACGGCCGAGGAAATCGACGCCTTCGAGAGCTACTTCCGCGCCCAGGGGCTGTTCGGCGTACCCAGGGCCGGCCAGATCGACTACTCGACCGTGCTCGAACTCGACCTCGGCAGCGTCACGCCGTCGCTGGCCGGTCCGAAGCGCCCGCAGGACCGGATCGAGATCGGCAAGGTCAAGAGCACCTTCGCCGAGCTGTTCTCGAAGCCGGTCGCCGAAAACGGCTTCAACAAGGATC
>JAAZBL010000178.1 GCA_012513825.1 Limnobacter sp. | reverse complement strand
GCGCTGTTCGCGCCGTGGACGAACGGGCCCGCGACGGGCGCCCCGCGCCCGGTGCCGCTGGTCGTCGACGGCCTGTTCGGCATCGGGCTGGCACGTCCGCTCGACGGCCTTGCCGCCGAGCTGTGCCGCCTGCTCGCAGGGCTCGAATCGCCCGTCGTCGCGATCGACGTGCCCAGTGGCGTCGACACCGACACCGGTGCGCTGGTCGGCCCGGTCGCGATGCCCGCGACGCTGACCGTCACGATGATCGGCGACAAGCCCGGCCTGCACACAGGGCGCGCGCTCGATCACGTGGGGCAGGTCCGCGTCGCGCCGCTGGAACTCGACGCTTCTGCGCAGGCGGACGGCCTGCTGTTCGGACGCTGCGAAGCCGCGCGGCGGCTGCCGCGTCGACCGCGCGACAGCAGCAAGGGCACTTTCGGCTCGGTGCTGGTCGTCGGCGGCGGCCGCGGGATGACCGGCGCGGCGCTGCTTGCCGCGCGCGCCGCCCAGTACGGCGGTGCCGGCAAGGTCTGGATCGCGTCGCCGCAGGGCCCGGTCTTCGACCCCGGCCAGCCGCAGCTGATGACACGCGACGCCGATGCCGGATTCGACGGCGTCGATGTGCTCGTCGCCGGCTGTGGCCTCGGCACCGAAGCCGATGCGCGCGCGTTGCTGCTGCGGGTGCTCGCGAGCCCGGCTGCCGCGGTGCTCGACGCCGACGCGCTGAACCTGCTCGCGGCCGACCGCAGGCTCGCGCTGCGCCCGCCGGGAGCCGCGCCGGACCAAAGCCCCCGCGTGCTGACGCCGCACCCGCTCGAAGCCGCCAGGCTCGCCGATTGCTCGGCTGCCGAGATCCAGCGCGACCGGACGGGCGCCGCCTCGGCGCTGGCCGGCAGGTACGACGCGATCGTCGTCCTGAAAGGCGCCGGCACCGTCGTGGCTCGCCCCGATGGCCGCTGGGCGATTATCGATGCGGGCGGGCCGGCGCTGGCCACCGCGGGCACCGGAGACGTGCTTGCCGGCGTGATCGGCAGCCTGCTTGCGCAGCGGCTGTCCGCCTGGGATGCGAGCCTGCTCGGCTGCTGGGTCCACGGCAACGCCGGCGACCGATGGCGCGCCGTCGGCCTGTCGGCCGCCGAACTGCCGGGGCTCGTTCGCGAATCGCTGGCCGCACTGACCGAAACACCGACGTGACCAAGGACACCTCATTGCAGACCGCTTCTGCCGACCTCCCCGAATCCCTGCAACGCGCCCGCGAAGTCGTCGAAGCCCTCGCCGGCGCACAGCGCGACGCGTCGATCGAGGCGCTGTTCGACGCCGAACCCGACCGGCTCGATCGTCTCGTCGTCGACGCGGCCGGCCTGTCGCTCGACCTCAGTCGCAACAACGTCCCGGCGGCGGCGCTCGACGCATTGATCGCGCTCGCCGACGCCGCCGAGATCGCCCGCTGGCGCGCTGCGATGTATGCCGGTGCGCCGATCAACACGACCGAAGGCCGCGCCGCGCTGCACGTCGCCTTGCGCGACGACCCGCAGGCCCCGCTTTGCGGCGTCGACGGCCGCTTGCTCGTCGACGGCGAGGACGTCCACGCGCAGGTGCGCGAGACGCTGGCACGAATGGGCAGCTTCGCCGACGCCGTACGCGAAGGCCGCTGGCTCGGCGCTGACGGGCGGCCGATCACCGACGTCGTCAACGTCGGGATCGGCGGTTCGCACCTGGGCCCGCAGCTTTGCTGCGAGGCGCTGGCCGAATTCGGCCATCCGCGGCTGCGCTGCCACTTCCTGTCGAATGTCGATCCGCAGGGCTGGCGCGAGCTGTGTCGCGGGCTCGAACCGGCCACGACGCTGGCGATCGTCGCGTCCAAGAGCTGGCGCACGCAGGAAACGGCATTGAACGCCGCCGCCGTGCGCGACTGGCTGCGCGCCGGCGGCGTCCCCGAGCGCCAGATGCACCGGCACCTGGCCGGCGTCACCGCGCGACCCGATGCGGCACGGGCCGACGGCCTTGCCGACGATGCGATCTTTCCGTTCGGCGACTGGGTCGGCGGGCGCTACTCGCTCTGGTCGGCGGTCGGCCTGTCGGCGATGCTGCAGATCGGGCCGCAGGCTTTCGGCGAGCTGCTGGCCGGTGCGCATGCGATGGACCGGCACTTCGCCGAGGCGCCGCCGGCGCGCAACGCGCCGCTGCTGCTGGCGCTCGTCTCGCTGTGGAACGGCCTCGTCTACGACGGGGCGACCGAGGTCACGGTGCCGTACAGCACGGCGCTTGCCAGGCTGCCGGCCTGGCTGCAGCAGCTTCAGATGGAGAGCAACGGCAAGCGCGTCGATCGCGACGGGAATCCGCTGCCCTGGCATACGGCCCCGGCCTGCTGGGGCTCTCCGGGCACCGACGCGCAGCACTCGTATTTCCAGGCGCTGCACCAGGGCACGCGCGTGCACCCGGTCGACTTCGTCGTGCCGCTGCCCGACGCCGACGGCCCCGGCGAAGCCGGGCGCGGCAATGTACTGCTGGCCCATGCGCTGGCACAGGCCGAGGCGCTGATGCGCGGCCGCGCTCCGGCCGCCGACGATCCGCAGGCCGCCCACCGCGCCTGCCCCGGCAACCGCCCGTCGACGACGATCCTGTTCGACGCGCTGACGCCGGCGCGGCTCGGTGCGCTGCTCGCGCTGTACGAGCACAAGACCGCGGCGCTCGGCTGGCTGTGGCGGATCGATTCCTTCGATCAGTGGGGCGTCGAGCTCGGCAAGACGCTGGCCGGCGAGTTCGAACCGCTGCTCGCTGCCGACGAGCCGGTCCCCGAAACGCTCAGCGCGCCCGGCCGCGCAAGCGTCGAGCGCGTGCGCGCGCTCAGAGCGCAGCGGCGGGCAGGCGCGTCGGCGCCTGCAGCCGCCCGGCGTGCAGGGTGAGCCGCTGGCCGCAGCGGCCCGCCAGCTGCGGATCGTGCGTGACCAGCACGAGCGTGGCGCCGGCCTCGCGGTTCAACTCGAACAGCAAGTCGATGATCCGCTCCCCGGTCGCCGCATCGAGGCTGCCGGTCGGTTCGTCGGCGAACAGCAGCCGCGGCGACGGCGCGAACGCCCGTGCGATGGCCACGCGCTGCTGCTCGCCGCCCGACAGCGTGCGCGGGTAGTGGCCGAGCCGATCGCCCAGGCCGACGCGTGCGAGCAGCGCGCGCGCGCGCTCGGCGGCCCGCTTCTCGCCGGCCAGTTCGAGCGGCAGCATCACGTTCTCGAGCGCGGTCATCTGCGGCAGAAGCTGGAACGACTGGAAGACGAAGCCGAGGTTGCGCGCGCGCCAGGCCGCGCGCGCGTCCTCGTCGAGATCGAGGATCCGCTCGCCGAAGATCGTCACGCTGCCTTCACTGGCGTCGTCGAGCCCGGCGAGCAGCCCGAGCAGCGTCGACTTGCCCGAGCCCGATGCGCCGACGATCGCGACCGTCGCACCGGCCTCGACTTCGAAGCTCAGATCGTCGAGGATCGTCAGCCAGCCGTCGGCATCGCGGACACGGCGG
>JAAZBL010000177.1 GCA_012513825.1 Limnobacter sp. | reverse complement strand
CGTTGTGCCAGAGATGCGTCGAGATGCGCAAGGGCCGCAGGCTCTGCGCGTGGCCGATCGCCGGCACCGTCGTGTTGCGCACGCCGAAGCCCTTCTCGCGCAGCCGCGTCACGAACTGGCCCGATTTCTCGGCCGAGTAGATGTCGTCGGGTTCGATGAACGGGTTGAACGAGGTCAGCGCCGACAACAGTTGCGGATCGCGCGGCGAGTAGAGCCGATCCGGGCTCACGTGTCGGCGATCTTCTCCTTCAGGTACATGCTCAGCTCGAGCACGTACTCCTGGATCCGCGCCCTTCCGATGTCGTCCCACATCTGGCAGGCTTCGGTCAGCGCGCGGAACATCGGCACGTTCAGGCTGCCGAGGCTCTGCACCGCGTTGGCGATGTTGTAAGTGGCGGTGGCCCCGGTCGCGCGATCGTGCCAGGCCGGCGGCGCCGGGTTGAAGCTGCTGCTGGTGACCGGGTGGTACCTCGGCAGCGGCAGCGGGTTCGACGGCCGCACCTTGTTCCTGATGAACAGGATCCCGGTCGAGCCCGGCCCGCACTGCCACTTGTGGCCGGCGCCGGCCATGAAGTCCATGCCGAGCTCGCGATAGTCGTAGGCCATCATGCCGGGCAGGTGGGCGCCGTCGACGATGCTGATCAGCTCGTTTTCCTTGCAGACCTGCATCATTTCCGGGATCGGGATCATCGTGCCGGTCAGGTAGGTCGGCGACGACCACATCAGCGCACGGACCTGCTTGCCCTGGTTGCGCAGTTCGCGCACGCGCTCGGAGAACGCTTCGTAGTACCAGGCGGCGTTGTGCGGCGTAACGCCGTCGGGCAGCGTCTCGCCGGTCGGCAGCTCGACCCGGTTGATTTCGATCCCGTAGCGATCGGCGGCGATGTTCAGCGGCGTGTTGCCGCCGCCGTGCTCGTGGTTCGTCGTGACGATCACGTCGCCTTCCTGCCAGTCGAGGCCGAGGAGCGACTGGCACATGCCGTCGGACGTGTTGTACGAGAAGACCAGTTCGTCGGGGTCGGCGCCGAGGCCCTCGGCGACGAGCGTGCGTTCGGCGCTCAGGTTGCCGTAACCGCCCGAAGCGCGGATCGCCGCGTCGAGGTTCTCCTGCGCGTAGCGATCGAGCACCGGCTGCGGCATCGAGCCCGACGTGCCGACGTTCATCAGCGCGGTCGACTGGGGAAATACGAACTTGCTGCGGACATCGGCCCAGAAGGCCGAGTCCTGCGTGAGCCTCTGGCGCATCTCTTCGAGCGGCGTGGCGGCGTTCGACGAACTGCCACAGCCGACCAGCGACCCGAGGGCCACCATGCCGGCGCCTCCGCCGACGGCGCGCATGAACCCGCGTCGTCCGGGGTGGATCAACGCGGAACTTCCGGTCGGTTCTCCGCAGTTCGCGGGCGTGGATTCGGATCCGAAATCCAAACGGCTTTCCCTGACTGCATCTCCTCCAAGGGTGCGGACGTCGATGACGGCCGGACCGGGTCGAGACCCCGAAATCGTTACTCTTTCAACGCGAAACGCTGTCGCGAAGCTCGAGTGTCGGATCGAGCACCCACCTCATCCGGCACATCGCCCTGCATCGACCGTGCGCGGGCCGGGTCACGCTAACGTAAGAAGGGGAGGCTGTCTACGCTTCTCAAAAGAAGCCGACGTTGACCTGAAACAGCTTCTCTATTTTCGAAATGATTCGTCGGTTCTCGACGAAAACGATCAGATGATCGCCAGAATTGATGACGACGTCGTGGTGCGCAATGATCACCTCGGCCGGCGCCTGCTCGCGCGGGCCGCGGCGCGCAGCAAGCAGCACGTCCTCGGCGGCGGGGCGCACGATCGCTCCGATCGTCGCGCCGCGCGGCAGATCGACCTGTTCGATGCGACGGCCCACCACCTGCGAGGATTTCGCGTCGCCGTGCGCGATCACCTCGAGCGCTTCGGCTGCGCCGCGGCGCAGCGAATGCACGGCGACGACGTCGCCGCGGCGCACGTGCGCGAGCAGCTGCCCGATCGTCGCCTGCGCCGGCACGATCGCGATGTCGATCCGGTTGCCTTCGACGAGCTCGGCATAGGCCTGGCGGTTGATCAGCGCGATCGTGCGGCGCGCGCCCATCCGCTTCGCGAGCATCGACGACATGATGTTGTTCTCGTCGTCGGAGGTGACGGCGACGAACAGGTCCATCTCGGCGATGCCCTCGTCGGACAGCAGGCTCTCGTCGGTCGTATCGCCCTGCAGGACCAGCGTGCTGGCAGGAACCTGCGTGACCAGGTAGTCGCAGCGCGCCCGGCTCGTCTCCACGAGCCGCACCTGGTACTCCTCGCCGAGGCTGCGCGCCAGGCGCAGGCCGATGTTGCCGCCGCCGGCGATCATCACGCGGCGCACCGGCTTGTCCAGTCGCCGCAGGTCCGACAGCGCGGTGCGGATGTGCTCGCTGGCCGCGAGCACGAAGACCTCGTCGCCCGGTTCGATCGTCGTGTCGCCTTCGGGCCGGATCGACCGGTCGTTGCGGAAGATCGCGACGACGCGCACGTCGATGTCCGGGTGCCGGGCGCGCAGCTCGCTGATCGGACGCGAGACCAGTTGCCCGCCTTCGTAGGCACGCACGGCGATCAGGCTGGCCCGGCCGCCGCCGAACTCGAGCACCTGCAGCGCCTCCGGAAACTCGATCAGCTTGCGCACGTAGTCGGTCACCGTCTGCTCGGGGCAGATCAGGTGATCGACGTAGAAACCGCCTTCGCCGGTGATCTCCGGGTGCGCCTGGAACTCCGGGGCGCGGATCCGTGCGATGCGCGTCGGCACGTTGTACAGGCGCGCCGCGATCTGGCAGGCCACGAGGTTCGTCTCGTCGCGCGCCGTCGTCGCGATCAGCATGTCGGCGTCGCCGATGCCGGCCTGTTCCAGCACCGGCGGGTGCGTCCCGTTGCCTGCGACGGTGCGCAGGTCGAGCCGGTCCTGCAGCTCCCTGAGCTCGGCGACGTCGGTGTCGACGACCGTGATGTCGTTGCGCTCGGAGACGAGGCTGGCAGCGACCGAAGCGCCCACGCGGCCGGCACCCAGGATGACGATCTTCAAGGGACGGCCTCAGCGTCCGCGCGGCACGGCAGTCTCAGCCGCCGCCCTGCTTGCGCCAGACCCCGCGCGACAGGTCGATGCCGAGCTGCTTGAGCTTGCGGTACAGGTGCGTGCGCTCGAGCCCGGTCCGTTCGGCGACGCGGGTCATGCTGCCGTTCTCTCGCGCGAGGTGGTGCTCGAAGTAGGCGCGTTCGAAGGCGTCGCGCGCCTCGCGCAGCGGCATGTCGAGCGGCAGCTCGCGCAAGGTGATCGATGCGGCCAGCGACTGCGCCGGCACGCCCCTGCCCGCGACGCCGAAGCCGGCGGCCGGTTCGCCGTTGGACGGCGCATCCACCGGCAGGCCTTCGCCCGGAGCGGCGCCCGCGACCGGCTGACCGGGCGCCGAGACCGGCATCCATGCGGTGACCGTCGGCGCCGCGGCGCCGGCCCGGCCGGCCGCCGGCGCCGCCGCAGGCGCGGATGCCCGACCACGCTGCAGGCCGGTTTCGACCGCGCGCAGCAGCTTCTGCATCGTGATCGGCTTCTCGAGGAAATCGAGCGCGCCGATCCGCGTGGCCTCGACCGCGGTGTCGATCGTCGCGTGGCCCGACATCATGATCACCGGCATCGTCAGCTTGCCGGAGACCGCCCATTCCTTGAGCAGCGTGACGCCGTCGGTATCCGGCATCCAGATGTCGAGCAGCACCAGGTCGATGTGGTTCTCGTCGCGCAGTTCGCGCGCCCGGCGCGCGTTCTCGGCGGTGAGGACCGAATGACCTTCGTCGCCGAGGATTTCGGAGAGCAGCTCCCGGATGCCGATTTCGTCATCCACTACGAGAATTTCAGCCATGCCGCTGGATCGCCAGTCTCAATCGTGTTGCGCCTCGGCCAATCGGCGATTCTCGCCGCTTTTGGCCAGCTTCGTAAATAGCACGACAATGCGTGCGCCCACCGGCTCACCCTGTGCGTCATGCAGGTTGCCGACCTCGATGCGCGCACCGTGCTCGTCGATGATCTTGCGAACGATCGCAAGGCCCAGGCCCGTGCCGCGCGCCTTGCTCGTCACGTAGGGTTCGAAGACCCGCGCCAGCGCCGCTTCCGGAAAACCGCCGCCATTGTCCGAGATGCTCGCACGTACCGCGATTCCGCCGTCGGCACGCTCGATGCGTTCGGTGACGATCTCGATCTGCGCCGCCGCGACCTTCTCGGTCGCCTCCTGCGCGTTCTTGACCAGATTGTGGATCACTTGCCGCAACTGCGTCGGATCGCCGAGGATCTTCGGCAGGTCGGGCGCCAGCCTCGCCGAGATCGTCGCACGACCGTCGCCCGACGGGTACAGACGCAGCACCTCGTCGACCAGCGCGTTCAGGTCGACCGGTTCGAGCCGCGCGGCAGGCAGCCGCGCGTAGTCGCGGAACTCGTCGACCATGTGCTTGAGCGCTGCAACCTGGTTGACGATCGTCTGCGAGCTCTTCGCCAGCAGCTCGGCGTCGGCCGGCGGCAGCCGGTCGGCGAGCTTGTGGCGCAGGCGCTCGGCCGCGAGCTGGATCGGCGTCAGCGGATTCTTGATCTCGTGCGCGAGCCGGCGCGCGACCTCGGCCCAGGCGACCGCGCGCTGCGCCGAGATCACGCCGCTGATGTCGTCGAAAACGACGACGTAGCCGACCCGGCTCTCGGGCAGGATCGAGCCGCGCGCGAGGATCGTCTGGTCGATGCCGCCGGCGCCGGTCGCGCCGGGCGCCATCGGGAAGAAGGTCGAGCCCTGCCCGTTGGCATTGCCGCCTGCCGGACGCGGCAGCACGAACTGGCGCTGCCAGCTCGCATCGCCGGCGGCCGCCTGCTCGTCGAACGCGGCGCGGATCTGCTCGGCCAGTTCGTCGAGCCGCGGCACGTCGGCGATCGCCCGGCCGAGGTGGCCGGCCATCGACACGCCGAGGATCCGCTCCGCCCCGGCGTTGGCCAGCACCAGCCGGAATTCCGAATCGAGCACCAGCACGCCGCCGGTGAGGTTCGACAGCACGCTCTCGAGCCGCGCGTTCGCGCGCTCGAGTTCGCGCTGGTTGCGTTCGACCAGCAGCCGGGCTTCTTCGAGCTGGCGCGTCATCACGTTGAACGACTGGGTCAGCACGCCGAGTTCGTCGCGGCCGACGTAGTCCTTGACCGGACGGAAGTCGCCCTCGGCAACGGCGCGGGTGCCGGCGGCGAGCATCGACAACGGGCCGGTCAGCCAGCCCGACAGCAGGAACGAGGCGGCGATCGCGGCGAACGCGGTCAGCAGGAAGATCAGCGTCAGCGTGACCCGGTACAGTCGCAGCAGTGCCTCGCGCGACAGTTGCAGCGCCTGGAAATCGCGCCGGCCCCGGTCGACGGCCTCGGCGTTCTCGGCGAGCGCGCGCGGCACCGCCTGCGTCAACTGCAGGTAGCGGCTGTCGTCGGCGAGCGGCCGCTCGGCGCCGATCACGAGGATCACGCGAAACAGCAGCGACTCCGGCGAGCCGTCCTCGCCCGGCTCGACTGCCGCGTATTCGCGCGCCTGGCGCGCACGTCGCAGCGCCTCGCTCGGCGGGGGGTCGGGGATCAGCCGCAGCTGCGTGCCGCTGGCGGCGACCAGTCGCCCGGTGCCGGAGACGATCAGCGCGTCCTGAACGCCGATCTGCACGCTGAGCCGATTGAGCACCGCCGGCCATTCCTGCTGCGGCAGTTCGACCAGCTCGGCGGTGATCGCCCGCGCTTTCTGCGACAGGTCGGCAAGCATCGCGTCGAGCGTGGTGCGGCCGAGCGCGATCCCGGATTCCAGCGCCCGCTCGACCGGCACGGCGAACCAGGATTCGACCGATCGGCCGACGAACTGCACGGCCACCAGATAGATCAGCGCGACCGGCACGACCGTCATCAGCGTGAACGAGGCCGCCATCCGCGCCATCAGCCGCGTCCCGAACAGCCCCCGGCGATAACGCTGCACGAGCCGGCGCAGCAGTTCGAGCACCAGCAGGAACAGGCCCGCGGCAACGCCGACGGTCAGCCACAGCAGCGTCCGGTAGTGGCTTTCGAACAGCCGCGAGTTCGCGGTGACGCTGGCCAGCAGCACGAGCAGCACGACGGCCAGTGCGACCGAGCCGATCAGCGCGAAACGCAGCGTCCGGCCTACGGCGCGCTTTTCGCGGTCGCCATCGTGAACGTGAAGTTCATCCATTCGGACTGCGGATTCCACTCGCGATTGGTCAGGCTGCCGACCTGGAAAGGCTTGGGCAACTGCGAATTGTCGAGGCGCAGGCGCACGCGAGCCTCGTATTCGACGCCGGCGGACAGCGCCGTGACCGGCGCGACGCGCCAGCCGCGGACCCGCGACAGCGCGCGTACGGCTTCGTCGAGGGTCTCGAAGGGCTCGATCACGCCGTCGGATATCAGGCGATAGCTGCGCGTCAATGCATGATAGGCCAGTCGCCAGGTGCGCGTTTCGGCGGCGACCTCGGCGTCCCACCACCACCAGCGCGGTCGCCACATCTCGAAGTCGGCGGCGAAATACAGCGGCACGCCGCGCGCCAGCGCGTCGTGCAGCGCCGGAGTCAGCGGCACGTCGAAATCGACCGACAGTACCCAGGCACTTCCGTCGGGCGAGAGCTCGAGCACCGGCGCCCGGAAAGCCGACTCGGCGTGCGCGCGACCGTCATTGGCGTTCCCGGTATCGGCGCGCACGGGCGAAGCGCACAGCAGCGCCGCCGCAAGGGCCAGCGCCACGGCGATGCGAACGATCACCTGCGCTTCTCCAGCAGCGCGTAGAAGAATCCGTCGTGCTCGTTCATCGGGGTGTCGGAGGGCAGCAGTTGCGCGATCGGCCGCTCGACGTCGCCGATGCGCGCCCGGATCGGAAGCCGCAGCGCCGTCGGCTGCCTCCCCAGGAATGCCGAAACCACCGACTCGTTCTCTTCGGCGAACACCGAGCAGCTTGCGTAGAGCAATCTACCACCGGGGCGCAACAGCGGCCAAAGAGCCTCGAGAATCGCCGCCTGCCGCGCCGCCAGTGTCGCGATGTCGCCACGCCGGCGCAGCCAGCGCACGTCGGGGTGGCGGCGCACGATGCCCGAAGCGGTGCACGGCGCGTCGACGAGGATCCGGTCGAAGGGCCGGCCGTCCCACCAGTCCTGCGGACGGCTGGCATCGCCGGCGCGGACATCGGCCTGCTGGCCGAGCCGCGCCAGGTTCTCGCGCACCGGCGCGAGCCGCGCCTCGTCGATGTCGAGCGCGAGCAACTCGCAGTCGGCAAGCTCCAGCAGGTGCGTGGTCTTGCCGCCGGGCGCCGCACAGGCGTCGAGCACACGCTCGCCGTCGGCCGGCTCGAGCAGCGGGGCGGCGAGCTGGGCGCCGGCGTCCTGCACCGACACATCGCCGTCGTCCCATCCCGGAAGCGCCGCGACCGGCATCGGCCGCTCGAGGACGACGGCCTGCTCGCCGAACCGTGGGGCGGCGGACGGCGGGGATCCGCGCTGCGAGGCGGCCGCCGCGGCCGGCTGCGGGGTCTCCGAGTCGCGGGTCTCCGACTGCGGCGTCCCCGACTGTGCGCCAGCGGCCGGCCGCCGCGCGACGATGCCCGCCTCGGCCAGGCGCGCCAGGTAAGCGTCGGCCGAGCCGCGCCGGCGGTTCACGCGCAGCGTCATCGGCGGCGGGGCATTGCCCGCTTCGAGGATCGCCTGCCACTGCGCCGGATGATCGCGGCGCAGCGTCTCGATCCACCAGGCCGGATAGTTCCACCGCGCGGTCGGCGACTTGCGAGCGGCGGCCAGCATCGGTTCGCGCTCGCGCAGGAAACGGCGAAGCGTCGCGTTCAGGAAACCGGCGGCCCCCGTGTTCCCGGGGAGCATCTGCCCGACCGCGGCCACGGCCTGGTCGACGATCACGGCCTCGGCGCGCAGCGGCTCGACCAGTTGCGACAGCGCGACCGCCTGCAGCGCGGCAAGTGACGAAGCCGGCGGGCGACGATTGAGCACGCGCGCCAGCGCGTCGACCAGGCCGAGGCGGCGCGTGGCCTCGTGCGCCATGTCGCGGATCGCCGCGCGCGAGGCATCGGACAGCGGTTCGCGCCGATCGGCCTCGGCAAGCACGGCGTCGAGCGCCGCCGGCAGCGCGCGCCCGGCGCGCAACGCCTCGAGCGCGCGCGCCGCGAGCGCGATCTCGCGCGACAGCGGCGCGCGTTCGACCATCGACCGGTTCAACGGCGCTGTCGCGGCGAGGCGTCGATCAGGCGACGACCGAAGCGCCGGCCATCGCCATCAGGCGCCGGATGCGCTCGGCGGTATCCGGGTGCGTCGAGAACAGGCCGCGCAGGCCGCCACCGGACAGCGGGTTCATGATCATCATCTGCGCGGTCTCGGGGTGGCGCTCGGCCGTCTCGAGCGGCACGCGCCCGTTCGCGAAGCGGCTGATCTTGTCGAGCGCCGAAGCCAGCGCTGCCGGATCGCCGGAAATCTCGGCGCCGAGCCGGTCGGCCTCGAACTCGCGCGCCCGCGAGATCGCCATCTGGATCAGCATCGCCGCGATCGGCGCGAGCAGCGCCACGGCGATCGACGCGATCGGGTTCGCCGGACGACCTTCGCTGTCGCGCCCGCCGAAGAACAGCGCGAAGTTGGCCAGAGCCGAGATCGCGCCTGCCATCGTCGCCGAGATCGTCGACAGCAGGATGTCGCGGTGCTTGACGTGGGCCAGCTCGTGCGCCATCACGCCGCGCAGCTCGCGCTCGTTGAGCACGCGCAGGATGCCGGTCGTCGCCGCGACCGCGGCGTTTTGCGGATTGCGGCCGGTCGCGAACGCGTTGGGCGCGTCTTCCTGGATCAGGTAGACGCGCGGCATCGGCAGCTCGGCACGCCGCGCGAGGTCGGCGACCATCCGGTAGAACTGCGGCGCGCTCGTCTCGTCGACCTCCTTCGCGTTGTACATCCTCAGGACCATCTTGTCCGAGAACCAGTACGCGAAGAAGTTGCTGATCAGGCCGAATCCGAGCGCGAGCAGCATCCCCTGCTTGCCGCCGATGACCATTCCGACGGCGCCGAACAGCGCCATGATCCCGGCCATCAGGATCGCGGTCTTCATCCAGTTGAACATCTGTTCGTTTCTCCTACGTATCGGGCGCCTCCGGCTTCATGCCGGAACGAGGCGCGCATCGGATCCAATATCGGGGCGGCAGCGCGCCAATGCAAGCAGTGCGAGACCGGCGGCCAGGAGGCTGTCGGAGTATGGGTCGCGCGGCCGCCGCGCTCATTTCAGGGCCTGCGGCGGCAGGAAGCGATCGCCGGGGGCTATCGGAAATCCTCGCAGGAAGTCTGCGCGGGCGAGCCGGCGTCCGCCGGGCTTCTGCAGCTCGAGCGCGTCGACGACGCCGTCGCCGCAGGCGATCAGCAGCGCTTGCGCGTCGGCGCGCAGCACCGTGCCCGGCGGCGCGGGCGGCCGGCCGTCCTCGGCGGCCGAGCCCGCCGGGCAGGCCTGCAGCCGCCAGAACTTGACCGGCACCGTTTCGTCGCCGCGCCGGATCGCAGCCGACGATCCGGGCACCGGGTCGAAGGCGCGCACGCGGTCGACCAGCGCCCGCGCCGGCGCAGCGAAATCGAGCAAGCTGTCGTCGCGCCCGAGCTTGTGCGCGTAGGTGACGCCTTCGGCCGGCTGCTGCACCGGTTGCAGCCGGCCGGCTTCGAGCGCGTCGAGCGCCGCGACGATCGCCTCGCCGCCGAGGGCGGCAAGCCGGTCGTGGACGCTGCCGCCCGTGTCCTCGGGCAGGATCGGCGTGCGCAGGCTGTACAGCATCGGACCGGTGTCGAGCCCGGCGTCCATCTGCATGATCGTGATGCCGGTCTCGCGATCGCCGGCTTCGATTGCGCGCTGGATCGGCGCCGCGCCACGCCAGCGCGGCAACAGCGACGCATGGATGTTCAGGCAGCCGAAGCGCGGATGCGACAGGATCGGCTCGGGCAGGATCAGGCCGTAGGCTGCGACGACCATCACGTCGAGCGGCACCTCGGCGAACCGGCGCTGCACCTGCGGATCGCGCAGGCTCGCCGGCTGCCAGACCTCGATGCCGTGCTCGACCGCCAGCGCCTTGACCGGGCTGGCCTGCAACGCGCGCCCGCGGCCCGCCGGCCGATCGGGCTGCGTCAGCACGAGGACCGGCACGCGGCCGGCCTCGATCAGCGCCGACAGCGCGCGGGCAGCGAACTCGGGAGTGCCTGCGAAGGCGATTCGTAGCATCGTGGGGTCCGGAACGAGGCGGGCGGCACCCGGCCGCGCGTTGACGACTGCGAGTGGATCATGCGCCCGGTCGATCCCGGGATCGTCGACCCCGGCCGGGCGGGCCCGGCGTACGGCGGCAGCGGCTCAGGCGACCTGGCGCTCGGCCTTCAGCATGCGGGTGCGGATCCGGTTCTGCTTGAGCCGCGACAGGTACTGGACGAAGACGCGACCGTTCAGGTGGTCGATCTCGTGCTGGATGCAGACGGCCAGCAGCCCGCTGGCCTCGATCGTGAACGGCTGGCCGTCGAGCCCCAGGGCCCGCACGGTGACCCGGTCGGGCCGCTCGACCTCGTCGTAGACGCCCGGGACCGACAGGCAGCCTTCTTCGTAGGACTTGTAGTCCTCGCTGCTGGCGACGATTTCGGGGTTGATGAAGACCTTCAGGTCGTCCTTGGTCTCGGAGACGTCGATGACGACGACCCGTCGGTGGACGTCGACCTGCGTGGCGGCCAGCCCGACACCGGGCGCCGCGTACATGGTCTCGGCCATGTCGCGTACCAGCGTGCGCACTTCTTCGTCGACTTCGCGAACCGGCTCGGCGACGCGATGAAGGCGCGGATCGGGGTATTTGAGAATCGAAAGTACGGCCATCGGCTGTTATCGGCCGCCGGTAGGTCGGACCGGCAGCGTAGCTTGCGGCACCCCCGTGACCTGATCAGAATCGGCCGCAAAGGGCGCCAGAGACAATGAGAAATCTTATCACGCGAGTTCTGTCGGCAGCAGCGGCTCTCACGGTCGCCGGGGTCATTGGCGCACAGCCGCTCGAGCTGGCACCGAACGCTCCGGACCGCTATGTCGTCGTCAAGGGCGACACGCTGTGGGACATCTCCGGGCGCTTCCTCAGCAAGCCCTGGCGCTGGCCCGAGATCTGGGAGCTGAACCGGGCCGAGATCCGCAACCCGCACCTGATCTATCCGGGCGACATCGTTCTGCTCGATCGTTCGGGCGCCCAGCCCCGGCTGCGCCTGGGCCGGCTCGTCGGCTCCGGCGGCAGCCACCTGAGCGACGGCTCCGGCGCAGGCGCCGGGGCCGGCGGCAGGCAGGTCGAGCGCCTGCAGCCGCGCGTGCGCGTGTCGGAGCTCGACCGCGCACCGGTGCCGACGATTCCTTCGACCGAGATCGAAGCCTTCCTGAACCGGCCGCTGATCGTCGACGAGGGACAGCTTGCCACGGATCCGCGCATCGTCGCCACCCAGGACGGCCGCGTCTACCTGGGCCGCGGCGACGTCGCCTATGCGCGCAACATGCCGGTCGACAGCGCCGGCGAGTGGCACATCTACCGCCAGGCCAAGCCGCTGCTGGATCCGGACACGCGCAGGCCGATCGCGCACGAGGCGCTGTTCCTGGGCACCGCGCGGCTCGAACGCGGCGGCGACCCGGCCACGCTGCGCGTGCTCGCGATGAACGAAGAGATCGGCGTCGGCGACCGGCTGATGCCCGCCGAGGCCCCGACGATCACGAACTTCGTGCCGCGGCCGCCGGAGACGGACGTCGCGGCGCGCATCGTCGCCGTCTATCGCGG
>JAAZBL010000176.1 GCA_012513825.1 Limnobacter sp. | reverse complement strand
TTCCGGTTCGGCGCAGCGTGTAGAACTCGAATTCGAGGCGCCACCGCTCGGACAGGCGCGTTCCGAGCAACAGGTATGGGGTGCCTTTCCGGTCGCGCAGGCCGAGGTCGTCCTCCATGCTGAGCGTGCCGCCCACGATCCCGGATTCCGGAGCATCGAGGCGCGCAGTCGATTCGATCGCCGGCAGGAAGTACTCGAGCTGAGCCCAGAAGCGGTCCTGCGGACTCTCGGCGCTTGCCGTCTGAACGACGCCTGCCAGCGCAGGGCCGACGAGCAGGACGGCACGACGGCTCCAGGTCCCGCGTGCTCTGCAAGGTCTCATCGCTCCTCCTCGGGAACGAGCCGGACCTCGGCATGATAGTGGGCGATCGGAGGCTCGCCGACGAATTCGCCGGCCTGCAGCTTTCAGCTACGGGTCGGCTCGGGCGTGGACAGGCGTCGCGCCGCCGAAGCATCGCGAGCCGGATCGGTCTTCGCCGCCGCTTGCCGGGCACTCCACCAGCCGGCCGCGGTATAAGCGAGGATGGTCGAGCCGATCATGCCGAGGCCGAACACCAGCGCGATCAGGAACCAGTCGGCCGGGCCGCCGGCATCGGTGAAGCCCGACGACGAGACCTTGGCCATCAGCACGAGCGCCAGCGCGCCTCCGACCAGGCCGAGGGCCTCGGATCGCACCAGGCGGCGCGACACGATCCGTTTCTCGCGGACCAGCAGCGCGGCGAATGCCGCCAGGCCCAGCACCACGACGGCCAGGAGGATCCACAGCAGCGGGCCGAGCATCTCCTGGAACACCGCCAACAGGACCAGGGGGTCGAGTTCCTTCATGATGTCGCTCCTCAAGCGATGCCGCGCAACATGCTGACGTAGGTAGGCTTCAGCGCCATCGTCTTCATGACCCAGCTGATCCACAGTTCTTCGAGCGGGGCGATCACGCCCGGAAACGACGGCACGAGGTTGTTCTCGTAGTCGAATTCGATCAGCATCGCCTGTCCCAGCCGCGTGATCAGAGGGCAGGAGGTGTAGCCGTCGTAGCGTGCGTCAGAGCTCCTGCTCGCAATCTCGGCGACCAGGTGGTCGACGGCCACCGGCACCTGCCACTTCACGCTGGCGGCCGTCTTGCCCTTGGGTACGCCGGCGATGTCGCCTACACCGAAGACGTTGCGATAGCGCAGATGGCGCAGCGTGCCCTTGTCGACTTCCATCCAGCCCTCGGCCGCCCAGGCACCGGTTCGCCAGGGCAGCGGACTGTTGCGGATCGCCTCGGGCGCCCGCATCGGCGGGATCACGTGAATGAAGTCGTAGTCCTGCTCCTCGATGCCCGTCGGCGTCCGGAAAATGGCGATGCGCCTGCCCGGTTCGATCGCCGCCAGCACGCGCTCGTAGTTGACCCGGATCCCGCGCTGCTGGAACAGCATGCGCACCTTCTCCGAAACGATCGGCACGCTGAACAGCGCCTTGTTGTTCGCGTTGTAGACGATCTCGGCCCGGCCGCGATTGCCGCGCCGGTTCAGGTAGTCGTCGGTGACGAACGTGTACTTGAGCGGCGCCCCCGCGCATTTCATCTCGGTGGCCGGGCGCAGGAAGATCCCCGTGCCGCCCTTGTCCGCGAATGCCGACATCGACTGCCAGGTGGCCTGGGCGCCCGCCGGGCTGTGGTAGATGCTGCCGATGCCGTCGCGGCCGATCAGCTTCTCGTCCATGCCCTCGATCAGGCCGTACTCGAGCTTCAGCCCGGTCGCGACGATCAGGAAGTCGTAGGCAAAGGTTTGGCCGCCGTCGGTGACGACCTTGTTGGCTTCCGGATCGAACTCGGCTACCCGCTGCTCGACCAGTTCGACGTTGCCGGGCACGTAGTCGGCCGTGGCGGACTCGACGTAGCTTGCCGGCTTGATGCCCGAACCCACGAGAGTGAAGCCGGGCTGGTAGAAGTGTTGCCTGCGCGCATCGATCAACGTGATCGTCGCGCCATCCAGCGCCGCGGACAGTCGCGATGCGGCAGCCAGGCCTGCGGCGCCGGCGCCTGCGATGACGATCCGCGCCGTCGTCCTGACCTTCTCAGCCGCGGCGGCGATGCCGGGCGTGAACGCGAGGCCCGCGACCCCCGCGGCACGCAGGCCGGCCGCGCCCAGGCCGGCCGCGCCCAAGCCGGCCGCGCCCAAGCCGGCCGCGCCCAGTCTCAGCAGCTCCCTGCGCCGCTCGAGCGGTCGTTCGAGTGCCCTCCGGGCGAAGAAGTGCTCGTTGTCCTGTCTCATGGTTTCCGGCTCTCGTCATGGCGGTGTGCGCAGGACCGGTCGTCACCGCCATGACGGCCGGTCAGGATCGCTGGGCCCTGGCCCGTTTCGGTGCGGGCGCGGCGAATGCGGCGCGCGTCTTCGCCTCGCGTTCGAGCAGGCGCGCGATGTTGCCGCAGACGAGATCGCACAAGTCGTAGACCGACTTGTCGGCGATGCTGTAGATCGCACTGTTGCCGCGGGTTTCGCGCTCGACGAGACCGTGCTGGCCGAGCACGGCCAGATGCCGCGAGACGTTCGCCGAGCTGAACCCGCAGAGTTGCGCGAGTTCGCCCACGCTGCGGCCCTGCGTGCGCAGCAGGTTGAGGATGCGCAGGCGCGTCGGCTCCGAAAGCGCCTGGAAATAGGCGGCCACCTGCTCGAGTGCTTCGTCGGGAAGGTCTTCCATGATCCGGGGATGTCGGGTGTTCGGGAACGGACATGATGCCTCTCCTCGGGTTGCCCGTGTTGCGCACGATTGTACTTTATTATTTAGCTACGTGCGCAAAGACTTTCTGGTCGAACCAGCAGCTCGGTCAATCGATCGATTCGAGCCGGGCACCTGCCGAGCCGGCCGGCACGCGTCGGCGGTTCGAGCTAGAATCCCTCCCAAATGAACCGCTTCGCAACGATCGATGCTTCCCGCTGGTGGCGCTTCCGCTAGGAAGCGGCACGTCGTTGCGGTTCAGCCCGCGCCTTGCCGTCGTACCGGATGACAAGGCAGCGGTTCATGCACCTCCGGCTCGGCGGCTCCTGTAAGCAGAAGGAGATTTGCCGGATGCCCTCCGTTCCCCTCCGATACCGTCCGATGGCCGTCGCAGCGAGTCGGGCGCGACGCTGGCGCCGCGTACGCGGAAGTTCCGCGGAGCTGCGTCCGATGGCGCCTCCCGTTTCCGAACAATCGAAGGAGTTGCCGTGTCGCGGCTGCTGATGATCGACAATTACGACAGCTTCACCTACAACCTCGTCCAGTATTTCGGCGAACTCGGTGAAGACGTGCAGACCGTGCGCAACGATGCGATCGACCTCGAAGGCATCGAGCGGCTGGCGCCAGCGCGCATCGTGATCTCGCCCGGTCCGTGCACGCCGAACGAAGCCGGGATTTCGGTGCCGCTGATCGAGCGCTTCGCCGGGAAGATTCCGATCCTCGGCGTCTGCCTCGGCCACCAGTCGATCGGTGCGGCCTTCGGCGGGCGCGTAGTCCGCGCGAAGCAGGTCATGCACGGCAAGGTATCGCCGGTCGAGCACACCGGCGCCGGCGTGTTCCGCGATCTGCCCAGCCCGTTCACGGTGACCCGCTATCACTCGCTCGCCGTCGATCGCGAGACGCTGCCCGATTGCCTCGAGGTCACCGCCTGGACGGCCGACGGCGAGATCATGGGGCTGCGCCATCGCGATCTTCCGGTCGAAGGCGTGCAGTTCCACCCCGAATCGATCCTGACCGAACACGGCCACGCGCTGTTGAAGAACTTCCTGGAGAACTGAAATGACGATCACCGCGCAAGAGGCGCTCACGCGCTGCATCGAGCATCGCGAGATCTTCCACGACGAGATGCTGAAGCTGATGCGGATGATCATGAGCGGCGAGATGTCGCCGGCGATGACTGCCGCGATCCTGCTGGGCTTGCGCGTCAAGAAGGAGACGATCGGCGAAATCACCGCGGCCGCGCAGGTCATGCGCGAGTTCGCGAACAAGGTCCAGGTCGAGGTCGGGCCGAACTTCGTCGACGTCGTAGGCACCGGGGGCGACGGAGCGCAGACTTTCAACATCTCCACCGCGTCGAGCTTCGTCGTCGCCGCGGCCGGCGGCATCGTCGCCAAGCACGGCGGTCGCGGTGTGTCGTCCAAGTCGGGTGCAGCCGACGTGCTGGAGGCGCTCGGGGCGAACATCATGCTGAGCCCGGCGCAGGTGGCCGACTGCATCCGCGAGACAGGCGTCGGCTTCATGTTCGCGCCGAACCATCATCCGGCGATGAAGAACGTCGCGTCGATCCGCCGGGAACTCGGCGTTCGCACGATCTTCAACATCCTCGGTCCGCTCACGAATCCGGCCGGTGCGCCGAACATCCTGATGGGTGTCTTCCATCCCGACCTCGTCGGGATCCAGGTGCGCGTGATGGAAAGGCTCGGCGCGCAGCACGCGATCGTCGTCTACGGCAAGGACGGCATGGACGAGGTGTCGCTGGGCGCGTCCACGCTGGTCGGCGAACTCAAGGACGGCGAGGTCCGCGAGTACGAGATCCACCCCGAGGACTTCGGCCTGGCGATGATCAGCAATCGCGGACTGAAGGTCGGCGACGCCGAGGAGTCGAAGGAGATGGTGCTCGAGGCGCTGTCGAACAAGGTCGGCACGCCGCGCGAGATCGTCGCGCTGAACGCCGGCGTCGCGCTGTACGCGGCCAACGTCGCCGACTCGATCGTCGACGGCATCGACCGCGCACGCGAGGCGATTGCCTCGGGCGCGGCGCGCGAGAAGCTCGAACGCTTCGTCGCGTTCACGCAGCGCTTCGCGAACTGACGCCCGGAGGACCGATGTCGACCGACATTCTCGAAAGGATCGTCGCGGTCAAGCGCGAAGAGGTCGCCGCCGCAAAGCGCCGCCGCTCGCTGCAGGCGATGCGCGCCGAAGCCGAAGACGCCTGCGGCGGCCAGGACACGCGCGGCTTCGAGCGCGCGCTGCGGGCGAGGATCGCCGAAGGCCGTGCCGCGGTCATTGCCGAGGTCAAGAAGGCGAGCCCCAGCAAGGGCGTGCTGCGCGCCGACTTCGATCCGCCCGCGATCGCGGCCAGCTACGAGCGCGGCGGCGCCGCCTGCCTGTCGGTCCTTACCGACGAGAGCTTCTTCCAGGGATCGCTCGACTACCTGCGCGCAGCGCGCGCGGCCTGCGCGCTGCCGGTGCTGCGCAAGGACTTCGTCGTCGACGCCTACCAGGTCTGGGAGGCGCGCGCCTATGGTGCCGACTGCATCCTGCTGATCGTCGCGAGCCTCGACGACGCGCGACTCGCCGAGTTCGAGGCCATCGCGCGATCCTTGTCGATGGACGTGCTGGTCGAGGTGCACGACCGCGCCGAACTCGAACGCGCGCTGAAGCTGGCTTCGCCGCTGATCGGCATCAACAATCGCAACCTGCGCAGCTTCGAGGTGTCGCTCGACACCACGATCGGCCTGCTCGGATCGATGCCGCCGGAACGCCTGGTCGTCACCGAGAGCGGGATCCTGTCGACCGGCGACGTGAAGCGGATGCGCGCGGCAGGCGTCGACGCCTTTCTCGTCGGCGAGGCGTTCATGCGCGCGCCGGACCCGGGGGAGGCGCTGGCCGCGCTGTTCGCCTGAGCGTCCGGGCGCTGTTCGGGGCTCGCTTCCCGGCGGAGGCGTTACCGCTTTTTCCGGATTGACATCCTCCCAGGAAGCGCGGAAAGATCGGGAGCCGGCCGGTACGGCGGTGCAGCCGCAACGACAACGAACACCGGAGCTCGATCATGGGCCTCGCCGGGATCATCCTCTCTCTCTTCCTGCTGATGTTCCTTGCGTATCGCGGGATCACGGTGCTCGTGCTGGCGCCGATCCTCGCGCTGTTCGCCGTGCTGCTCAGCGGCGAGGCGCCGCTGTTCGCGTCGTACACGCAGATCTTCATGCCGGCGCTGGGGAGATACCTGATCCTGTACTTCCCGATCTTCATGCTCGGCGCGATCTTCGGAAAGCTGATGGACGACAGCGGATCGGCGCGGGCCATCGCACACTGGATCGTCACGCACACCGGCAAGGAGCGCGCGATCCTGGCCATCGTGCTGGCCTGTGCGATCCTGACCTACGGCGGCGTCTCGCTGTTCGTCGTCGCCTTCGCCGTCTTCCCGATCGCCGTGGCGCTGTTTCGCGAGGCCAACGTACCGAAGCGGCTGATCGCCGGCGCCATCGCGCTCGGTTCGTTCACGTTCACGATGACGGCCTTGCCCGGTACGCCGGCGATCCAGAACGCGATCCCGATGCCATTCTTCGGCACCACGCCCTTCGCGGCACCGGGCCTGGGCCTGATCGCCGCAGCGATCATGTTCACCGGCGGCATGTTGTGGCTCAACCGCCGGGCACGCGCTGCGGCGGCGCGCGGCGAGAACTACGCCGACAGCGATACCACCGGTTCCACCCGGGGCGACAGCAGCGTCGCCGATCCCGACGCGATCGACGGCGGTGCCGTCGGCACGCGCGCGGCCTCCGAACTGCCCGGCATCGTCGTCGCGCTGGTACCGATCGTGCTGGTCATCGCGCTGAACGCGCTGCTGACCTACGTGGTGATCCCGGCGATGAACACCGAGTACCTCGCGCAGGACCGATACGGCGCCACGCACATCGGCACGGTGCGCGGCATCTGGGCGCTGATCGGCGCACTGGTGATCTCGATCGTCGTGCTGATCCTGATGAACCTCAAGCGGCTTGCCGACGTCAAGAGCTCGATCAACGCCGGCACGATGGGCTCGCTGCTGCCGATCTTCAATACGGCGTCGGAGGTCGGCTACGGCGCCACGATCGCTTCGCTGCCGGCGTTCATCGTGATCCGCGACGCGGTCCTCAACATCTCGCCGGGCAATCCGCTTGTTTCGCTGGCGGTCGCCGTCAACGTCCTCGCCGGGGTCACCGGCTCGGCCTCGGGCGGCCTGAGCATCGCGCTGCAGACGCTGGGCGAGACCTACATGCAGCTCGCGCAGCAGTTCGGGATCGACCCGGAGGTCATGCACCGGGTCGCCTCGATGTCGTCGGGGGGTTTCGATGCGCTCCCGCACAACGGCGCGGTCATCACGCTGCTTGCGATCTGCGGGCTCACGCACCGGCAGTCGTATCTCGACATCTTCATGGTCACGATCGTCGCCCCGCTCCTCGCGATCGTGACGGTCGTGATCCTGGGCAGCATGTTCGGTTCGTTCTGATCGGCCTGGCCCGGAAATCCGGCATGCCCGGATGGGCTGCAAGCGTAAGCGGAGGTCTGCAATGCGCGTCGGATCCGTCTTCGCCTCGATGTTGGTGGCGTCGGCGTGCGCATTCGCGAACGCAGCCGCCGCCGACGAGCTCCGGCTGCTGGCCGCCGAGCTTCCGCCTTACTCGTTCCACGTCCCGCCGCCGACGGTCTCCGAGTTCGGCAAGCCCACCGGTGCGGTCTACGACATCGTCCGCGAGATGGCGCAGCGCGTCGGCCACTCGGGGCGCATCGAGTTCATGCCATGGACACGCGCCCAGGAAATTGCCGAGAGCGAATCCGGCATCGGCATCCTGGCGCTGACACGCACGCCCGAGCGCGAACCGCGCTACAGCTGGATCGCGCCGATCGTCATCGACGACCTGGTGCTGGTCGGCGGCACCGGCGTCGACGTCTCTTCGCTCGACAAGGTCAAGGACCGGCCGACCGGCGTGCTGCGCCGAAGCGGAGCCGAGGCGCTGCTGCGCGAACGGGGCTTCACGCGAATCTCGCCGGCCAGCGAGGAGTGGATCAACGCGCAGAAGCTGCGCGACCGGCTGATCGACGCCTGGCTTGCGCCTCGCCTGATGGTGCTCTACGGGTATCGCGAGGTCGGCGGCGACGTCACCACGCTGAACATCGGCCAGATCGTCCGGCGCAGCGAAATCTACCTGGCCGGGTCGAAGGACCTGCCGGCCGACGAGATCGAGCGCTGGCGCGCCGCGTTCGAGGCCTTGAAGGCCGACGGCACCGTCGACCGGATCGTCGCCTCCTATGCGTCGCTGCGCCCGGACACGATCCCGGGCGAACTGCGCCGGCCTAGCGAGGAGATTCGCTGGTAGGCGCAGACTCGGCCGGAACGCGCGCCTCGGTCGCGACTCGCGACGCCTCGTCCGCAGGCACTCGCGACGCCCCGTCCGCCGATACCTGCAGCCAGGCTGCGCGCAGCTTGCGCTGCGCGGCCGATTCGCGCTTGGAGACGGCCAGCCGGGCTTCGCTCGGTCGCGCCGGTGCAAGCGTCAGCGTCGTCTCGAACAGCTCGTCGCGACGGAACGCATGCATCTTCAGCGTCGCGCCGTTGCTGCGTCGCTCGAGCAATGCCTTCAGCGCGTTTTCGTCGGCGACGCGCAGCCCGTCGATCGCGACCAGCGTGTCGCCGGCGGCAAGTCCGGCGGCATGCGCCGGGCCGCCGTTGACGATCTGCGCGAATTCGAGCGAACCGTCGCGCGGGCGCAGTTTCGCCGCGAGTCGGGCACCGGCATGATCGGCGCCCTCGAACTTCAATTCCAGGCCGAAAGGCTCGAAAAGCTGCTGCAGCGGCAGGTCGGTCGTGCCCTCGGCCCAGTCGCGGATCTCGGCGTCCAGCCGCAGGCCGGTGGCTTCGGCGAGCAGTTCGGGAAAGCCGTCCTCGGGCAGGCCTTGGCGCGAACCCGGCGGGCGGGCGTAGAAGTCCCGGCCGTAGCGTCGCCAGGCCAGGCGCATCACGTCGTCGAGCGAATGCCGTCCGCGGCTGCGCGCACGAATCGTCAGGTCGAGCGACAGGGCCACCAGCGCACCTTTTGCGTAGTAGCTGACGATCGCGTTCGGCGCGTTTTCGTCCTGGCGGTAGTACTTGATCCAGGCATCGAAGCTCGATTCGGCGACGCTCTGCTCGAAGCGGCCTGGGCCGCGCATCACGCTGGAGATCGTTTTCGCCAGTTCCTTCAGGTAACCGGCCTCGTCGAGCACGCCGGAACGCGGCAGCGCCAGATCGTCGTAGTAAGAAGTGAAGCCCTCGAAGATCCAGAGCAGCCGCGTGTAGTTCTCGCCACCCAGTTCGTAGTCGGCGAAGACCGCCGGCTTGATCCTCTTGACGTGCCACGTATGGAAGTATTCGTGACTGGCCAGCCCCAGAAAGCCGCGATAGCCGTCGGGCACGCCTTCCATGCCGGCGTAGGGCAGGTCGTTGCGCCGGCAGATCAGCGCGGTGCTGGACCGATGCTCGAGCCCGCCGTAGCCGTCGCCGACCGCCATGACGAGGAACAGGTAGCGGTCGACCGGTGCACGCCGGCTTCCGGGCTCGAACAGCGCGATCTGCGTTTCGCAGATCCGGGCGAGGTCGCGGCACAGCCGTTCGAGGTCGGCGTCGTGCCGTCCGGTGACCGCGATGTCGTGCGTCGCGCCGCCGGCTTCGAAGGAAGCCGTCGTGAAGCGGCCCATCTCGACCGGGTGGTCGATCAGTTCGTCGTAGTCGGCCGCGCGATAGCGGCCGAAGCCCCAGCGCGGCGCGCCGTCTGCGGGCAGCGTCGTGGCGACCCGCCAGTCGCGTCCGAACTCGCCGGCAGGCGCCGCGATCCGTACCGCGCAGGCTTCGTGTTCCTGGCCGAGCACCCGCAGGAAGACGCTGGTGCCGTTGAAGAAACCGTGCGTGGCGTCGAGATGCGCACCGCGCACCGACAGGTCCCAGGCGTAGACCCGGTAGCGCACCGATGCCGGGCCTTCGCAGGGCGCCAGTCGCCAGCTGTGCTTGTCGAGCTTCGTCAGCGCGAGCGGCTTGCCGTCGCTGCTCGCTTCGATGCGAACGATGTTGCGCGCGAACTCCCGGACCAGGTAGCTGCCCGGAATCCACGCCGGCAGCGCCAGCTCCTGGCCGGCAGGGTCCGGCCGTGCGATCGTCAGCGTGACTTCGAACAGATGGGCGTGCGGATCGACCGCTGCGATCTCGTACTCGATCGCTTCCGGTCCCCTCATCGGTCGACGTCGACGACGATCCGGCCGCGCACCCGGCCGGCGAGCAGCTCGGCCGCCTTCGGCAGCACCTCGTCGAGCCCGATCTCGCTGGTGATCGTGGCCAGTAGCGAACGGTCGAGCTGCGAGGCAAGCCGCCGCCAGGCCTCGCGGCGCTCGTCGATCGGGCACATCACCGAGTCGACGCCGGCGAGCGTGACGCCACGCAGGATGAACGGCGCGACGCTCGCGGGGAAATCCATGCCCTGGGCCAGACCGCAGGCCGCGACGGTCCCGCGGTATCGCGTCTGCGCGCAGGCGTTGGCCAGCGTATGCGAGCCGACGGCGTCGACGACGCCGGTCCAGCGTTCCTTCTGCAGAGGCTTGCCGGGAGCGGAAAGACCGGCTCGGTCGATGACCTCGCTCGCGCCGAGCTTGCGCAGGTAGTCGGCTTCGTCGAGCCGACCGGTCGAGGCGACGACACGGTATCCGAGCCGCGACAGGATCGCGATCGCGACGCTGCCGACACCGCCTGCCGCCCCGGTCACCAGCACCTCGCCGTCGCCCGGCTTCACGCCATTGCGCTCCAGCGCCATCACGCACAGCATCGCCGTGTAGCCGGCCGTGCCGATCGCCATAGCGTCGCGCGTCTCCATGTCGTCGGGCAGGCGCACGAGCCAGTCGCCCTTCAGGCGGGCCTTCTGCGCAAGGCAGCCCCAGTGCGTCTCGCCGACGCCCCAGCCGTTCAGCACGACCTGGTCGCCGGGCTTCCAGTCGGGGTGGTCGCTCGATTCGACGGTGCCCGCGCCGTCGATCCCGGCGACCATCGGCCAGCTGCGTACGACGGGAGAGCGATTGCACAGTGCGAGGCCGTCCTTGTAGTTCAGCGTGGAATGCGAGACGCGAACGACGACGTCGCCGGCGGAAGCGCCCGCGGCGAGCTGCTCGTCGGTCAGTTGACGGACGGACGCGCGAAAGCCGCTGTCGTCCTTCTCCAGATAGAGCGCACGGAAGGTCATCTGCAGGAAATCCGGTGAGTGCTGGCGCGCTGGCCAGGAGAGGGCCATCTTAAGACATCGGCTACGGAGCGGATGCGGGGCCGGCTGCGCCGAAGCCGGGCGCGTCGTTTGCTCTCCGTTGCCGCCGCATCGAGGATCGGCGCCGTTCGCAGCGTGGCCGGTTCCGATTCGTCCAACGATCGCAAGCGTTTGTGCGTTCCTTCACCACCTCGTCGCTCGCCTGCTCTATCCTCAGCGCCGAGTGCAGTTACCGGATCCATGCATCAAGGAGAGTCGATGATCGCGAGCAAACCCGAGGCCGGCGAGCCGCAACAGTCAGTTGCGAGCGGCGCGGTCGATCCGGCATCCAGATCGACATGGAGTCCCTCGCGCCTGCGAAGGGTGGCGGGAATTGCGTCGGGTGCGGCTCTGGCCCTGACGCTTGCAGCTTGCGGAGGCGGCGGAGGAGGCGGTGGCGGCGACGACCCTCCACCACCGGCAGCCGCCTGCGTGTCGCAGGACTCGGCCAGCGAGGTCGGCTTTTCGCTTGGCGTCTGTGCAGACCCGCCGTCTACCGTCTTCATGGAAACCGGCGCGACGGTGGTGCCGTCCGCGACGCCGAGGGGTTACACGCTGACGCTCGCGTTCCCTGCGGGTCAGCCGGCAAGCCTGGGGGGAACCTACAGTTTCGGCACCGCGAACAAGACGGCCTTCGGCGTGCGCGACCTGATCGGGGCCGTGCGCGGCGAAGCGTTCGAGGAACCGCCGGCGCCGCGCGGCGCGTACACGGCGATCACGGGCTTCCACAGGCACTGGGACGGCGTATCGCTGCCCGAAGCGAATGCGAGCGAATTCGCGCACATCGACTTCGGCGTCTGGGAGCGTGCGGGTACCGAGACACCGGACACCTATTTCGGCGTCTGGCATGCCCAGTGGAATCCTGCTGCGCTGAACGAGTGGCCGACCGAAGCGCGGGTTTACGAGGGGCTGGCCGTCGGCGTCCTCGGGCCGCATCGCGCAGCCGGAGATACGCATTCCGACCGGCAAGGCGTCACGACCTACGGCTTCAGTGCAAGGGTGAGGATCGCGGTCGACGCGTCAGGCCGCATCGTCGAGAGCGGCAGTTCGATTTCCGATCTCGTCGTCTCGTTCCCCGACCCGCTCGAGCCGCAATCCAGGTCGCTGACCGAAGACGTGGGGGTCGCTGCGATGCCGATCCGCCAGGATTCCGGCGGCGCGTCGCCGGCTCCCGTGACTGGCGTGCTGGCGACCACCGACGGCGGTCCGAGCGCCTTCGAGGCGCAATTCTTCGGCACCTCCGACCAACCGGCAACCGAAATCGCCGGTCGGTTCCGGTTCAGGACTGCCGGAGGGATGTCCGCGATCGGCTCGTTCGGCGCTT
>JAAZBL010000175.1 GCA_012513825.1 Limnobacter sp. | reverse complement strand
GCGGCGGCCCGGTCGGTCCGTTCCCAGCCGAATTCGGGTTCGTCGCGCCCGAAGTGGCCGTAGGCGGCGGTCTTCTCGTAGATCGGACGCAGCAGGTCGAGCATCTTGACGATGCCCTTGGGTCGCAGGTCGAAGCTGTCGCGCACCAGTTGCGACAGGCGCGCGTCGTCGACCTTGCCGGTGCCCTCGGTGGTCACCATGATCGAGGTCGGATTCGCGATCCCGATCGCGTACGAGACCTGGACCAGGCACTTGCTCGCCAGGCCGGCGGCGACGATGTTCTTCGCCACGTAGCGCGCCGCATAGGCGGCCGAGCGGTCGACCTTCGACGGGTCCTTGCCGGAGAAAGCGCCGCCGCCGTGCGGCGCAGCGCCGCCGTAGGTGTCGACGATGATCTTGCGCCCGGTCAGGCCGCAGTCGCCCTGCGGGCCGCCGATGACGAAGCGGCCGGTCGGGTTGATCAGGTAGCGGATGTCGCTGGCCTTCAGCAGTTCCTCGGGGAAGACCGGCTTGACGATTTCCTCGATCGCCGCTTCGCGGATCTGGCCCTGGCCGATCTCGGGCGAATGCTGGGTCGACAGCACGACGGTGTCGATGCCGGCCGGCTTGCCGTCGACGTAGCGCAGCGTGACCTGCGATTTCGCGTCGGGCCGAAGCCAGGGCAGCACGCCGCTCTTGCGAAGCTGCGACTGCCGCTCGACGATCCGGTGCGCGTAGTAGATCGCCGCGGGCATCAGTTCGGGCGTCTCGTCGCAGGCATAGCCGAACATCAGCCCCTGGTCGCCGGCCCCCTGGTCCAGGTTGTCGTCGCCCGCGTGGTCGACGCCTTGCGCGATGTCCGAAGACTGCTTGTCGTAGGCCACGAGCACGGCGCAGCCGCGGTGGTCGATGCCGTAGTCGGTGTTGTCGTAGCCGATGCGCTTGAGCGTCTCGCGTGCGACCCGGATGTAGTCGACGTTGGCCTTCGTCGTGATTTCGCCCGCCAGCACGACCAGCCCGGTGTTGCACAGCGTTTCGGCAGCGACCCGGGATGCGGGATCCTGCGCGAGCAGCGCGTCGAGGATCGCGTCGGAGATCTGGTCGGCGACCTTGTCGGGATGCCCCTCGGAGACCGACTCGGAAGTGAAGAGATATTCGTTGGACAAGATGGCTTCTCCTGAAGGACTCGGACGGCGGGCCGATGTCCTCCGTGGACCGGCCCGTTCGGCGCAGCCGGCTTGCGGAGAAGCGGCGACGCTTTAGCGGAATTTTCCCCGGCACGAGGCCGGCGAGTCGCCCCGCAAGTTGTCCATTAAACCGGCGACCTGCAGATTATATCCAGCGTCGGCCCGGCCGTGGCATCAGCCCTCGTGCCGTCGATGACGGCCGCCTGGTTCGGCGCCGACAGGTTCCCGGGCAACGGCTTCGACTAGACTTCGCCGGTCCGAACCACGCCGTTTCCATGCCCGCCCCAGTCGGCCCGCCCCCTGACGACCGCCAGCCCGCTGCGCCGACCGGTGCCGGCTTGTCGCCGCCGTCCGCGCCGGGCGCGCCGCCCGGGAGCGCGGGCGCGCGCATGCTGGCCGCGACGGCCGACCTGGCCGGGCGGCTGCCGCTACCGGTGCTGCGCGGGTTCGGCGCGCTGGTCGGCGTGCTGGTCGCGGGCGTCTCCGCGCGCTACCGGCGCAAGCTCGTCGACAACCTGCGTCGCGCCGGTTATCCGGGGCTCGGGTGGAGCCTGCGCGCCGCTGCCGGCGCCGGCACGATGGCAGCCGAGCTGCCGTGGATCTGGCGCCGCAGCCCCGAGGCACTGGCGCATTTCGTGCGCTGCGACGACCTGGCCGTCATCGAACAGGCCGAAGCGGCCGGCCGCGGCATCCTGTTCCTGACGCCGCACCTTGGCGCCTTCGAGATGACGGCGCGCTGGTACGCGCTGCGTGCACCGATCACCGTGATCTTTCGCGAGCCGCACAAGGCGCTGCTGCGCCCGCTGGTGCGCCGCGTGCGCGAGGTCGGCCGCATGCGCGCGGTGCCGGCCTCGCTGTCCGGGGTCCGCGCACTGCTGCGCGCATTGCGCGCGCGCGAAGCGGTCGGCCTGCTGCCGGATCATGTGCCGGGTGCCGGCGACGGCGAATGGGCGCCGTTCTTCGGCGAGCCGGCGTGGACGATGACGCTGCCGCAGCAACTGGTGCGCAGCACCGGGGCCGCCGTCGTCTTCGCGGTCGGCGAACGGATCCCGGGCGGCTGGCGCATCCACCTGTCGCGCCTCGACGAGGCGCCGACCCCGCAACATCTGAACGCGCGCATCGAGGCGCTGGTGCGCCGCTGGCCGGCGCAATACCTGTGGGGCTATAACCGCTACAAGCGGCCGGCCGGGGCGGATCGCGCAAGACGGGCAATGAACTAGAAACGGACATGGGCGAGCGGCTCGAGAAATTCGGTCTGACGGCATTGCGGACACTGTCGCGCATGCCTTACCCGTTGTTGCGCGGCCTCGGCAACTTCGCCGGCTCGATTGCCTGGCACCTGGCACGTCCGCGCCGGCGCATCGCGCTGACGAACCTGCGCCTGTGCTTCCCCGACTGGACCGAAGCGCAGCGCGAGGCCGTGGCGCGCGATCACTTCAGGTACTTCATGCGCAGCTTCTTCGAGCGCTTCGTGTTCTGGTACGGCTCGCCCGAGCGGATCCGCGCGCTGTGTCGCATCGAGGGGCTCGAGCACTTCGAGGCGCACCACGGCAAGCCGATGATCCTGCTGGCGCCGCATTTCGTCGGCCTCGACGCCGGCGGCACGCGGCTGCAGGTCGAGACGCCGGTCGCTTCGATGTACGCGGCGCAGAAGAGCCGCGTGCTGACCGAGGCGATGACGCAGGGGCGTTCGCGTTTCCACACCGAGACCTCGACGATGATCCTGCGCACCGAAGGCATGCGTGCCGCGCTGCGCCCGATTCGCGACGGCGTGCCTTTCTATTTCCTGCCCGACATGGATCTCGGGCCGCGCGACGCGCTGTTCGTGCCGTTCTTCGGCGTGCCGGCGGCTACCGTCACCTCGGTGTCGCGGCTGGCCAGGATCGCGCGCGCCAGGGTCGTTCCCTGCGTGACGACGCTGGCGCGCGACGGCTATGTCGTGCGGCTGTACCCGGCCTGGGAGGACTTTCCGAGCGGCGACCTCGAAGCCGACACGCGGCGCATGAACGCGTTCATCGAAGAGCGGGTCCTCGAGATGCCGGCCCAGTACCTGTGGACGCACAAGCGCTTCAAGACGCGTCCGCCCGGCGAACCCGACTTCTACGGACGCGACCGGGCCGTCGCCGGATAGCGCGACAGGCGGCTGGGCGATAATCGCCGCGATGAAGATTCGCTTTACCAAGATGCACGGCGCCGGCAACGACTTCGTCGTGCTCGACGGTGTACGCCAGCGCATCGCGCTGACGCCGGCGCAGTGGCGGCGCATCGCCGACCGCCATTACGGCATCGGGGCGGACCAGATGTTGCTCGTCGAGCCGGCCGACGACCTGCCGAACGTCGACTTCCGCTACCGGATCTTCAACGCCGACGGCGGCGAGGTCGAGCAGTGCGGCAACGGTGCGCGCTGCTTCGCGCGCTTCGTCTTCGACCAGGGGCTGACCGACAAGCGCGCGATCCGCGTCGCCACGCTGGGCGGCATCATCGAACCGCGGCTCGAAGACGATGGACGCGTCACCGTCGACATGGGCGCGCCGGCCTTCGAACCCGAGCGCATTCCTTTCGATTCGCAGGGCCTGACGCCGCGTGCCGACGGCGAAGACACGGTCTGGCCGCTCGAAATCGACGGGCTGACGCGCTGGCTGTCGCTCGTCTCGATGGGCAATCCGCATGCGGTGTGCTTCGTCGACGACGCCGATGCCGCGCCGGTGCGCAGCGAAGGCCCGAGGATCGAGACCTCCCCGCGCTTCCCGGCCCGCGCCAACGTCGGCTTCGCGCAGCGGCTGCCCGACGGCTCGCTGAAGCTGCGGGTCTGGGAACGTGGCGTCGGCGAAACGCTGGCCTGCGGCAGCGGCGCCTGCGCTGCGGCGGTCGCGGCGATTCGCCGCGGCCTGGCGACGTCGCCGGTCGCCGTGCACGCGCGCGGCGGCCGGCTCGATATCGCGTGGAACGGCGATCGTGTCCTGATGACCGGCCCCGCCGCCACAGTGTTCGAGGGCGAGTTCGATCTCGCCGCAATTTCTCCTGTGGAAGCAGAATGAACGACAGTGTCCTCGGGGCAGACGAAGTCGCCCGCTACCTTCGTGACAATCCCGATTTCTTCGCCGAGCACGTCGACCTGCTCGCGTCGATCTCGCTGCCTCACCCGCACGGCGGACGCGCGATCTCGCTGCAGGAGCGCCAGCTCGAGGTGCTGCGCGAGCGCCACCGCGCACTCGAGCTGAAGCTTGCAGAACTGCTGCGGCTCGGCGAGGAGAACGACGCGATCGGCGCCAAGGTCCAGAAGTGGACGCGCGATTTGCTGCTCGCCGCCGAGCCGTCCGAGCTGCCGACGATCGTTTCCGAGGGCCTGGCCGAGAACTTCTCCGTGCCGCAGGTCGCGATGCGGCTCTGGGGGTTGCGCGAGGAATTCCCGGACGCCGAATTCGCGCAGCCGGTCGCAGCGGACGTGCTGACCCTGGCCAGCAGCATGGTGCAGCCGTACTGCGGGCCGAATTCGGACTTCCAGGCCGCGACCTGGCTGCCCGACGGTGGCCGCGAGACGCGTTCGATCGCGCTGCTGCCGCTTCGCAAGGGCCGCGATCCGAAGGCGTTCGGGCTGTTGGTGCTGGGCTCGGCCGACCCGGATCGCTTCACCAGCACGATGGGCACCGCCTGGCTCGAGCGGATCGCCGAGACCGCCAGCGCGGCGCTGTCGCGACTGGTCGACTAGGAGGCGGTCATGCGCCGACAGCCTCCTGGGCTTCGGCCTCGGCCGTGACCGGGTCCATCGAGGCCTATCTCGAGCGCCTTGCGGTCCAGCGCGGCTGCTCGCCGCGCACGATCGACGGCTATCGGGCCGACCTCGCGATCCTCGCGCGGATCGCGGCGGCGGCCTTGCCGCACGATTCCCGCCCTGACGCGTCCGAAGCCCGGGCCGAACCCGAACCCGATTGGGGCGCGATCGACGAGCAGTCGATCCGCCGCTGGGTCGCTGCCGAGTCGCGTGCCGGCCGCGCGCCGAAGTCGATCGCCAGGCGCCTGTCGGCCTGGCGCGGCTTCTACGACTGGCTCGCCGCGCAAGGGCGGACCGCAGCCAATCCGGCGCGCGGCGTGCGCGCGCCGCGCGCGCCGAAGCGCCTGCCGAAGGCGCTGTCGCCCGACCAGGCGCTCAGCCTGGTGTCGGCGACGCCCGACGGCAGCTTCGAGTCGCTGCGCGATGCGGCGATGCTCGAACTGTTCTACTCGTCGGGCCTGCGGCTGTCCGAACTCTGTTCGCTCGACCTGCGCTACTTCGAGGCCGTCCCGGCCGAGGCCGCCTCGACGAGCTGGTACGCCGAGGCCGAAGCCGAGGTCGTCGTGACCGGCAAGGGTGGCCGGCGCAGGAGCGTGCCGGTCGGATCGCACGCGCGCGAGGCGCTGGCCCGCTGGATCGATGCGCGTGCCCGGTGGCTGGCCGCGCACCCGGCGGCCGATCCGCGGCCACTGTTCGTCTCGGGCCGCGGCACCCGGCTCGCACACCGCACCGTGCAGTCGCGCCTGAAGCGCCTGGCGATCGCCCGGGGCATCCCGGCCAACGTGCATCCACATGTGCTGCGCCACTCGTTCGCAAGCCATCTGCTGCAGTCCAGCGGCGACCTGCGCGCGGTGCAGGAACTGCTCGGCCACGCCAGCATCGCAACGACGCAGATCTACACCTCGCTCGACTTCCAGCGTCTGGCCGCCGTCTACGACGCCGCTCACCCGCGCGCCCGCCGTCGCTGAGCCGCGCTGTAAACTCGCCCCGTCGATTGCGACAGATGCAATCCGATGGCATGAGACCCTTGATCGGAGCCGACGATGAACCCGACGAATTCCGGTGAGTTGGGCAAGCACGCCGCGGCCGCCGGACAGTCGGTCGACGAGCGCGCCCGACGGATGATCCGCGGCATCGGCGCGCGCCTGACCGGCCCGCGTTCGCGCGTGCTCGCCGAGCTGCTGCGCGCCGGCGAGGCGCTGACCCATCTCGATCTGCAGCGGCGCGTCGAGCGCGACGCCGAGCCGATCGATCGCGTCACGCTGTACCGGGTTCTCGACTGGCTGGCCGACAGCGGGCTCGCCCACCGCGTGGCCGGGCCGGACAGGGTCTTTCGCTTCTCTGTACACTCGACGGCCGTTCCGCACGGGCACTTCCGCTGCACGCGCTGCGAGCGCATGTACTGCATGCAGGGAGACAGCGAGTTCGAGCGCAGCGTTCGCCGGATGCTGCCGCCCGGCTTCACCGGCGAACGCGTCGAGGTGACGGTGTCCGGGCTGTGCGCCGATTGCGGCGTGGCTCATTGAACAAGCCCGGAGGCTGCGCTTTTCCAGGGCTCCGAATCGAAGGAAGAAAGAACGATGGCTGGAACTCAGATCCCGGTGACGATCCTCACCGGTTTTCTCGGCAGCGGCAAGACGACGCTGCTGAACCGGATCCTGAAGGAAGAACACGGTCACCGGATCGCCGTGATCGAAAACGAATTCGGCGAGGAGGGGGTCGACAACGACCTGCTGCTGCAGGACCGCGAAGAGCAGATCGTCGAGATGAACAACGGTTGCATCTGCTGCACGGTGCGCGGCGACCTGATCCGCATCCTCGGCGACCTGCACGAGCGGCGCAGCGCCGGCGAGATCGCCTTCGACCGTGTCGTCATCGAAACCACCGGCATGGCCGACCCCGGGCCGGTCGCCCAGACCTTCTTCATCGACGACGAGATCGCCGACCGCTACCTGCTCGACGCGATCGTCACCGTCGTCGATGCCAAGCATGGCGACAAGCAGCTCGACGAGCATCGCGAGGCGCAGGAGCAGGTCGGGTTCGCCGACCGGATCCTGATGTCCAAGGTCGACCTCGTCGACGAGCCGACGCAGGCCCGGTTGCGAGAACGGCTGACCCGCATCAATCCGCGCGCGCCGATCAAGCCCGTGCATTTCGGCAATGCGCCGATCGCCGAGATCCTCGACATCCGCGGCTTCAACCTGAACGCCATGCTCGAAATCGATCCCGGGTTTCTGGAGAGCGACGAGCACGAGCACAGCGACGCGGTGCAGTCGTTCGTCTTTCGTTCGAAGAAGGCTTTCGATCCGGTCAAACTCGAGGATTTCCTGTCCGGAATCATTCAGGTTTACGGTCCCGACCTGTTGCGGTATAAAGGCGTGCTTTTCATGAAGGGGTCCGAGCGCCAGACGGTATTCCAGGGCGTCCACATGATGATGGGAGCCGATGCAGGCCGTCGGTGGCAACCGGGCGAAAAGCCGTCGAGCAAGATGGTGTTCATCGGACGCAACCTTCCTCGCGAGACCATCATCAAGGGTCTCGAGCAGTGCCTGGCCTGAGCGGCCACGACCGGATCCGATCCCCCGGGTCCGATTTCCCAGGCGTTACCGGTAAAGTCAGATGTCAGCGACCAGAGAAGACATGAAAATCCCGACCGAGGCAGAACTCCTGAAGATGCCGGAGTCGGATTACATGAATGCCGCGCAACTGGCGTTTTTCCGCGAGCGTTTGCGGCAGATGGAGCAGGAGCTGCTTGCCAACGCGGACGAGACCACCGAGCATCTGCGCGAAACGGTGATCGTCCCCGACCCGGCCGACCGTGCCACGATCGAGGAAGAACACGCGCTCGAGCTGCGCACGCGCGACCGCGAGCGCAAGCTGCTGAAGAAGGTGCAGCAAGCGCTGGCGAGCATCGAGTCGGGCGATTACGGCTACTGCGAGGAGACGGGCGAGCCGATCGGCATCCCCCGGCTGCTCGCGCGTCCGACGGCCACGCTGTCGCTCGAGGCCCAGCAACGGCGCGAACTGCGCCAGAAGCTCTACGGCGATTGAGCCCACCCGGGCGGATCGCCGAACGCGGCAATCCGAATCCGGGCGCGTCGACGCCCGAAGTCGAAAGACGGCAGGCGGCTGGGGGCGGACCTGCGGTCGAAGGCCGCGGATCATTGCCGCGCGCCTGCGTGTAGACTGGAAAACCGGCCTTCAGGCGGCTCCAGCACGGCTATTCCGGTGGTTTTCTCGCTTTTCAGGCGCAAGAACAAGGACAAGGGCAGACAGGCGCAGCGGCCTGAGAAGCCCGTTGTCGGCGATCCCGGCGGGCCGGCGCTCGCCGTCGTCGAGCGCGAGGGCGGATCGCCGACGGACTCGATCGAGGCGCGGCGCGAGGCGGCGCGCCTGACCGAAGAAAAGATCAATCGGATCGAGTCGGAGATGATCTCGGCGACGGTCACGCGGCCGGCGTCGTCGGTCGCCGATCTGCTGGCGCCCACGACGGTGGCGCCGGTGCCGGTGGCTGTCGTCGCACCGCCGACCCGGCCGGTCACCGACTGGTTCGAGGGCAGCTCGGTCGGTGCCCTCGGTCATCCGTCGGCCGTTCTGGCGATCGACATCAATGCCTCGTCGCTGCCCGGCGCACTCGAAGAGGCGGCCATCCTGTTCGCCAACGGCCAGCCCGATCCGGCCGCCGCCTCGCTTCGGCAGGCGCTCGCCGAAGCCGACCTCGGCAGCTTCCAGCAGCTTGCCTGGCTGATGCTGCTCGACCTGCACCAGTCGACCGGCGACAAGCCCGCCTTCGAGGCGCTCGCGCTCGACTACGCTGCGCGCTTCGAATCGTCGCCGCCGGCCTGGGTCGATGCCGAAGCCGGCGATGCCGGCACCGATCCGCGCCAGGCGGCTTCGTCGGTCGCCTTGCCGGCCCGGCTCGACGACACCATTGCCAGCCGCGTCGACGTGATCGAGCGCGGCATCGAGCGGCGCCGCGAGATCACGATCGACGCCGGTCCCGTGCAGTCGGTCGACGCGGCCGGCGCCGCCCGGCTGCTCGCGCTGCTGCGGCGGGTCGAGAAGTTGCCGGGGCGGCATGTATTGACGATCCGCGGATCGCGCCGGCTGTTCGAAGCCGCGCAGGCGGCGATCGAGCCGGGCCGGCGCGACGACAGCGATGCCTGCTGGATGCTCGCGCTGTTCGCATTGCGCCTGCTCGGCGACGTCCAGGCCTTCGAGGACCTCGGCATCGAGTACTGCGTCACCTTCGAGGTGTCGCCGCCCTCTTGGGAGCCCTTGCCGGCATCGATCCGTCCGGTGCCGGCCGCCGGCGACGCCGGCCCGGCCGGGGGCGCCGCCGAGGTATCGGGATCGCCGCCGGCCGAACCGAATGCTTTCGTGCTGGCGGGCGAAATCTCGGGGCGCATGGAGCAGGAGATGCAGGCGCTCCGCAGCTTCGCCGCCGGCCGCTCCGACGTCGTCGTCGACTGCAGGCCGCTGCGCCGGATCGAGTTCGTCGCGGCCGGCGAGCTGCTCAACGAAGTCGTCAACCTGCGCTCGGCGGGCAAGCAGGTGCTGTTCGCCGAACCGAACCGGCTCGTCTATGCGCTGATGCTCGTCATGGGCATCCAGGAGCTGGCCGAAGTCCGCCGGCGTAAGATCTGAGCGCAGTCCGCGGCACCGGCCGGCGCCCGCGGCTGGCGTCGGTCGTTGCGCGCCCGGGCCTCGGACTCGGCGCAGGCCTCGCCGCGAACCTCCCCCTTGCGCCGGCGAGATTCGACCCCATCTCCCCGCCATGGAACAGTTTCACGGAACGACGATCGTGTCGGTGCGGCGCGGCAACCAGGTCGCGCTGGGCGGCGACGGACAGGTCACGCTGGGCAACGTCGTGATCAAGGCCGGTGCGCGCAAGGTGCGCCGGCTGTTCAACGACCAGGTGCTTGCGGGCTTCGCCGGCGGCACCGCCGACGCGTTCACCCTGTTCGAGCGCTTCGAGACCAAGCTCGAAAAGCACTCGGGGCATCTGGTGCGCGCGGCGGTCGAACTGGCGAAGGACTGGCGCACCGATCGCATGCTGCGCAGGCTCGAGGCGATGCTCGCGGTGGCCGACGCCAGCGCCTCGCTGGTCATCACCGGTAACGGCGACGTGCTGGAACCCGAGCGCGGGCTGATCGCGATCGGCAGCGGCGGCGCCTATGCGCAGGCGGCGGCGCTCGCGCTGCTCGACCATACCGAGCTCGATGCCGAAGCGATCGTGCGCAAGGCGCTCTCGATCGCCGGCGACATCTGCATCTACACGAACCAGCAACACACGGTCGAAACGATCGGCTGACGCCGATCGGCTTCCCGGGCGTCGTTGCCCGGGCGAAGCGCTCGAACCGCACGACGGCGAAACCCATGACCTGGATGACCCCCGAAGAGATCGTCTCCGAACTGGACAAGCACATCGTCGGCCAGAACGAGGCGAAGCGCGCGGTCGCGATCGCGCTGCGCAACCGCTGGCGCCGCCAGCAGGTGCCCGAGCCGCTGCGCAACGAGATCACGCCGAAGAACATCCTGATGATCGGCCCGACCGGCGTCGGCAAGACCGAGATCGCCCGCCGGCTGGCCCGGCTCGCCAACGCGCCGTTCATCAAGATCGAGGCGACGAAATTCACCGAAGTCGGCTATGTCGGGCGCGACGTCGACACGATCATCCGCGACCTGGCCGAAGTCGCGGTCAAGCAGACGCGCGAACAGGAAAAGAAGAAGGTCGAGCAGCGGGCGCTCGACGCGGCCGAGGACCGGATCCTCGATGCGCTGCTGCCGCCGCCGCGCAACCTGGGCTTCACCGACGCCAGCGGCGAGCCGGCCGATTCGGCAACCCGGCAGAAGTTCCGCAAGAAGCTGCGCGAAGGCGAGCTCGACGACAAGGAGATCGAGATCGAGCTCGCCACGCCGATGCCCGGCCTCGAGCTGATGGGTCCCGCCGGCATGGAAGAGATGACGCAGCAGCTCCAGACGCTGTTCGCGAACATGCCGGGGCGCAAGCGCGAGCGCAAGCTTCGCATCCGCGACGCGATGAAGCTGCTCGCCGACGAGGAAGCGGCCAAGCTGATCAACGACGACGAGATCAAGGCGAAGTCGCTGGCCTCGGTCGAGCAGAACGGCATCGTGTTCCTCGACGAGATCGACAAGGTCGCGTCGCGCAGCGACGTGCATGGCGCCGACGTCTCGCGCCAGGGCGTGCAGCGCGACCTGCTGCCGCTGGTCGAGGGCACGACGGTCAACACGCGCTATGGCGCCGTGCGCACCGACCACATCCTCTTCATCGCGTCGGGCGCGTTCCAGATGTCGCGCCCTTCGGACCTGATTCCCGAGCTGCAGGGGCGGCTGCCGATTCGCGTCGAGCTCGCTTCGCTGACCGCCGACGACTTCGTGCGGATCCTGTCGGATACCGACGCGAGCCTGATCAAGCAATACCAGGCGCTGTTCGCCACCGAGGGGCTGACGCTCGAGTTCACCGACGACGGCGTGCGCCGTCTCGCCGAAACGGCGTACTCGGTCAACGAGAAGACCGAGAACATCGGCGCGCGGCGCCTGTCGACGGTGATGGAGCGACTGCTCGAGGAAATCTCGTTCAGCGCGGCGCGCCGTTCCGGCGAGACCGTGCGCATCGATGCCGCCTTCGTCGACGAGCGTCTCGGCGACCTCGCCAGGACCGAGGACCTCGCGCGCTACATCCTGTAGGCGAGCGCCACCCGGAGCGCCAGATCTAGTGTTTCGCCCGTCCGACACCGAAGTCGGACGGGCGCGTTAGAATCCGGCCTTTCGAGTAGTGTCACCGCCCATGGCCGAACCCCCTGGCCGCGCCCGAGCGCGCTTCGATCTCAAGCGAACGACGTTCCCGCTGTTCTCGCTGGTGCTCCGGAGCACCGACCTTGCCGAACTGCAGGCCGAGTTCCTGGCACGACTCGGCGACTCGCCCGAGTTCTTCGACCAGGAGCTGCTGGTGCTGAACCTGTCCGCGGTCCGGCGCGAGGACAACGATCTCGACTTCGACGGCCTGGTCGCGATGTTGCGGCGCCACGGTTTGCAGCCGATCGGCGCCCATGGCGGCAGCGCCGCGCAGATGGCGGCTGCGGCCCGGGCCGGCCTGGTGCCGACGCCGGAGGTCTCGGTCGCCAGTTCGATGGCGCGCGCCGAAGCGCGTGCACAGGCGGCGCCGGCGGCGTCGAACGCAGCCCAGGCAGGCGGCGCCGTCGAGCACGGCCAGGCGGGCGGCGAGGGTGGCGCGCCGCGACAGACGGCGCGGCACGACGATTCGGCGGCCCGGGCAACCGAGACCGCTGCAGCGCCTGCGGTCGTCGCGCAGAACAACACCGTGCTCATCGACAAGCCGCTGCGCTCGGGGCAGCGCATCTACGCGAAGAACGCCGACCTCGTGGTGCTGGAGACCGTGAACTTCGGAGCCGAGATCTTTGCCGACGGCAACATCCACGTCTACGCGCCCTTGCGCGGCCGCGCGATCGCCGGCGCGCGCGGCAATGCCGAAGCGCGGATCTTCACCACCTGCCTGGACCCTCAACTGGTTGCGATCGCCGGCGTCTACCGGACGATCGAAACCGCGCTGCCCGACGAGGTGGCGAGCAAGCCGGCCCAGATCAGGCGGGTCGGCGACAGCCTGCTGATCGAACCACTTTGAGCGGACCGCATTTCTGAAGGACCAACTATGACAAGAATCGTTGTGGTGACCTCGGGCAAGGGGGGTGTCGGGAAGACCACCACCAGCGCCAGCTTCGCCGCCGGCCTCGCGCTGCGCGGCCACAAGACCG
>JAAZBL010000174.1 GCA_012513825.1 Limnobacter sp. | reverse complement strand
GCCGGGGATTCGGGCACGGCCGGAGCTTCGGCCGATGACGGCTCGACCGCGGCAGCGCCGTTGTCGGCTGCGCCGCCGGCCTCGCGATCGACGCCGACGGGCGGCGTTTCGGGTTCCGGCGGTTGCGGCGCCACCGGCTCGCGCAGCGCGATCTCGCGCGACGGGATGTCGACCTCGACGTCGGGGTACTGTTGCCGTGGCTCGGAATCGAGCACCAGCGGCAGCACGATCGCGGCAGCCAGCGCGACGGCGGCGGCGCCGATCAGGCGGCGACGCGCGCGCTTTTTCTGCGACAGCGCGGGATCGATCGCGCCGCCGTCCTTAGCGTTGCGCCTGGCCATGTCTGGAAGAGCGGTTTGCAGCGGCCCGCGTCGCGAGCACGTCGGACACGGTCAGGAAGGAACCGAAAACGACGATTCTATCATTCGCGCCTGCCCGCTCCCGGGCTGCACGCAGCGCCTCGGAAGGCGTCGCGTGCAGCGCGACCAGCGGCCCGTCGGCGCCGTTCTCGTCGCCGATGCCGGCCGCGCGCAGCCGCTCCGCGAGCTCCTCGGCAGACGCCGCGCGCGCGCCGGGCAGGCTGGCGAGCAGCCAGTGATCGATGCGCCCCTTGATCATCGCGACGACCGCGTCGATGTCCTTGTCGCGCAGCATGCCGAGCACGGCATAGGTGCGCGGGAAGAAGCCCATGTTGTCGAGGTTCGTCGCCAGGTGCGCGACCGCATGCGGGTTGTGTGCGACGTCGAGCACGATGACCGGCTGGCCCGGCAGTACCTGGAAGCGCCCCGGCAGTTCGACCGAGGCCAGCCCCTGTCGCACCGCCTGCTGGCTGACCGGCAGGCGATCGCGCAGCGCATCGAGCGCGGCCAGCACGCCCGACGCGTTGAGCAGCTGGTTGGCGCCTCGCAGCGCCGGATAGGCGATCGCGTTGCGACGCCGGCCGCGGCCGGCCCACGACCACTGCTGGCGATCGCCCGAGTAGTTGAAGTCGCGTCCGAACAGCCACAGGTCGGCGCCGATCGCCTGTGCATGCTCGACCAGCGTCTTCGGCGGCACCGGGTCGCTGCAGATGGCCGGTCGGCCGGAACGGTAGATGTGCGCCTTTTCGAGCCCGATCGCCTCGCGCGTGTCGCCCAGCCATTCGGCGTGATCGATCGCGATGCTGGTGACGATCGCGCAGTCGGCGTCGACGATGTTGACCGCGTCGAGCCTTCCGCCGAGACCGACTTCGAGGATCGCGACGTCGAGACCGCTGTGCTGGAACAGTCGCAGGATCGCCAGCGTGGAGAACTCGAAGTAGGTCAGCGTAACGGCGCCGCGCGCCGCTTCGACCGCTTCGAACTGCTCGGCCAGTACCCGAGGTTCGGCCGGGACGCCGCCGATGCGGGCGCGTTCGCGGAACTCGACCAGATGCGGCGACGTATAAGTGCCGACCCGGTAGCCGGCCTCGAGCAGGATCGCTTCGAGCATCGCGCAGCTCGAGCCCTTGCCGTTGGTCCCGCCGACGGAAACGACCGTGCAGTCGAGCGCGAGACCGAGCCGCTGCGCGACTTCGCGTACGCGGTCCAGGCCGAGCTCGATCGACGACGGGTGCAGACGCTCGATGTGCGCGAGCCAGTACTGCAAGTCCCGGTCCACCGGATCGGGCGATCCGGATCCAGGCGAATCGGCCATGCTCAGGCGTTTTCCACGTACGGCTGCCGCAGCAGCAGCGCCAGCAGTTGGGCGATCTCATCGCGCATCTGGCGGCGGTCGACGATCATGTCGATGGCACCCTTCTCGAGCAGGAACTCGGCACGCTGGAAACCTTCGGGCAGCTTCTCGCGCACCGTCTGCTCGATCACGCGCGGGCCCGCGAAGCCGACCAGCGCGCGCGGCTCGGCGATGACGACGTCACCGAGGAAACAGAAACTCGCCGACACGCCGCCCATCGTCGGGTCGGTCAGCACCGACACGTAGGGCAGCCGTTTCTCGGCGAGCCGGGTCAGCATCGCCGTCGTCTTGGCCATCTGCATCAGCGACAGCAGCCCTTCCTGCATTCGCGCACCGCCCGACGCAGCGATCGAGACGAAGGCCGCGTGCTGGTCGAGCGCCGCCTGCACGCCGCGTGTAAAGCGCTCGCCGACGACCGAGCCCATCGACCCGCCCATGAAGTCGAACTCGAAGCAGGCGACGACCGCCGGCATCGACCGGATCGACCCGGACATGACGACCAGCGCGTCGCTTTCGCCGGTTTCGCGAACGGCCTCCTGCAGGCGGTCGGGATACTTGCGGCTGTCGCGGAACTTGAGCGCGTCGACCGGCAGGACCTTGTCGCCGATCTCGCTGCGCCCTTCGGCATCGAGCAGCAGGTCGAGCCGCCGGCGCGCGCCGATCCGCATGTGATGCGAGCACTTCGGGCAGACGTTCAGGTTCGCGTCGAGGTCGGCCGAGTACAGGACCGTGTCGCAGGACGGGCACTTGACCCAGACGCCCTCCGGCACCCGCTTGCCGCCTGCGGTGTTGGTGCCGCCCTTGATGCGCGGCGGCAGCAGCTTGTCGAGCCATGACATGTCGATGTGCTCCGCGCGTTCAGGCGTTCGCGGGCCGCGCAGCCGCCGCGAAGCGCGTGTCGAGCGCCTGCCGGATCGTGCCGAGGAAGCGGCCGGCGCGCTGCGCGGCCGTGGCCGGCTCGCCGTCTTCGAGCACCTGGATCATCTTCGTGCCGATGATCACGGCATCGGCCACCTCGGCGACCGCACAGGCGGTGTCGGCGTCGCGGATGCCGAAGCCGACGCCGATCGGCAGCGCGGTGCGCGACTTGATCGCGGCGACCCGGCGCGCGACGTCGTCGCGATCGAGATTGCCGCCGGTGATGCCCTTCAGCGACACGTAGTAGATGTAGCCGCTGGCCAGCGCCAGCACCTGCTCGATGCGTTCCTCGGTCGAGGTCGGCGCGAGCAGGAAGATCGGATCGATGCCGCGGGCGCGCGCCAGTTCGACGAAGTCGCTCGATTCCTCGGGCGGATAGTCGACGACGATCGTGCCGTCGATGCCGGCCGCCGCCGCTTCGTCCAGAAAGCGATCGACCCCCATGCGCTCGATCGGATTCGCGTAGCCCATCAGCACGACCGGCGTCGTGTCGTCCTCGCGCCGGAACTCGCGGACCCAGCCGATGACGTCGCGCAGCCCGACGCGCTGCGCCAGCACGTGTTCGTTGGCACGCTGGATCGCCGGGCCGTCGGCCATCGGATCGGAGAACGGCACGCCGAGCTCGATGGCGTCGGCGCCGTTGTGCGCCAGTTCGCGCATGACCGCGAGCGCTTCGCTGCGCTCCGGGAAACCGGCGGTCACGTAGGGAATCAGCGCCTTGCGACCGCTCGCGGCCAGGCGCTCGAAGGTGTCGGAGATGCGTGACATCAGAGTTCGATTCCGGCGCGTTGCGCCACGGTGTGCATGTCCTTGTCGCCGCGGCCGGACAGGTTCACGAGGATCAGCTTGTCCTTCGGCAGCGTCGGCGCGGTCTTCACGGCCCAGGCGATCGCGTGCGCCGATTCGAGCGCCGGGATGATCCCCTCGATGCGGCAGCAGTCGTGAAAGGCCTTCAGCGTTTCCTCGTCGGAGATCGGCACGTATTCGGCGCGCCCGCTGTCCTTGAGCCACGCATGCTCGGGACCGACGCCCGGATAGTCGAGCCCGGCCGATACCGAGTGCGTATCGATGATCTGGCCGTCGTCGTCCTGCAGCAGGTAGGTGCGATTGCCGTGCAGCACGCCGGGCGTGCCGGCGGTCAGCGAAGCCGCATGACGGCCGCTGGCGATGCCCTCGCCGGCCGCCTCGACGCCGACCAGCTTCACGCCGGGCACTTCGAGATACGGATGGAAGATCCCGATCGCGTTCGAGCCGCCGCCGACGCAGGCGACCACGTAATCGGGCTGGCGTCCGGCCATCTCCGGCATCTGCCGCTTGCACTCCTCGCCGATCACGGTCTGGAAGTCGCGCACCATCATCGGGTACGGGTGCGGGCCCGCGACGGTGCCGATGATGTAGAACGTGTCGTCGACGTTGGTGACCCAGTCGCGCATCGCCTCGTTCAGCGCGTCCTTCAGCGTGCGCGAACCCGACTCGACCGCGACGACCTCGGCACCGAGCAGCTTCATCCGATAGACGTTCTGCGCCTGCCGCGCGACGTCTTCGGCGCCCATGTAGACGACGCACTTCATGCCGTAGCGCGCGGCCACCGTGGCGGTGGCCACGCCGTGCTGGCCGGCACCGGTTTCGGCGATCACGCGCGGCTTGCCCATGCGCTTCGCGAGCAGCGCCTGGCCGATCGTGTTGTTGACCTTGTGTGCGCCGGTGTGGTTCAGGTCTTCGCGCTTGAAATAGATCTGCGCGCCGCCGAGCATCTGCGACCAGCGTTTCGCGTGGTAGATCGGGCTGGGCCGGCCGACGAAGTGCTCGAGCTCGTCTTCGAACTCGGCAATGAACTCGGGATCCTGGCGGTAGCGATCGTAGGCCTCGCGCAGCTCGTCGAGCGCGTGGACCAGCGTCTCGGCGACGAAGCTGCCGCCGTAGGGCCCGAAGTGGCCGCGTCCGTCGGGAAAATCGTAGGCGTTCATCGGGTCACTGCCTGTCTGGCCTTTGCATCGGCGCGCAGAACTTCGGCCACGAAGCGTTCCATTCGTGCGGGATCCTTGCGGCGCGGGTCGTCGGACTGGATGCCGCTCGAGACGTCGACCATCGTCGGCTTGACCGCGGCAATCGCATCGGCAACGTTGTCGGGATTCAGCCCGCCGGACAACACGATCGGCAGGGGCCGCTGCGACGGTATCCACGACCAGTCGAAGCCCTTGCCGCTGCCGCCGTAGGCGGAGCTGAAGGAATCGAGGAGCAAGGCTTCGGCCTCGCCGTATCGAGCAAGCGATTCTAGCAAATCGCTGGCAGCCCGCATTCGCACGGCCCGCCACCAGCGCAGCGTCGGCCCGGCCGAAGCACGGCAGCGTTCCGGCGATTCGTCGCCGTGGAACTGGACGACGTCGAGCCCGACGCGCGCGACGACCTGCGAGACTTCCGCGGGATCGGCGTCGACGAACAGGCCGACCGTCGTCACCCATGACGGCAGCGAGCGCCGCAAGCGCGATGCTGCGTCGACATCCACATGGCGCGGGCTCTTCGGGTAGAAGACGAAGCCGACCGCGTCGACACCGAGCACGGCGGCATCGCGAAGGTCGCGCTCGTCGGTGAATCCGCAGAACTTGATCCGGGTACGCATCGGGGCAGTGTATGCCCTCGTGCGCGGCACCGCTTCTTTCGGGACCGGCGCGCTGCCGTTGCAGCGCGAGGGTGACAGCGGTGCCCTCAGCTCAGCGCGGCCAGCAGCGCCGGCACGCCGCCGTCGTCGGACCACGACGGCACGCCGAAGCGCGGCTCGTACAGAGCGCCATCGAGGTACAGGCCGTGCGGTTCGAAGGTCGGCGCTGCGCGACGACGATCGCGCGAAGCGAGCACCTCGGCTAGCCAGGCGACCGGCCTGCGACCGTCGCCGATCATCAGCAGCGATCCCATGAGGTTGCGAATCATGTGGTGCAGGAACGCATTGCCGGCGAAATCGAACAGCAGCAGCGGGCCGTGCCGCCGGATCGCGATCGGCTCGAGCCGGCGCACCGGCGAAGCCGCCTGGCATTCGGACGAGCGGAAGGCCGAGAAGTCGTGCTCGCCGGCCAGCAGCGCGGCCGCTTCGCGCATCCGCGCGTCGTCGAGTTCGCGAAAGGTCCAGCCGCTGCGGCCGGCGAGCAGCGGATGCCGGACCGGCGAGCTGTACAGCAGGTAGCGATAGCGGCGACGGCTCGCGCCGTAGCGCGCATGGAAGTCGTCGCTCACGCGCGTGACCGTGCGCACGGCGATCGCCGCCGGCAGGTGAGCGTTGACGCCGCGCACCCAGGCCGAGTCGGGCCGCCTTGCGTCGCTGTCGAAATGAACGACCTGGCGCAGCGCATGCACGCCCGCGTCGGTGCGGCCTGCGCAGATCGTGGCGACCGGATGGCCGGCCACTGCGGCCAGCGCGCGCTCGAGCCGGTCCTGCACGGCCTGGCCCGACGGCTGCGTCTGCCAGCCGGGCAGCCCGCTGCCGTCGTAGGCGAGCGTCAGCGCGTAGCGCGGCATGCCAGCGGCGGCCGGCCGGCTGCAGCGCGCGCCGGTCTCATCCGATGCTGGCGAGCATCGCTTGCGCCTGGCGCTTCTGGTCGCCGTCGCCGCCGCGCACCACTTCCTCGAGCAGCTCGCGCGCACCGTCGCGGTCGCCGATCTCCTCGTAGGCCGAGGCCAGGTCGAGCTTGGTGGCCATCTCCTGCCAGGCGGGCGACCCGCCCTCGACCGGCGGCAGGTCGTCGAGCTCGGACAGGTCGAGCGCGCCGATCTCGTCGGCGATCGCGGCGATCCCGCCATCGGCCTTCAGGTTCAGATCGTCGAGGCTCGGCAGCTCGATGCGGAGATCGCCGGGTTCGCCGAGCGAAGGCGTCGCATCGTCGTTCCGGGCACCGGCGTCGGCCGACGCGAATTCCCCGGCGACCGCTTCGAAGGACGGTGCCTCGAGGGCCTGCCCGTCGCCGGTCGACGGACCGAAGTCTGCGAAGTCCAGCGAGGGCAGCTCGAAGCGGTCGCCGATCGCGCGTTCGAGGTCGCTCGGTTCGTCGGCTGCATCGGCCTGCCGCTCGTCGGTGCCGGATTGGGGGTCGGCTGCGCGACCGAGTGCCGTATCGACGTCGAGCGAGAAGTCGAGCAGCGGCTCTTCTGCAGCCGCCGGTGCGCCGGCCGCCGGTGCGCTGGCCGCCGGTTCGCCGGCCGCCGCCTTCTCGCCCATCGCCTGCGTTTCGGCGAAGGGATCGACACGGGTGGCGGTCTCGACCTGCGGGATCGGCGGCGGGACGCCGACCGCCAGATCGTCGTCGGCGTCGAAAGCGGACTGTTGCGGCGTATCGCGATCCGCGTAGTCGAAGTCGGTGGACCCGAAAGCGGCGATTTCGCCGTCGCGGTCCTGCGTCGCAGCCGATTCGTCGCCGATGGCCACCGACGGCTGCGCGTCGGCGTCGGCCGACACTCCGAACGCGCCCGAGTACAACGGGTTGTCCGGATCGAGCGCGAGGCCCAGGGTCACGACCTGCGGCCATTCCTCGTTGTTGCCGCCGGTCTGCTCGTGCATTTCCCGCGCAAGCGCGCCAAAGGCCACGGCGTCCTTGCGCCCGGCGCAGATCTCGAGCAGTTTCAGGCGGATCGCCTGTCGTTCCGGCTGGCGCTTCAAGGCCTCGCGCAGGATTTCCTCGGCCTGCGATTCGCGGCCGTAGGCGATGTAGACCTCGGCCTCGGCGATCGGATCGACTTCGGTCGAATGCGGATCGGAGACCGTGTCGGTCAGGCTCGGGCCGAACATGCTCGGGCTGTTGGTATCGACGGCCTGTCCGCCGGTGGTACCGAACAGCGAGTTCGCGGTGAACGCGTCGGACGCCAGCAGGCTGTCCTCGAAAGCCTCCGACTTGCGGCGCCGGCGCATCGTGTACCAGCCGTAGCCACCGAGCGCGACCAGCACGGCCGCAAGCCCGGGCATCGTGTAGGGGCTCGCCAGCAACTGGTCGACCATGCTGGGCTCGGCGACCGGAGCCGGCGCGGGGGCCGGACTCGCGGGCGAGCTCGCAGCCGACTGCGTGCCGGACGCAGCCGCCGGCGCGGGCGTCGGCGCCGGATCGGCCGACGCGGCCGCTACGGCTGCTGTCGTCGCAGCCGAGCCGTCCGGCGCGGCTGCGTCGGTTCCGGCGGTGCTCGCCGGCGAATCGCTGCCGGCCATCGGCTTGTCCGTCGACGATGCCGTGCTGCCTGCGGCGCTTTCGCCCGACATCGACGTGCCGGCCGATGTATCACCGGCCGCCGGCGACCGGGCATCGGTCGATGCGGCAACGGACGCACCGGCGGTCGACGCCGTTTCGCCGACCGCGATCGCACCGTCGCCGACGACCGTGTCGGAGGCCGCGGCCTGTGCCGTGGCAGCGCTCTGGCCGGAAGCGGGCGCAGCAGCACTGGCGGCTTCGGCAGCGCCAGCGGCTTCGGCAGCGTCGGCGGCTTCGGCAGCCGTCGTGCTGCCGGCGCCGGCGATCGCGCCCGGCGCACCGGCGACAGCGCCCGTCGCACCCGCGGCCGTTCCGGTCGCGCCGGTGGCCGAGGCTCCGGTCTGCGCCGCCTCGGACTGCAACTGAGCCTGCAACTGCATCTGTGCCAGCTGCTGGTTCTTCAGTTCGAGCAGACGCTGCAGATCGGCGATGTTCTTTTCGAGCAGCGACACCCGTTCGGTCTGCTCGCGCAACGCGGCCTCGCTGGCGATCAGCGCTTCGGCGCTGGCCTGGCCGCCCTGCGTTCCCGTCGCGCTGCCGGCGGCATCGCTGCCTTCGCCCGGCGCGCTGCGCGACAGGCGCAACTGGTCGCCGGTCGCCGGCGGTGCCCCGGTTTCGTCGACACGCGCGGTGACCGCGCCCGAAGCGCTGGTGCCGGACTCGGCGACGTCGACCTTGCGCGTGGCCTGGGCGAGCCGTTCGCGATAGGCCTTGAAGTCGGCCGCCTGCATGCGGATCTGTCGCCTGGCCTGGACGGGATCGACCGCCTCCATCGCCGTGCGATCGGGGATGTTCAGCGTGCGCCCGGCGCGCAACTGATGGACGCTGCCGAAGAAGGCGCGCGGGTTGGCCTCGTAGATCGAGATGATCGCCTGCTCGACCGCGATGTCGGCCGGCTTCACGCGCTCGGCGATCGCCGCGAGCGTGTCGCCGCGCTGCACGGTCACCTCTGCAGGCGTGGCCTGCCCGGCCGCCAAGCCGCTCTGCTGTCCCGCCTCCGTGCTCGTGCCCGCCTGCGCAACGACCGGACGGTCGAACGCCGCTGCACGCGACGCGCCGCGCGAGGCCGGCTGCGTGCCGCGTACCGGCAATCCGTCGCCTGCCGATCCGCGCGGCGCCTGGGCACGCTGCGGGAGCGCCACGGGCGCCGTCGACGCGACCACCGGCGTCGCCAGTTGCGACATCACGGTCTTGCCATCGACCGATTCGCGGCCGAACTGCAGCTCAGGCGGATCGAGCAGGAACGTGTACTCGCGAACGAAGCGGCCGGCGGCCCAGTTCAATTCGACGAGCAGATCGACGAAGGGTTCGTTGATCGGCTGCTCGGACGTGATCCTGACGACCGGGTTCCCGCTCGCGCGTTCCTCGACTGCAAAGCGCAGCGCACCGAGGGCCGGGCTCATCTCGACGCCGGCCCGCCGGAAGACCTCCGGAGCAGCCAGCCGCGCCGTGAGGCTCGACAGTTCGTCGCGCGACAGCGAGGTCACCTCGACGACTGCGTTCAAGGGCTGGCCGAGACCCGACTCGACGGTGAGGCGCCCCAGGCCGGCCGCGACGGCCGAGTCCGGTGAGCCTCCGGCGAGGACTGCGGCGACCGCCATGGCCAGCAAGGTCGGCCGCCCTGCAACGCGCCGGAAACTCCGGCCTTCAACCGCTGAATTCACACTAGTCCCCACGCACGAAAAGGTGGATTCGAGGCTATCACCCGCAATTTGGGCGAACAAGCCGATGCAACACAGGACGCGCACCGCCTGTCGGCCGCAACGTGCACTGGTCGGGAATCGACGACGCCGCCCGGCAGGCGGCGGCGAAAGGCCGCTGCGCGGCGGCCGTCGGCAGGCGGGATCGCACGCCCGCGGGGTCTTCGACGCAGCGCGCAGCGCGCATTTTCACCACTGCGATATCGAGCCGCGCCGCGGGACTGCGGCCGGAACCGGTGCTCAGTCGACCAGGATGCGCAGCATCCGGCGCAGCGGCTCGGCAGCTCCCCACAGCAACTGGTCGCCGACGGTGAACGCGCTGACGAACTCGGGGCCCATCGCCAGCTTGCGCAGACGGCCGACCGGGATCGACAACGTGCCGGTGACCGCGGTCGGCGACAGCTCCCGAATGCTCGCCTCGCGTTCGTTGGGCACCAGCTTCACCCATTCGTTGGCTTCGCCGAGGATCGCCTCGATGTCGGCCAGCGGAACGTCCTTCTTCAGCCGCAGCGTCAGCGCCTGGCTGTGGCAGCGCATGGCGCCGATGCGCACGCAAAGGCTCTCGATCGGGATGTGGCCGTCGCCGCTGGCAGGCAGGCCGAGGATCTTGTTGCACTCGGCATCGCCCTTCCATTCTTCGCGCGAGGTGCCGTTGCCCAGATCCTTGTCGATCCACGGAATCAGGCTGCCGGCCAGCGGCACGCCGAAATGCCGCGTCGGAAAGGCCTGCGAACGCATCGTCTCGGCGACGCGCGCATCGATGTCGAGAATCGGCGAATCGGGTTCGGACAGCTGCGCACGCACCGAATCGTGCAAGGCGCCCATCTGGCTCAGCAGTTCGCGCATGTTCTGCGCGCCGGCGCCCGAGGCTGCCTGGTAGGTCATCGCGCTGATCCAGTCGATCAGGCCTTCGCGGAACAGGCCGTTCAGCCCCATCATCATCAGGCTGACCGTGCAGTTGCCGCCGATGAACTCCTTGCTGCCGCGCGTCAGCGCGTCGCGAATGACCTTCAGATTGACCGGATCGAGCACGATCACCGAATCGTCCTTCATCCGCAGCGTCGACGCCGCGTCGATCCAGTAGCCGTTCCAGCCCTGCGAACGCAGTTGCGGGAACATCTCGCCGGTCCAGTCGCCGCCCTGGCAGGTCAGGATCACGTCCATCTTCGCCAGCGCGTCGACCGACCTGGCATCGGCCAGCTTCGCATCGCCGGCGTTAGGGACCTCGGGAGCGGCGCCGCCGGCGTTCGAGGTACTGAAGAATACCGGTTCGATCTTCGCGAAGTCGTTCTCCTCGCGCATCCGCTGCATCAGCACGGAACCGACCATTCCGCGCCAGCCCACCAATCCGACCTTCAACATCTGCTTCTCCTTCAGAGCGCCGCGAGGACCGCGTCGCCCATTGCCCTGGTTCCGACCGTCCGCTTGCCGGGTTCGGCGATGTCCGCCGTCCGGTAGCCCTGGGCCAGCACCTTGCGTACCGCCGCCTCGACGCGCTGCGCCGCGGCCTCCTGCCCCAGCGAATGGCGAAGCAGCATCGCTGCCGACAGGATCGTCGCCAGCGGGTTCGCGGCGTCCTTGCCGGCGATGTCCGGCGCCGAGCCGTGGATCGGCTCGTACAGGCCGAAGCTGCGCGCGTTCAGCGAAGCCGACGGCAGCATCCCGATCGAACCGGTCAGCATCGACGCTTCGTCGGACAGGATGTCGCCGAACATGTTGCCGGTGACGATCACGTCGAACTGCTTCGGGTTGCGCACGAGCTGCATCGCCGCGTTGTCGACGTACATGTGCTCGAGCTCGACGTCGCGATATTCGCCGTGCACCTCGGTGACCACGTCGCGCCAGAACTGCGTCGTCTCGAGCACGTTCGCCTTGTCGACCGAGCAGACCCGGCGCTTGCGCTTGCGCGCGGTCTCGAAGGCCAGCCGCGCGATGCGCCTGATCTCGCTCTCGGTGTAGCGCATCGTGTCGAAGCCCTCGCGCTCGCCGTCGTCGTTCGTGTGCACGCCGCGCGGCTGGCCGAAGTAGATGTCGCCGGTCAGCTCGCGCAGGATCAGCAGGTCGAGCCCGGCAACGACTTCTTCCTTCAGCGTCGACGCATGCGCCAGCTCCGGGTAGACGATCGCCGGTCGCAGGTTCGCGAACAGGTCGAAGTGCTTGCGCAGCCGCAGCAGCCCCTGCTCCGGGCGCTTGGCGCGCGGCAGCGTGTCGTAGCGCGGGCCGCCGACCGAGCCGAAGAGGATCGCATCGGACTGTTCGCACAGCTTGAGCGTCGCCTCGGGCAGCGGATCGCCGGACGAGTCGTAGCCGGCGCCGCCCACTGCGCCGGTCTGCATTTCGATCGACAGGCCGTCGGCGGCAAGCGCCTCGAGCACCCGTACGGCCTGCCCGGTAATCTCGGGTCCGATGCCGTCGCCCGGCAACACAGCAATCTTCATCTGGTCCTCGTCTGGATTTCGTCGAACTCTGTTGTTCAAAAACAGCGCGGCCCGGCTTGGGATCCCAGGCCGGGCCGCATCGTCATTGCGCCTGCCGGGATCGATCAGCCCGGCAGGGTGTTGGCCAGCCAGGGCTGTTCGCGCAGGCGTTTCGCCTCGAAGTCGCGGATCTGGTCGGCGTAGCCGAGCGTGAGCCCGATCTCGTCGAGACCGCGCACCAGGCAGTCCTTGCGGAACGCGTCGATCTCGAACGAGAAGCTGCGCGAACCGTCGACGGTGCGCACCTGCTGGTTCGGCAGGTCGACGATCAGCTCGAAGCCGACGAAGGCGTTGACCTGGTCGAACAGCCAGTCGACCTCGCTTTCGGACAGGCGCACCGGCAGCAGCCCGTTCTTGAAGCAGTTGTTGTAGAAGATGTCGGCATACGACGGCGCGACGATCACGCGAAAGCCGTAGTCGTCGAGCGCCCACGGCGCGTGTTCGCGCGAGGAGCCGCAACCGAAGTTCTTGCGCGCGAGCAGGATCGTCGCGCCCTGGTAGCGCGGCTGGTTCAGCGAGAAGTCGGGGTTCAGCGGCCGCTTCGAGTTGTCCATGCCGGGCTCGCCCCGGTCGAGGTAGCGCCATTCGTCGAACAGGTTCGGCCCGAAGCCGGTGCGCTTGATCGACTTCAGGAACTGCTTGGGAATGATCGCGTCGGTATCGACGTTGGCCCGGTCGAGCGGAGCGACGAGCCCGCGATGGACGGTGAGACTGCGCATCTTCGGGTCCTCAGCGCTTGGCCGCGCCCTGGATCGTTTCGCCGGCCCGTTCGAGGTCCTTGCCGGCACCGGCGATCGTGTTGCAGGCGCCCAGCGAAACGCCGACGACGGCCAGCAGCAGGATCGAAATCGTTCTTTTCATCTCGTCTGTCTTCCTGAGCAGGTTTCCGACTGGTTGGACCTCAGACGCGGCGCACGTCGACGAAGTGTCCGGCGATCGCCGCGGCCGCCGCCATGGCCGGGCTGACCAGGTGCGTGCGCCCGCCCGCGCCCTGCCGGCCCTCGAAATTGCGGTTCGACGTCGACGCGCAACGCTCGCCCGGCTCCAGCCGGTCGGCGTTCATCGCCAGGCACATCGAACAGCCCGGCTCGCGCCATTCGAAACCGGCGTCGCGGAACACGCGATCGAGCCCTTCGGCTTCGGCCTGCGCCTTGACCAGGCCCGAGCCCGGCACGACCATCGCCAGCTTCACGTTCGAGGCCTTCTGCTTGCCGCGCACGACCGCGGCCGCCTCGCGCAGGTCCTCGATCCGCGAGTTCGTGCACGAGCCGATGAAGACCTTGTCGATCCGGATGTCCTGGATCGCCGTGTTCGGCTTCAGCCCCATGTACTGAAGCGCGCGCTCCATGCCTTCGCGGCGAACCGGATCCTTTTCCTTGTCCGGATCGGGCACGCGCTCGTCGACCGGCACGACCATCTCGGGCGAGGTGCCCCAGCTCACTTGCGGACGCAATTCGGTCGCGTCGATGCGCACGACGAGATCGAAGCGCGCGCCCTCGTCGGAACGCAGCTCGCGCCAGAACGAGACCGCGCGGTCCCAGTCGGCCCCGGCGGGCGCCAGCGGACGCCCTTTCAGGTACCGCAGCGTGACGTCGTCGACGGCGACCATGCCCGAACGCGCGCCGGCCTCGATCGCCATGTTGCAGACCGTCATCCGGCCTTCCATCGACAGCGAGCGGATCGTGGATCCGCCGAACTCGATCGCATAGCCGGTGCCGCCCGCCGTGCCGATGCGTCCGATGACGGCCAGCACGACGTCCTTTGCGGTCACGCCGCGCGGCAAGGCACCGTCGACCTGCACCAGCATGTTCTTCATCTTCTTGGCCGACAGCGTCTGCGTGGCCAGCACGTGCTCGACCTCGGAGGTGCCGATGCCGAATGCCAGGCAGGCGAAGGCGCCGTGCGTGCTGGTATGCGAGTCGCCGCAGACGACGGTCATGCCGGGCAGCGTGGCGCCCTGCTCCGGACCGATCACGTGGACGATGCCCTGGCGCCGGTCGTCGATGTCGAAATAAGTGATGCCGAAGTCGCGCGCGTTGTCGTCGAGCGTCTCGACCTGCAGCCGCGAGATCGGGTCGGCGATCCCCTGCGAACGGTCGGTCGTCGGCACGTTGTGATCGACGACGGCCAGGTTCGCCGAAGTGCGCCACGGCTTGCGGTCGGCCAGTTTCAGGCCCTCGAAGGCCTGCGGACTGGTCACCTCGTGCACCAGGTGGCGGTCGATGTAGAGCAGCGCGGTACCGTCGTCGTCCTGGCGGATGACGTGGGCGTCCCACAGCTTGTCGTAGAGCGTGCGTGGCGCGAGCGACATGAAAGAAGAAGCCTGAAAACGGGAAAAGGCCGCCCCGTCGACGGGCGCCGGGGCCGATCGTCGATTATGCCACGCGGGTCTTCTCGACCCGGCAAGACCCTGTTGCAATGCAGCAAAACCCGGGCCTGCTCGCGAGCCCGGCTGTCAGCGCCCGCGACGCGCCTGTTCGTAGAGCGGCATCACCCGTTCCGAGTAGACCTCGAGATCGGCCAGCCGCGTCGCCGGCGACGGATGCGTGCTGAGGAACTCGGGCCCCGAAGCGCCGCCCTGCGAGCCCATCTTGCGCCACAACGAGATCGCGGCGCGGGGATCGTAGCCGGCGCGCGCAGCCAGCTCGACGCCGATCCGGTCGGCCTCGGTTTCGTGCAGCCGGCTGTTCGGCAGGCCGAAGAAGCTCTTGTAGAACAGGTTGCCAAGGTCTGCCGAGGCCTGCCCGCCGCCGATCGCCATGACCGCGCCGCTGACCAGCACCTGCGCACCGAGCTGCTCGGAGGCGCGCTCGCGCGCGTGCTCGCGCAGCGCGTGCGCGATCTCGTGGCCGATGATCGCGGCGATCTCGTCGTCGGTCAGGTTCAGCTTCGTGATCAGCCCGCTGTAGACGGCGATCTTTCCGCCCGGCATGCACCAGGCGTTCATCTGGTCGGAGCGGATGACGTTGACTTCCCAGTTCCAGTTCGTGGCCTCCGGGCGAAAGGCCCCGGCCGCCGGGATCAGCCGCGCCGTGATCGCGCGCACCCGCTTGGTCAGCGCCACGTCGGTGTTCAGCGCACCCTGCTGGCGTTCCTTCGTCAGGATCTGCTGGTAACTGGCCGCGGCCTGCTTGCGCAGGTCGGCCTCGGCGACCAGCGGGGACATCCGTTGTGTCCGCTCGATCCCGACGGCACCGGCCGAGGTCGTCTGCACCGACTCGCAGCCGCCCGACAGCAACACCAGGGCCAGGGCACCGGCGGCCGCGAGGCGGCCGGCGCGGGTCTCGTGGAAGGATCTCATCGTTGCTCCCTCGCCATCGTTCGTATGGTGACCGCCGACGCCGCGACTGCAGGGCGGCGTCGGCCT
>JAAZBL010000173.1 GCA_012513825.1 Limnobacter sp. | reverse complement strand
GCCGGGGCCGGGGTCGCCAGGGCCGGGATCGCCGGGGCCGGGATCGCCGGGGCCGGGGTCGCCAGGGCCGGGGTCGCCAGGGTCGGGATCGCCGGGGTCGGGATCGCCGGGGCCGGGGTCGCCAGGGCCGGGGCCGCCCGAGCCAGGGTCGTCGGCCAGCGCATCGGTCACTGCGCTCAGTTCGCCGTCCGGCCCTCGTTCGTTGTTCGGCGAGACCGCGTCGCCGGCCGAGGGCGGCGCAAGCGGCAGTCCGGGCACCGTCGGGACGAGGGCGACGGTGATCGGTTGCGCTCGATCCGCCGGCCAGTCGCCGTCGGCCGGCGCGCCTTGCAGCGTCTTCGGCGACGCCGTTCCCGCCGCCGTCGACGCCTTTCCCGCCGCCGTCGTCGTCGGTTCGACGCCGGCCTCCGAAGGCTCGCGCCCGGCCAGCCTGAACGGCGATCCGGGCGTCTGCCCGCCGACCGAATCCGTCGCACCGGCGGCTGCGGCGCCGGACGCCGTCGCGTCGGGCGTGCCGGGAATCGGCGCCGACGAATCCGCGGTCGGGGCTACGGCCGGCGAACGACCGCCGCCGTTGCCCGTTCCCGGCGATTGCCCGGCGTGGGCCAGCGCGCGCGGTGCCAGGATCGGTCCGGCCGCCGTCAGGCGCGGGAGCGCGTCGGGTCCGTCGACGACCGCCGATTGCCCCTGGCCGACCTCGATGCTGCCGGCGCCGGTGGTCACCGCGATGCGGCCCTGGGTCACCGAGATCCGCAAGCCTGCGGTGGGGCCCGGAGCGCAGCGCGGATCGCAGACCGTTTCTTCGGCAAGGAACTCGGTTCCGCGGATCCCGACGGTCGCGGTCGGGGTGCGCAGGCGGTAGTCGTCGCGGTCGCGCCTGCCGATCGCGCCGGTCGCGGTGCGCAGCGCACCGCGCAGCAGCGAGAAGAAGCTGCGCTGGCTGGCGCCGCCGTGCCGGTATTCGTCGATCCGGAACTCGGTGCGCGGTTGCAGCGAGACGAGGCCGCCGTCGGTGAAGCGGAACTGCACCCGTCCATCGTCGCCTGTGCGTACGACGTCGCCTTCGAACAGTTCGGAGCCGTTGCGAAGGGCCCGCAGGCCCGGGGCGGCCGGCGCGCCTTCGGCGGTCGCCGTTCCGGCGACGGACAGCACGATGGCATCGGCCGCGAGCGCCGCGGAGCCGGCCAGGCCGATCCAGCCGGCGACCAGCATCGGCACCAGGCGGACGACGAGGCGCGCGGCGCGCATGCGCCAACCGGGGTTGGCGCGCGCGGCGAGGACCACGATGCTGGCGTCGGCGCGTTCCATGGTTCGATCAGAATCGATGACGGATCTGTACCACTGCCAGCATGCGTCGAAAGTCGTTCGGCGCCAGTGTCGATTCGTTGCGTGTGTGAACTATTTGGGGAATCAGCGAAGTGTTTTCGCCGATCTGTCGCTCCAGCTCGACGCGCAACTCGGTTTGCCGGTCCTCGCGCACCACGCCGAACAGAGGTTCGGCTTCGTCGAATTCGCGCCGCTCCCAGCCGACACTGACCGAGGCCTGCCACTTCGGCGCGATGCGGGCGACGATGCCGGCGCGCAGGTTCAGGAAGTCGTGCGACAGCGAGTCGAAGCCGGTGCGCGAATCCTCGCGGCCGAAGGTCGCCGCGCCGACCACGATCGGCCGGCGCGGCGTGTCGAGCACACGGGCCGCGTTCAGCCCGAGCGCGGCGCGCCTGGCGTCGCGCAGGTCGGCGCCCGGGAAGTCGAAGCGGTAAGCCTGGGCCGACGCGCCGACCAGCGTGCGCGAGTCGAACTCGCACTGCCATTGCAGCGCGCCGCCGGTGGCGTTGCGAAACGCGCCGCCGTCCAGTTGCAGGTGCTGCAGCAGCGCCAGCGCCGTATAGCGATGACAGCCTTCGCGAAAGCTGAGCCCGCCCGACAGGTCGGCCTGCAACTGCGTGAAATCGGGCGTGTTCGGATAGAGCTGCGCCGCTGCGCGTGCACCGATCAGCCACTCGACACGCTCGGACACCGGGCCCGACGCCGACATTCCGAGAGCCGCCCCGAGCAGTCCGCTCGGACGCGGCCGCGACACCGGCAGCGGCGTGACCGCGGTGCCGTCGGCGAGCAGCCAGTCGCCGCTGCGGCTGCCGAAGTTCGCGTTGGAGTCGAAGCCGCCTTCGACTTCGACGTACATCGAGAAGCGCGCGCGTGCGCCGCCGCCGCGCTGGATCGCGTCGAGATAGCGGCCGATCGTCTGGCGCGCCTGTTCGGGGATCCGCTGCGCGGCCACCGAGGTGAACTCGCGGCGCGCGTTCTCGTATTCGCGGACCATGTAGAACGCGCGGGCGATCTCGGCGCGCGCCGGCAGGAAGCCCGGGCGCGCGATCAGCACGCGTTCGAGCGCGAAGATCGCCTGTCCGGGGCGTCCGGAGTCGATCGCGGCCAGCCCCAGCAGATAGTCGAAGTCGGGGTGGCCGGCGAAGCGGGCCGACTCGGCTTCCAGCATCCGCCAGGCCTCGTCGGCCCGACCGGTCGCGAGCAGTCGCTCGGCCTCCCGCATCAGCTCGGCGTCCGGGTCCGGCGCGGCGCGGTTCGAGGCGATCCCGCCGGTCGTGCGGGCGTCAGCGGACCGTCCGGCCGTGTCGCGATCGTCGGCGCCCCGGCCATCGGATCGCGGCGCCCCGGCGTTCGGCGCCGACGTCGACGAGGCAGGCAGCCCGACCGCACCGGCCGCCGGCGACTGCGCGAGCGCAGGTCGCGTGGCGACCGAGGTACCGGCGGCGATGCACAGGCCCAGGACGACGCTGCCGAGGCTTGCCTTCATGCGTCGGCGACGACGACTTCGCCGCGCAGCGAGTGGGGCAGGGCGGAGATGATCCGTACGTCGACGAAATGGCCGAGCAGGCGATCGGGACCGGCGAAGTTGACGACGCGATTGTTGTCGGTGCGCCCGGACAGTTCCGCCGCGTTCTTGCGCGCCCGGCCGTCGACCAGCACGCGCTGCACGGTGCCGACCATGCGTTCGCTGATGCGCGCCGCGTTCGCCTCGATCGCCGCCTGCAGCGTCTGCAGCCGCTCGAGCTTGAGTGCCTGCGGCGTGTCGTCGGGCAGGTCGGCGGCCGGCGTGCCCGGCCGCGGACTGTAGACGAACGAGAACGAAGAATCGAAACCGACGTCGTCGACCAGCTTCATCGTGCGCGCAAAGTCTTCGTCGGTCTCTCCGGGAAAGCCGACGATGAAGTCGGTCGACAGGCTGATGTCCGGGCGCGCCGCACGCAGTCGGCGCACGATCGACTTGTATTCGAGCGCCGTGTAGCCGCGCTTCATCGCGGCAAGCACGCGGTCGGAGCCCGACTGCACCGGCAGGTGCACGTGGCTGACGAGCTTCGGCACACGCCGGTAGGTATCGATCAGGCGCTGGCCGAACTCCTTCGGATGCGAGGTCGTGTAGCGGATGCGCTCGATCCCGGGGATCTCGGCCACGTATTCGAGCAGCAGCGCGAAGTCGGCGATCTCGCCGTCTTCCATCGGACCGAGATACGCGTTCACGTTCTGCCCGAGCAGCGTGACCTCGCGCACGCCCTGCTCGGCAAGCCCGGCGACTTCGGTCAGCACGTCGTCGAAGGGCCGCGACATCTCCTCGCCGCGCGTGTACGGGACGACGCAGAAACTGCAGTACTTCGAGCAGCCTTCCATGATCGAGACGAAGGCCGTGTGGCCGTCGACGCGTGCCGGCGGCAGCTTGTCGAACTTCTCGATCTCGGGAAAACTGATGTCGACCTGCGGGCGGCCCAGTTCGCGGCGGCGCGCGATCAGTTCGGGCAGGCGATGCAGCGTCTGCGGCCCGAACACGACGTCGACGTAGGGTGCCCGCTCGACGATCGCCTGTCCTTCCTGGCTGGCGACGCATCCGCCGACGCCGATGATCAGCTCCGGGCGCTCGCGTTTCAGCGCGCGGACCCGGCCGAGATCGGAGAACACCTTCTCCTGCGCCTTCTCGCGCACCGAACAGGTGTTGAACAGGATGATGTCGGCCTGCGCCGGATCCTGGACCGGTTCGACGCCTTCGGCCTCGGCGAGCACGTCGGCCATCCGGTCCGAGTCGTACTCGTTCATCTGGCAGCCGAAGGTCTTGATGTACAGCTTGCGGGTCACGAATGCGCCTTTGATGCTCCGGCGAACGGCGGGCCGGACAACCGGCAATTATAAGAGGCGGGCTCGCGACGACCGGGGCCTGGGCGGCCGCGCTAGCGGCGCCGGGCATTGGCCGCGGCGAATTCGGCCTCGCTCGGCAGCCAGACCCGGTCGATCTGGCCGTTGAAATCTCTCGCGTAAAGGACCTTCAGGCGCGCACCGGCCAGGCTCGCCGGCAGCACGATCCGATTGTCGCGGTCGTGGATTCGCGCCCCGGCCGAAAGCCGGACCGGGCGCCCGTCGAGCAGCGCCTCGGGAAAGGCCTTCGGCTCGAGCTTGCCGGGCACCGCGCTGGCCGGGATCGAGCGCAGCGCCTGGGCCAGCGCGGCCGCCGGGGTGGCCAGCGAGGCCAGCGTGCCGAACGCGATCGCTGCGGCGGTCGCGAGGGCGGCGAGTCGAGGGCCGGCGGCGCGAGCTCGGGCGCCGGCAGGGGCGGGCTGATTCATTCGAACTGTCTCCGGGCGCGTATTGCGACAGGCGACGTGCCGGTCGCGGACGCCGATTGCGGACATGCCGGTAACGGACGTGCCGGTAACGGACGTGCCGGTAACGGACGTGCCGGTAACGGACATGCCGGTATCGGACATGTCGGGTTGCGGACGCGTCGGTCGCGGGGTCGATCGCAAACGATCATCGGCGCGAAGCCGCGTTGCGGACAGGCCCGGCTGACGAGCGTGCAGGCCGGCCCGACCGCCGCGATCGGCGACCCGCGTCCCGAAAGGAAGCGCAGCGGGGTGGGATAATCGCTCCGAATGCCCGGCACTCCGCTACGCGCGGCTCCCGGGCCCACAGGAGCAATCGATGAAACCGAGAATCCCGTCCTCCGCAAAGATCTCCGGGCTGGCGCCTGCAGGCCGGACGGCCGGCCGACGCCGCGCACTGATCGCCTGCGTCGTAGCCGTTGCCGCACCGGGCATCGCGGTCGCGCAATTCCGTTCGGGCCGGTCGGGCCCGCTGGTCGAAGTCTGGAAGAGCCCGACCTGCGGCTGCTGCAAGGACTGGATCGCGCACATGGAAGCGAACGGTTTTCGCGTCGACGTCGACGACAGCGGCAATGCGGCGGCGCGGGCGCGGCTCGGCATCGCGCAGAAGTTCGGTTCCTGCCATACCGCGCTCGTCGACGGCTATGCGATCGAAGGGCATGTGCCGGCAAGCGAAGTCCGTCGACTGCTCGAGGAACGGCCGGAAGCGGTGGGCCTGGCGGTGCCGGGCATGCCGATCGGCTCGCCGGGGATGGACGGCCCGGCCTACGGCGGACGGCAGCATCCGTACGACGTGCTGCTGGTGCAGGCCGACGGTACGTCAAGCGTCTACCGGAGCTACCGCTAGCGCGGACGGCGGCCCGGCTCCGGGGAGGCGTCGCACTCGGATTGGACGTCGCGTATGCGCTTTTCCTTTGACAGGCAGGCCCGGATCGGATTATTCTCTCCGGTTTCCTCGGCACCCGTTCTCGCCTCGCGGCGCTGAGGGGCCGAGCGGCCCGGTGACATGCTGGAGATGTAGCTCAGCTGGTTAGAGCGTGCGACTCATAATCGCAAGGTCGGGAGTTCAAGTCTCCCCATCTCCACCAGATTTCCCACCCCCCGTCGGCCCGATCCGGTGCCGCACAGCCGCGGCCCTCAGCGCATCGCGCGTCTCGCGCGCCGCCGCCGCCGCCGCTTCGGCCCAGTCCGCACCCGGGCTTGCGTAGAGGATCGCTCGCGACGAGTTGACCAGCATCCCGCGTCCGCCGGCGGTCGCGCCGGCGCGCACGGTTTTCTCGATGTCTCCACCCTGCGCACCGATCCCGGGCACCAGCAGCGGCATCTCGCCGACCAGTGCGCGCACGCGCGCGAGCTCGTCCGGGAAGGTCGCGCCGACGACCAGGCCGAGCTGGCCGTTCGTGTTCCACGGCCCGGCGGCCAGCCGCGCCACGCGTTCGTAGAGCAGCTCGCCGCCGACGTCGAGCGCCTGCAGGTCGCTGCCGCCTGGGTTCGACGTGCGGCACAACACGAAGACGCCGCGCTGGCGTCCGCGCAGGTACGGCTCGATCGAGTCGAAACCCATGAACGGATTGACGGTCACCGCGTCGGCGCCGTAGCGCTCGAAGGCCTCGATCGCGTACTGCTCGGCCGTGGCGCCGATGTCGCCGCGCTTTGCGTCGAGCACGACCGGGATCCCGGGATGCGCATCATGCACGTAGTCGATCAGCGCTTCGAGCTGGGCTTCGGCGCGGACGGCGGCGAAATAGGCGATCTGCGGCTTGAACGCGCAGGCCCAGCGCGCGGTGGCATCGACGATGCCGCGACAGAAGCGCAGCACGGCTTCGCCGCCGTCCGGCGAATCGCCGATCGAGGCCGGCATTCGCGCCGGATCCGGGTCCAGCCCGACGCACAGCAGCGACTGCGATCGCTGCCAGGCAGCTTCGAGCGATAAAACGAAACTCACCGAACGTGCTCCCGGGCCGATAATCCTGCGGATTCTATCCGGGGGCGTCGAGCGCGAACTCGCGTCTCCTCCGCCATGACACATTCGATCCGACTCGCCCCGCGCGACCTGGCATTGCTCGCCCTGCTGACGCTGTTCTGGGGCCTGAACTGGCCGGTCATGAAGATCGGCGTCCAGCAGATGCCGCCGTTGAGCTTCCGCGCGTCGTCGATGGTCTTCGGGCTGCCGGTGCTCGCGCTGCTGGCGAAGGCCAGCGGATTGTCGCTGCGCGTATCGCGACGCGACTGGGGCGAGCTGCTGGTGCTCGCGCTGACGAACATGGCGATCTGGTACGTGCTCGTCATGTACGGCGTGAAACTGCTGTCGTCCGGGCGCGCCGCGATCCTCGGCTACACGATGCCGATCTGGAGCGCCGTGATCGCCATCCTGCTGTTCGGCGAACATCCGTCGCGGCGGCTGTGGTTCGGCGTGGCCGGGGCCGCCTGCGGCGTGCTGCTGCTGCTCGCCAGCGAGATCGGCGCGATCACCGGGAGTCCGCTCGGCACGGTGCTGATGCTGATCGCCGCCGCGATCTGGGCTTACGGCACGCATCGGATGCGGCGCCGCCGGCAGGCCACGCCGGTGCTCGTGATCACGTTCTGGTCGCTGGCGATCTCGCTGGTGCTGTGCGGAGGACTCGCGCTGGTCTTCGAGCGCGAGCAGATCGGCTGGCCGTCGTCGCCGGCTTGGGCGGCGATCGCCTACAACGCGGTGCTGATCTTCGGTTTCGCGCAGCTCGTCTGGTTCCGGCTGGCGACGATCCTGCCGCCGGTCGCGAGCGGGCTGTCGGTGATGCTGATCCCGGTCATCGGCGTGTTCTCGGGCGTCGTGATCCTCGGCGAGCGGCTCGCCTGGCAGGACTGGGTCGCGCTCGGCTGCCTGCTGATCGCGATCGGGTCGGTGCTGCTGCCGGCGCGGTCCGTGCGCTGAGCTTGGGCCTGTTCACGACGATCGTCGTGAGTGAACAGCCTCCTAGGCCATCGGCTTCGGCCGAAGGACCTGGCCGGCACCGGCCCGGCTGCGCGGTTCCGACCGTAGAATCGATCAGCCCACGACGTAATCGGAGCCGCCTCCGGCGAGCGCGCCGACGGGATCCGCATCGGTCCGGCGGGCATTTCACCGACTCCGGTTTCCATGCGCATGGCCAGCTCGAATCCATTGCCGATCCCGCCGGGGCCGCAGCCGCGCGGCGCCGCCCGCGATACCGGCACCGGGGCGCGCGACGCAGGGCGCCGGGACCTGCTGGCCGGCGCGATGCGGCTGGCTGCTGCGTCGCTGGCCGCGAGCCTGGCCCGGGCCGCCGGCGCGGCAACGCAGCCGGCGCGGTTCGATGCCGATCCGTTCTCGCTGGGCGTAGCCAGCGGTGCTCCCGAGCCCGACGGCTTCGTGATCTGGACCCGTCTCGTGCCGGACCCCGCCCGCGCCGACGGCGGCCTGCCGCCGGTCCCGTACGAGCTTCGCTGGGAGGTCGCGGCGGACGAAGGCTTTTCGCGCATCGTCGCCGGCGGCCGGGCGGTCGCGCACCCGGAGCTCGCGCACAGCCTGCGGGTCGAAGTGCGTGGGCTCGCGCCGGGGCGCTGGTACCACTATCGCTTCTTCGCCGGCGACGGGGCGCACCAGGCGTCGAGCCCCGTCGGCCGCGCACGGACCGCGCCGGCGCCCGACGTGCTGTCGCCGCGCCTGCGGCTTGCCGTCGCCTCGTGCCAGCAGTACGAGCAGGGCTACTTCGGCGCCTACCGGCACATGGCCGACGAGGACCTCGACCTGGTCCTGTTCGTCGGCGACTACATCTACGAAAGCAGCTGGGGCCGCGATCCGGTTCGAGCGCACCGGGGCGCCGAGCCGAAGACGCTGGGCGACTACCGGATCCGGCATGCGCAATATCGCGGCGACGCGGACCTGCAGCGGATGCACGCGGCAGCCCCATGGATCGTGACCTGGGACGACCACGAGGTCGACAACGACTATGCCGGCGATCGCTCCGAAGACCTGGATCCGCGTTTTCTCGTGCGCCGCGCGGCGGCCTACCGTGCGTACTTCGAGCACATGCCGCTGCGTGCCGCGGCGCTGCCCGACGGCGCCGCGATGCGGATCCACGGTCGACACCGCTTCGGCCGGCTGGCCGAGCTGTTCGTGCTCGACAGCCGCCAGTACCGAACGCCGCAGGCCTGCCCGAAGCCGCGCCGCGGCGGCGGGAACATCGTGGCCGTCGAACGCTGTCCCGAATTGTTCGATCCCCGTCGCTCGATGCTGGGAAGCGCGCAGGAGCGCTGGCTCGATCGCTGCTTTTCGGAATCCGCCGCGCGCTGGAACCTGATCGGCCAGCAGACGCTGTTCTCGCAGCTGACGGCTCGCTCGGAGTCCGGCACGCTCGTGCGGACCGACGGATGGAGCGCCTACCCGGCCGCGCGCCGGCGGCTGATCGATTCGATGCGCGCGCATCGGCTGGCGAATCCGCTGGTGCTCGGCGGCGACGTTCACGCGAACTGGGTCTGCGACGTGAAGGCCGATTTCGACGACGCCCGCTCGGAAACCGTCGCGACCGAGTTCTGCGCGACCTCGATCACGTCGCAGGGACCTGCGCAGGTTCACCACGATCGCGCGCGGAGCGAGCACGCTCACGTGCACCTGGCCGAGAGCGAGCACCGCGGCTACGTCGTCGTCGAACTGAAGCCGGACCTCTGCACGACGACGCTGCGTACGGTCGACGACGTCAGGCGGCCGGATCCGGCGATCGCGACCCGGGCCCGGTTCGTCGTCGACAGCGGCCGGCCGGGGGCCGTCCTCGATTGAGGCAGACGTCCGTCGCCGTCCGCCGTTCGTCGGCCAGCGCGGGTGGCGCCCGGGTCGAGCCCATTGCCGCTCGCGCGTCCGTTACGATAGGCGGTGCCCAATTTCCCTTGATCGGGCCGCTGTCGCCGCTTGCGCGGCGGTCCACCTTCCGCCTCGAGGAGTTGCAATGACGAAAAAAACCCTGGCAGTCCTGACGGTCGCCGCCTTCGCCGCCGCCGGCTGCGCGAACATGAGCGAAACCCAGCAGCGCACCGCGGTCGGCACCGGCCTGGGTGCGGTGGCCGGCGCCGCGCTCGGCAGCGCGATCGGCGGCAGCGGGACGGCCACGCGCAACATGGCGGTGCTCGGCGCCGCCGCCGGCGGGATCGGCACCTACGTCTGGTCGAACCGGATGGAGCAGCAGCGGCAGGCGATGCAGCAGGCCACGGCCGGCACCGGCGTCACCGTTTCGCAGACCGCCGACAACCAGTTGAAGCTCGACGTGCCGAGCGACATCTCGTTCGCCACCAACAGCGCAACGATCACGCCGCAATTCCGGCCGATCCTCGAGCGCTTCGCCGAGACGCTGCATGCGAACCCGGCCGCGACGGTGCGGATCATCGGCCATACCGACAGCACCGGCAACGACGCGATCAACGACCCGCTGTCGGTGAACCGCGCGGCCAGCACGCGCCAGTTCCTGGCCGACCGCGGCGTCAATCCGAACCGGATCGCGATCGACGGCCGTGGCTCGCGCGAGCCGATCGCCGACAACGCGACGGCCGCCGGACGCGCGAAGAACCGCCGCGTCGAAATCTACGTCGGGGAACTGCAAGGCTGACCGCGATTCGAACGGCTCGGCCACCCGCCGAGTCGTTCGTCCGCGCCGGCAAGCGAGCCGGCAGCCGGGCGTTCCGCTCGACCGAGGGAGCGTCCAGGAAAGAAAGGGCCCGCAAAAGCGGGCCCTTTTCGTATCGATGCGCCCGGGCGGGCGCCGGCGCGCCGGCCGGTCGCCGGACAGGTCGGCCACCGGTCCGACGGGCGCGGACTTACATGTCCATGCCCATGCCGCCCATGCCACCCATGCCGCCCATGCCGCCGGGCATGCCGCCGGCCGGCTTGTCTTCGGGCGCCTCGGCGACCATCGCGTCGGTGGTCAACATCAGGCTGGCGACCGATGCGGCGTTCTGCAGCGCGGTGCGCGTGACCTTGGTCGGGTCGACGACGCCCATGTCGAGCAGATCGCCGTATTCGCCGTTGGCCGCGTTGTAGCCGTAGTTGCCGGTGCCCTCGAGGACCTTGGCAACGATGACGCTCGGCTCGTCGCCGGCGTTGGCGACGATCTGGCGCAGCGGCTCTTCGACGGCGCGCAGGACGATCCGGATGCCGGCTTCCTGGTCGCTGTTGTCGCCCTTGACGTTGATCGCGGCGCGGGCACGCAGCAGCGCAACGCCGCCGCCGGCGACGATGCCTTCCTCGACGGCCGCGCGCGTGGCGTGCAGCGCGTCTTCGACGCGGGCCTTCTTCTCCTTCATCTCGACTTCGGTGGCGGCACCGACGCGGATGACGGCAACACCGCCCGCCAGCTTGGCGACACGCTCCTGCAGCTTCTCGCGGTCGTAGTCGCTGGTCGCTTCCTCGATCTGGGCGCGGATCGCCTTCACGCGCGCCTCGATGGCCTTGGTCTCACCGGCGCCGTCGATCAGCGTGGTGTTCTCCTTGCCGACTTCGACGCGCTTGGCGCGGCCCAGCTCGGCCAGCGTGGTCTTCTCGAGCGACATGCCGGTCTCTTCCGAGATCACGGTGCCGCCGGTCAGCACGGCCATGTCCTCGAGCATCGCCTTGCGGCGGTCGCCGAAGCCCGGTGCCTTGACCGCGACGGTCTTCAGGATGCCGCGGATGTTGTTGACCACCAGCGTGGCCAGCGCTTCGCCTTCGACTTCCTCGGCGATGATCAGCAGCGGCTTGCCGGCCTTGGCCACCTGCTCGAGCACCGGCAGCAGCTCGCGGATGTTGCTGATCTTCTTGTCGTGCAGCAGCACGTACGGCTCTTCGAGGATCGCGACCTGCTTGTCCGGGTTGTTGATGAAGTACGGCGACAGGTAGCCGCGGTCGAACTGCATGCCCTCGACGATGTCGAGTTCGTTCTCGAG
>JAAZBL010000172.1 GCA_012513825.1 Limnobacter sp. | reverse complement strand
GCGTGCGGCGAGCGCAGGAAACAGAGCACGGCCTGGCCGTCGAGGTCGAAGTCGTCGACGAAGGCGCCGCGGCCGCTGACGAGGCTCGCGTCTTCGATCCTGCGTACCGGTTTACCGCTGCCGAAGCGGCCGTATTCGTTCGTGTCGGACAAGGTCCCGCTCCCTGAAATTTCTTCGGATTCCCGCGCAGTTTACCGGCGGGCCGGAATCGTCGGCGGCGTTCGCCCCGCAGGCGGGGGCCGATCGACGGCTGCGGCAGGCACGGGCCTTGCAGCCCGGCGCACTGCTGTCCGCTGTCCTTCGACTCCTCCGCCGGCCGACGACGACTCCGTGCTGTCCGATCACGATATCTACCTGTTCCGCGAGGGCACCCACGCCCGTCTCTACGAGCACCTGGGCTGCCACGTCGATCCCGGCCGCGAGGGCGGCGCACGCTTCGCCGTCTGGGCGCCGAATGCCTCCGAAGTGTCGGTGATCGGCGACTGGAACGGCTGGAACGCCGGTGCCGACCGGCTGCAGCCCCGTGCCGACGGCTCCGGCATCTGGGAAGCCGACGTGAATTCGGCCCGCGTCGGCCATGCATACAAGTACAGGATCGTTTCGCGCGACGGCGCGACGGTGCCGGACAAGGCCGATCCGTTCGCGTTCCTGTCCGAGACGCCGCCGCTCACGGCTTCGCGGATCCACCGCCTCGACTACGAATGGGGCGACGACGACTGGATGCAGGCGCGACGCCAGCGCAATGCGCTCGACGCGCCGATCGCGATCTACGAGCTGCATGTCGGCTCGTGGCGCCGGACCGAAGACGGCGGTTTCCTCGGGTATCGCGCGCTCGCCGACGCGCTGGTGCCGTACCTGCACGAAACCGGCTTCACGCACGTCGAGCTGATGCCGGTGACCGAGCACCCGTTCTACGGGTCCTGGGGCTACCAGACGACCGGATACTTCGCGCCGAGTTCGCGATACGGATCGCCGCAGGATTTCATGTACCTGGTCGACCGGCTGCACCGGGCCGGCATCGGGGTAATTCTCGACTGGGTGCCATCGCATTTTCCCGACGACCCGCACGGGCTGGGCCGCTTCGACGGCAGCTTCCTCTACGAACACGCGGATCCGCGCCAGGGCTTCCACCCGGAATGGCATTCGAGCATCTTCAACTACGGGCGGCACGAAGTCGCGGCCTTTCTGCTGTCGTCGGCGCTGTTCTGGCTCGATCGCTACCACGTCGACGGCCTGCGCGTCGATGCGGTCGCGTCGATGCTCTACCTCGACTACGCGCGCAAGCCCGGGGAATGGATTCCGAACCGGCATGGCGGGCACGAGAACCTCGAGGCCGTCGCGTTCCTCCGGATGCTCAACGAATCGGTCTACCGCGAGTACCCCGACGCGATGACGATCGCCGAGGAATCGACGGCCTGGCCGATGGTTTCGCGGCCGACCTGGCTCGGCGGGCTCGGTTTCGGCATGAAATGGAACATGGGCTGGATGCACGACACGCTCGCCTACCTGCGCGAGGAACCCGTGCATCGCAGCCACCATCAGGGGCGGCTGACCTTCTCGCTCTGGTATGCGTTCACCGAGAACTTCGTGCTCGCGCTGTCGCACGACGAGGTCGTTCACGGCAAGGGCTCGCTGCTCGGCAAGATGCCCGGCGACGACTGGCAGAAGTTCGCGAACCTGCGTGCGCTGTACGGCTACATGTGGGGGCATCCGGGCAAGAAGTTGCTGTTCATGGGCTGCGAGTTCGGCCAGCGGGCCGAATGGGCGCACGAGGGCGAGCTCGACTGGCCGGTGTCTTCCGAGGGTGCGCATGGCGGCCTGCGCCGCTGGGTCGCCGACCTGAACCGCGCCTACCGGCAGGAGCCGGCGCTGCACCAGCAGGACTTCGTCGAGTCCGGCTTCGAGTGGGTCGATTGCAGCGACGCGCAGCACAGCGTGATCGCGTTCCTGCGCAAGCCGCGCGACGGTCCGGCCCTGCTCGTGGCCTGCAACTTCACGCCGGTGCCGCGCAGCAACTATGCACTCGGCGTGCCATGCGCCGGGCACTGGACCGAAATCCTGAACAGCGACGCGAAGCTCTACGGCGGCGCCGGCTGGGGCAACTTCGGCGGCGTCGATGCCGTGCCGATTCCGATGCACGGCCAGCCGCAGTCGCTGACCCTGACCCTGCCGCCGCTGGCGACAGTGATCTTCAAGGAGCCCGGCAATGACTGAGCAGCGCGCACGGCCTGCGCGCAAGCGCAGCGCCGACGCGGGCGCGCCGGCCGGCGAAGCGGCGGACCCCACCACGAGGCGCGTTCGAGGCAGACAAGGGAAGGCGGCCCGGACCGCCGAGCCGGCGGTCGGCGATGCGGCGGCCGCTGGCGCGGTGGGTGCAGGCACGACAGCCGCGTACACGGCGGCCGTCGACACGGGAGCCGCAAGCACGGCGCCCGTCGAAACGGCGCCCCTCGCAACATCGGCATCGGGCGCGCCGGTGGCGGCTGCGCCGGCCGCATCCGTCGTATCCGATGCCCCGGCGGCCTCCGACCCCGGCGACATCGGGCCGAAGCGCGCCGTCGTCGACCGCGTGATGCCGGCGGTCGACGGGGGGCGTTTCGCCGTCAAGCGGGTCGTCGGCGAGCCGCTGGTCGTCGACGCCGACTGCTTCACCGACGGGCACGACTCGATCCGCGTGCTGCTTCGCTGGCGGCCGGACGCCGTGCAGCAATGGACCGAAGTCGAGATGGCCGCGCTGGGCAACGACCGCTGGCGTGCGCAGTTCGCTGCCGATGCGCCGGGGCGCTACCGGTACGAGGTCGTCGCCTGGGTCGATCATTTCGTGACCTGGCGCCAGGAATTCGCGCGACGCGACGACCTGGCCGACCTCCGGCAGGCGGCGCGTGTCGGAGCGGCGCTGATCGCCGAAACGGCGGCGCGCGCTTCGGGCGCCGATCGGGACCTGCTGGCGGCCTGGGGTCGCGAACTCGAGGCGCAGGCGCTGGCCGGCGACGATCCGGCGGCCGGCACCGTGCCCGGCGACGCCGACCGGGCCGGCGGCCGCGCGTCCGACGCCGCCGCGGCCCTGCGTGCGCTCGCGCTCGACGAGGCCCGCGCGCAGCTCGCGCGCCGCTATCCGGATCGTCGCCACGAGGTGCGCTGGCCGGTCGAACTGCCGTTGCAGGTCGATCGCGAGCGCGCGCGGTTTTCGTCCTGGTACGAGCTGTTCCCGCGCTCGACGGCCTCGGAGCCGGGCGCGCACGGCACGCTCGCCGATTGTGCCGAGCGGCTCGACTACGTGGCCGAGCTCGGCTTCGACGTCGTCTACCTGCCGCCGATCCATCCGATCGGCCGCGAACGCCGCAAGGGGCGCAACAACACCCTGGCGGCCGGACCCGAAGACGTCGGCAGCCCGTGGGCGATCGGTGCGAGCGAAGGCGGCCACAAGGCGATCCACCCGCAGCTCGGCGGCTTCGACGATTTCCGTGCGCTGGTCGAACGGGCGCGCGCGCTCGGCATGGAGATCGCGCTCGACGTCGCGTTCCAATGCGCGCCCGACCACCCGTACGTGCGCGAACACCCGCAGTGGTTTCGCTGGCGTCCCGACGGCAGCGTGCAGTACGCGGAGAACCCGCCGAAGAAGTACCAGGACATCTATCCGTTCGACTTCGAGAACGACGACTGGCAGGCGCTGTGGCGCGAACTGAAGAGCGTCTTCGACTTCTGGATCGGCAAGGGGGTCAGGATCTTTCGCGTCGACAACCCGCACACGAAGCCGTTCGCGTTCTGGGAGTGGACGATCGCCGAGATCCGCCGCGAGCATCCCGACGTGATCTTCCTGTCCGAAGCGTTCACCCGGCCGAAGGTCATGCACCGGCTGGCCAAGCTCGGCTTCACGCAGTCGTACACCTACTTCGCCTGGCGCAACACGAAGCAGGAACTGACCGAGTACTTCACCGAGCTCGCGCACGGTCCCGGGCGCGATTACTTCCGGCCGAACGCCTGGCCGAACACGCCCGACATCCTGCCCGAATCGCTGCAGTACGGCGGGCGCCCCGCCTTCGTGTCGCGCCTGGTGCTGGCCGCGACGCTGGCAGCCAGCTACGGCGTCTACGGACCGGCCTACGAGCTGATGGAGCACCGGGCGCGCGAGCCGGGCAGCGAGGAGTACCTCGATTCGGAGAAGTACCAGTTGCGCAGCTGGCCGCTCGATCGACCCGACAGCCTGCGCGCTCTGATGTCGTCGCTGAACCGGATCCGCCGCGAGAATCCGGCGCTGCAGTCGGACCGACGGCTCGCGTTCTTTCCGACCGACAACGAAGCGCTGATCTGCTACGCCAAGTGGTCCGAAGACGGCGCCAACGTCATCGTCGTCGTCGTCAATCTCGATCCGCGCTACGTGCATTCCGGATGGGTCGAGCTCGACCTCGACGCGCTGGGCCTGGACCGGGAGGCGAGCTACCAGATGCACGACCTGCTGTCGGGGGCGCGCTTCGAATGGCACGGCGCGCGCAACTTCGTCCAGCTCGATCCGGGCCGGATGCCCGCTCATGTGTTCCGGGTCCGGCGCCGCATGCGGCGCGAGCAGGACTTCGACTACTTCGTCTGACAGAGCGGCCGCATGAGCGCATTGCTGAGCAACGCCTGGACCGACCCGCTCTGGTACAAGGACGCGGTCATCTACCAGCTTCACATCAAGGCCATGTTCGATTCGAACGGAGATGGCGTCGGCGACTTCGCCGGCTTGATGCACAAGCTGGACTACATCCGCGACCTGAACGTCAACACGATCTGGCTGCTGCCGTTCTATCCGTCGCCGATGCGCGACGACGGCTACGACGTGGCCGATTATCGGAACGTGCATCCGCAGTACGGAACGCGCGCCGACTTCCGCGCCTTCGTGCGCGAGGCGCACCGGCGCGGGCTGCGCGTGATTACCGAACTGGTGATCAACCACACGTCGGACCAGCATCCTTGGTTCCAGGCCGGCCGGCGCGCGCCGCGCGGGTCTTCGAAGCGCAACTTCTACGTCTGGAGCGACGACCCGACCAAGTACTCGGGCACCCGGATCATCTTCACCGACACCGAAACCTCGAACTGGAGCTGGGATCCGGTGGCCGGCGCCTACTACTGGCATCGCTTCTTCAGCCACCAGCCCGACCTGAACTTCGACAACCCGAACGTGTTGAAGGCGGTCGTGCGCGCGATGCGCTTCTGGGCCGACATGGGCGTCGACGGGTTTCGTCTCGACGCGATCCCGTACCTGGTCGAGCGCGAGGGCACGAACAACGAGAACCTGCCCGAGACGCACGCGGTGATCAAGCGGATCCGCGAGATGCTCGACGAGCGGCATCCGAACCGGCTGCTGCTGGCCGAGGCGAACCAGTGGCCGGAAGACGTGCGCGACTATTTCGGCGACGGCGACGAATGCCACATGGCCTACCACTTCCCGTTGATGCCGCGGATGTACATGGGCATCGCGCAGGAAGACCGGCATCCGATCGTCGAGATCATGCAGCAGACGCCGGAGATTCCGCCGAACTGCCAGTGGGCCGTGTTCCTGCGCAATCACGACGAGCTGACGCTCGAGATGGTCACGAGCCGCGAACGCGACTACATGTACAGCACCTATGCGGCCGATCCGCGCGCGCGCATCAACCTCGGGATCCGGCGCCGTCTCGCGCCGCTGATGGAGAACGACCCCGAGCGGATCAAGCTGATGAAGAGCCTGCTGCTGTCGATGCCGGGCTCGCCGGTGCTGTACTACGGCGACGAGATCGGCATGGGCGACAACATCTATCTCGGCGACCGCGACGCCGTGCGCACGCCGATGCAGTGGAGCCCCGACCGCAACGCCGGCTTCTCGCGCGCCGATCCGCAGCGGCTGTACCTGCCGCCGATCATGGATCCGATCTACGGCTACCAGG
>JAAZBL010000171.1 GCA_012513825.1 Limnobacter sp. | reverse complement strand
GGGCGTTAACGAGATCTCGGTCGTCTCGGAGACGATCACGACGCACGAGTACGAATCGAAGACGCTGGCCAGGGCCTTCGAGGAGATCACCGGCATCACGGTCAAGCACGACCTGATCCAGGAAGGTGACGTCGTCGAGAAGCTGCAGACCTCGATGCAGTCGGGCAAGTCGATCTACGACGGCTGGATCTCCGATTCCGACCTGATCGGCACGCACTACCGCTACGGTCGGATCATGAACCTGACCGACTACATGGCGGGGCCGGGCAAGGAGTGGACGAACCCGGGGCTGGACCTGAAGGACTTCATCGGCACCAGCTTCACGACCGCGCCCGACGGCAAGCTGTACCAGTTGCCCGACCAGCAGTTCGCGAACCTGTACTGGTTCCGCGCCGACCTGTTCGCGCGGCAGGACCTGCAGGACAAGTTCAAGGCGAAGTACGGCTACGAGCTCGGCGTGCCGCTGAACTGGTCCGCCTACGAGGACATCGCCGAGTTCTTCACCGACGACGTCAAGGAGGTCGACGGCAAGCCGATCTACGGCCACATGGACTACGGCAAGAAGGATCCGTCGCTGGGCTGGCGCTTCACCGACGCCTGGCTGTCGATGGCCGGCACCGCCGACAAGGGGATCCCGAACGGCATGCCGATCGACGAGTGGGGCATCCGCGTGGCCGACGACAAGTGCACGCCGGTCGGTGCATCGGTCGCGCGCGGCGGCGCGACGAATTCGCCGGCAGCCGTCTTCGCGCTGACCAAGTACGTCGACTGGATGAAGAAATACGCTCCGAAGGAAGCCACGGGCATGACCTTCGGCGAAGCCGGCCCGGTGCCTGCGCAGGGGCAGATCGCCCAGCAGATCTTCTGGTACACGGCCTTCACCGCCGACATGGTCAAGCCGGGCCTGCCGGTCGTGAACGCCGACGGAACGCCGAAATGGCGGATGGCGCCCGGCCCGAACGGCCCGTACTGGAAGGACGGGATGCAGAACGGCTACCAGGACGTCGGTTCGTGGACCTTCTTCGACGGCCATGACGCGAACCGGACCGCGGCCGCCTGGCTGTATGCGCAGTTCGTCACGTCGAAGACCGCGTCGCTGAAGAAGACGATCGTCGGCCTGACACCGATCCGCGAGTCCGACATCCAGTCGCAGGCGATGACCGAGATGGCGCCGAAGCTGGGCGGCCTCGTCGAGTTCTATCGCAGCCCGGCCCGGGTCGCCTGGACGCCGACCGGCACCAACGTGCCGGACTATCCGAAGCTCGCGCAGCTCTGGTGGAAGAACGTCGCGGTCGCGGTCACCGGCGAGAAGACGCCGCAGGAAGCGATGGACACGCTGGCCGACGAGATGGACCAGGTCATGGCGCGGCTGCAGCGCGCCGGCATGGAGCAGTGCGCGCCGAAGCTCAACGCCAAGGGCGATCCGGCCAAGTGGCTGAGCGACCAGCAGGCGCCGTGGAAGAAGCTCGACAACGAGAAGCCGAAGGGCGAGACGATCGCCTACGAGAAGCTGCTCAACGCCTGGAAGGAGGGAAGGGTGCGCTGAGCCACGCCCCTTCGCGAGCGGCGCAGTCGGTTCCTGGCCGGGGCAGCCGTCCGACGGCGGCTTCGGCCGGCGCGGCTTCGGCCTGCGCGGCACCGGCCGGCGCTAGACTTCCTGCATCCGGACTCCCGACCGATGCGCCGCCCATGCCTGCTCCCGACCTGCCGCCGCTGTCCCCGCTCGAAGCCCGTGTGCTCGGCGTCCTCGTCGAGAAGGAACAGACGGTTCCCGACACCTATCCGTTGACGCTGAACGCGCTCGTCGCCGGCTGCAACCAGAAGACGAGCCGCAACCCGGTCATCAACGCGAGCGAGGCCGAGGTGCAGGCTGCCGTCGACGAACTGCGTCACCGTTCGCTGGTCATCGAGTCGAGCGGCAGCCGGGTCATGCGCTATTCGCAGAACGTCAAGCGCGTGCTCGACGTGCCTTCGCAGTCGGTCGCGCTGCTGGCCACGCTGATGCTGCGCGGCCCGCAGACGGCGGCCGAGCTGCGTGCCAACAGCGAGCGCATCCACCGCTTCGCCGATACCTCGTCGGTCGAGGGCTTCCTCGACGAGCTGGCCGAGCGCGAGGCCGGGCCGCTCGTCGTGCTGCTGCCTCGCCAGCCTGGCGCCCGCGAGGCGCGCTGGGCGCATCTGCTGTGCGGGCCGGTGGCCGAGGCGAGCGCCGGCGCAGCGCGAATCGGCGCCGCGTCGCAGCCGGATCGGCTTTCGGACAGTGCAGAGGACGGGCGCGTCGCGACGCGCGAGTCGCGGGCCGAGGCAGCCGATCCCCGGCTCGAAGAGTTCGAAGCGCGACTCGGCGAGCTCGATGCCCGGTTCGGCGAACTCGAAGCGCGCGTCGGCGAGCTCCACGGGCGGCTATCCGGACTCGAGGCGCTGACCGAGCGGCTCGAGCGCATCGAAGACCGGCTCGAACGACTGCAGGACAGCGTGTCGCGGATGCTCGGATGAGCAGGTCGGCGCGGTGCCGCTCGCCCAGCGATTCGCGGCGCTCGTCGGCCGCGCGAGGCCGTCGGCTCGCCGCCGCTGCGCAGTGGCCCGACAATGGCCGGAAGAGGCCGACGGCCTCCCTGTTAGCCGGCCCGCCGCGGGCTGGCCGATCAGACGAGGAACGATCGTGAACATCCATCGCGCCCGACTCGGCTACGGGATCGTCGTTGCGGCGGCCCTGCTCGTCGCAGGATGCAGCAGCGGCGACGGCGCCACCGGCCGGGGCGGCAATACCTCGCCCCCGCCGCAGCCGCCCGAACCGCCGCCGGTCGATACGACGACCGCCGAAGGCGCCTACGCCGGCACGCTCACGCAGCGCGGCTTCAGGCTTTCGCTGATCGTGCTCGAGAACGACGCCGCCTGGGGCCTGTACGAGAACAACGGGCTGCTGGTCGGATTCTTCGAAGGCCCCGGCGCTTCGAACAACGGAAGCTACACCGTGGTCGACGGTCGCGATCACGACTTCGTCGACCGGACCGCCAGGCGCAGCCGCCTCAGCGCAACCTACTTCGCCGGGGTGTCGATCGACGGGCACCTGATTCCGGACATCGGCGTGCAGTCGGCCTTCTCGGCGACCGCTGCCGCGATGACCGGCTACGACTACGCGCGGCCTGCCTCGCCCGCCGAGGTCGAAGGGCGCTGGCAGGGCTTCCATCGCAACGACGTCAGGTCCGCCAGCGTAGAGATCACGCGCGCGGGTGTCCTCAGCGCGGTGATGCCGACGGGCTGCGCCTGGTCCGGCACCGTCGCGCCGCGAGCCTCGGGAAGGAACGTCTTCGATGTGCGCATCGACTTCGGTCCCGCGCCCTGCGAACTGCCGGACGGCGTCGCGGCCGGGGTCGCGATCGTCGTCGACACGGCGCGCGGCCAGCAGCTGCTGCTTGCCGCCACCGACGTCACGCGCAGCTTCGCGACGACTTTCGCGGGACTGAGATGAACTGCGACGCGCTGCGCGACCTGTGGCGGCTGGCCGGCCTGCCCGAAGACGCGCTGCGCTTCGTCCGCCTGAGCGGCGCCGATCCGGTCTTTCCGTCGTCGTTCGCGGTCGGCACCGCCGCGCAGGCGACGATCGCCGCCGCCGCGCTGGCGGCCTGCGAGCTCGGGCACCAGCGCGGCGCCGAGCGGCAGCAGGTCGATGTCGACATGCTGCACGCCGCGATCGAGTGCCAAGGCTGGTTCAGCATCGACGGCCGCGTCCCCGAACTGTAGGACCACTTCTCCGGGCTCTATCGCTGCACCGACGGCTGGGTGCGCGTGCACGCGAACTTCGTGCACCACCGTGACGGGGCGCTGCGCCTGCTGGGGCTCGACCCGCGCAACGCGACGCGGGCCGACGCCGAGCGCGCGCTGGCCGCGTGGCGCGCGCTCGACTTCGAGCAGGCGGCAGCCGAAGCCGGCCTTGTCGCCGCGGCGCTGCGCCGCTTCGACGAATGGGACGCGACGCCGCAGGGCCGCGCGATCGCCGAGCAGCCGCTGTTCACGATCGAACGGATCGGCGATGCGCCGCCGTTGAAGCTGCCGGCGCCGCCGCGCGGCGTCCGCGAGGCTGCCTCGTCGCACGAAGGCGATCATCGCCTGCCTCCCGACGCCCGCCCGCTCGAAGGCATCCGCGTCCTAGACCTGACCCGGGTGCTCGCCGGCCCGGTCGGCGGCCGTGCGCTGGCCGCCTACGGTGCCGACGTGATGCTGGTCAACGCGCCGCACCTGCCGAACATCGAGGCGATCGCCGACACGAGCCGCGGCAAGCTGTCGGCGCTC
>JAAZBL010000170.1 GCA_012513825.1 Limnobacter sp. | reverse complement strand
CGCTCGTCGTTCGGCCTGTTCCTGCCCGAGATGACGCAGGCGCGCGGCTGGTCGCGCGAGACCTTCTCGCTGGCGATCGCGCTGCAGAACCTGATGTGGGGGCTGGGCGGCTCGTTTCTCGGCGCGATGGCCGACAAGTACGGCTCGATGCGCACGCTGCTGCTGGGCGGTGCGCTGTACGTGGCCGGGCTGCTCGGCATGGCCTGGGCCGAAACCGGGCTCGGGCTGTCGCTGTCCGCGGGCATGCTGATCGGGCTCGCGATCGGCGGCACCAGCTTCGGCATCATCCTGGCCACGCTCGGCAAGCTGGTTCCGCCCGAGAAGCGCAGCCTCGCCTTCGGCATCGGCGTCGCCTCCGGGTCGCTCGGCCAGTTCCTGTTCCTGCCGCTGGCCGGCTGGCTGATCGCAGCGTTCGGCTGGCAGGCGGCGCTGTTCGCGCACGCGGCCATTGCCGCGCTGATCGTCGTGCTCGCCTTGGGCGTGCGCGGCGACACGCCGTCGGCTGCGCAGTCGGCCGAAGTGCGGCTCGGCGAAGCGATGCGCACGGCCTTCGGCGACCGCAGCTTCCACCTGCTGTTCTGGGGCTATTTCGTCTGCGGGCTGCAGATCGTCTTCCTGCAGCTGCACCTGCCGGCCTACCTGATCGACAAGGGCATGTCGGCGAACGTCGGCGCCGCCGCGGTCGCGCTGATCGGCCTGTTCAACATCGTCGGCGCGCTGTCGGCCGGCGCGCTCGGGCAGCGGCTGCAGAAGAAGTGGTTGCTGGCGGGGATCTACGTCGCACGCTCGATCGTCATCGGCCTGTTCCTGCTGGCGCCGCTGACCCTCGGCTCGGTCTGGCTGTTCAGCGCCGCGATCGGGCTGCTGTGGCTGTCGACGGTCCCGTTGACCAACGCGCTGGTCGGCCAGATGTACGGCGTGCGCTATCTGGGGCTGCTCGGCGGCATCGTCTTCTTCGGCCACCAGATCGGCAGCTTCCTCGGCGCCTGGCTCGGCGGGCTGTTCTACGACCGCTTCGGCAGCTACGACCTGGCCTGGGCGATGGTCATCGGTTTCGGCCTGTTCGCCGCGCTGATGCACGCGCCGATCGACCAGCGGCCGGTCGACGAGCGCGGTGCGCCGGGATCGGCGCCGCAGCCGGGCGCAGCCTGAGCGGGCCGGTTCCCTCATTCCACCCGCGTACGCCGGGCGGGGAGCGGGGGGCGGTGGCGTGATCGGCGCTGTTTGCGGCGCCGAGTAGCGCAGCCTTGGGCCGGAAGCGCGCGTAGCGCGCGCCCAACTTCATTCTCGCGGCGCCTTGTTCGAGCGGAGCGCCGGCGCGGCGCGAAGCGAGTTGCGCCGCGCCGGCCCAAGGCGAGCAACGCAGGGCAGTCGGCCCGCAGGGCCGACCGCCGCGGTCAGCGCCGATCACGCCACCGGCTGCCGCTCCGTCGCGGACCGCGCCATCAGAGCCGCTCGAACACTGCGGCGATCCCTTGGCCGCCGCCGATGCACATCGTGACCAGCGCGTAGCGCTTCTGCGTGCGCTGCAGCTCGTAGATGGCCTTGACGGTGATCAGCGCGCCGGTCGCGCCGATCGGGTGGCCGATCGAGATCCCGGAGCCGTTCGGGTTGACCTTGGCCGGGTCCAGGCCCAGGTCCTTCGTGACGGCCAGCGCCTGCGCGGCGAAAGCTTCGTTGGCCTCGACGACGTCGATGTCGTCGACCTTGAGCCCGGCGCGTTCGAGCGCCTTGCGCGAGGCCGGCACCGGGCCGATCCCCATGTAGTCGGGGTCGACGCCGGCGTGCGCGTAGCTGACGAGCCGCGCCATCGGCTTCAGGCCGCGCGCCTCGGCGGCCTTGCGTTCCATCAGCACCAGCGCCGAGGCGGCGTCGTTGATCCCGGACGCGTTGCCGGCGGTGACGGTGCCGTTCTCCTTGGCGAACACCGGCCGCAGCTTGGCCATGTCGGCCGCCGACGCGTCGGCGCGCACGTGCTCGTCGACCTCGAACGTCGTCGTGCCCTTGCGGGTCTTCAGCTCGACCGGGACGATCTGCGACTTGAAATGGCCGGCGGCGATCGCCGCGGCGGCGCGCCGGTGGCTCTCGACCGCCAGCGCGTCCTGCTCCTCGCGGCTGATCTCCCACTTCTTCGCGACGTTCTCGGCCGTCACGCCCATGTGGATCGTCTTGAACGGGTCGTGCAGCGCGCCGGTCATCATGTCGAGGACCTTCGCGTCGCCCATCCGGGCGCCCCAGCGTGCGCTCGGCATCACGTAGGGGCCGCGGCTCATGACCTCGGCGCCGCCGGCCACCGCGGCATCGGCGTCGCCGAGCAGGATCGCCTGCGAGGCCGAAACGATCGCCTGCAGGCCGGAGCCGCACAGCCGGTTCAGCGTCATCGCCGGCACGTCCTGCGACAGGCCGCCCTCGATGGCCGCCACGCGCGCCAGGTACATGTCGCGCGGTTCGGTATTGACGACGTGGCCGAACACCGAGTGGTGGATGTCGTTGGGGCCGAGGCCGGCGCGCGAAACCGCCTCGCGTACGACGAGCGCGGCCAGTTGCGTGGGGGTCTGGTCCTTCAGGCTGCCACCGAAGGTGCCTACGGCGGTACGGACGCCGCTGACGACGACGACTTCACGGGTCATTGCAGTGTCTCCGGGCTGGGAGGTTGGGGGAAGGGAGGCTTGCGCGAACGGCCGCGGAACAGCGTTTGCAGCACGCGCGTGGTGCCGAGCGTGACCAGCGACTGATCGATAGCGTGGCCGGTGTCGGCCGCGATGTCCAGCGAAACGTCGGCGCCGGCCGCGCGCAAGTGGCGAAAGCTTCGTTTCGAATGCTCGACCGGCATCAGCGTGTCGAGTTCGCCGTGGATCAGATGGACGGTCGCCGAGATCGATTCGCCTTCGCGCACCGGCCGTGCGAGCCGTCCGGCGTGCGCGACGACGATGGCGAGCCGTTCGGGCGACCGTCGCGCCAACTCGAGCGCGACGGTCGCGCCCTGCGAGAAGCCGACGACCGTCGTCCGGTCGCCGCCGACGCCGCAGCTCGCCTGCAGCGCGGCGATGCGTCGCGCCACTTCGTCGGCCGCCGCTGCGATTCGCGGCGCGTGATCGGCGGAGATGCCGGCGGGGTCGTACCAGTTGCGGTTCGGTGCCTCGCTCGCCGGCTCGAGCGCCTGCAGGATCGCGACGACGGCGCCGGGGAACTTGAGCTGCCAGGCCAGGGCCACCGGAGCGAAGGCTTCGGGGGTCGAACCGGCGCCGTGCAGGAAGACCAGCAATCGGCGCGGCGCCGACGGCGACATCGGCGGCAACTCGAGCCACAGTTGCTCGCCGGCCCGGTGCTGCTGCATCGGATCGCCTTCCGGTACCGTCAACCCCGGAGCAAGGCCGAGCCGACCCACCAGGCGAGCGCGGCCATCGCCGCCGACGCCGGGATCGTGAAGATCCAGGCCCAGACGATCGAACCGGCGAGCCCCCAGCGCACTGCCGAGAACTTCTGCGACGAGCCGACGCCGACGATCGCGCCGGTGATCGTGTGCGTGGTCGAGACCGGGATGCCGAAGCCCGAGGCGATGAACAGCGTGATCGCGCCACCGGTTTCCGCGCAGAAGCCGCCCACCGGCTTCAGCTTGGTGATCTTCTGGCCCATGGTCTTCACGATACGCCAGCCGCCGAACATCGTGCCTAAACCGATCGCGAGATAGCAGGAAATGATGACCCAGGTCGGGGGTCGGGTTTCGCCGGCCACGCTGACGCCGGCGGCGATCAGCAGCAGCCAGATCACGCCCATCGTCTTCTGTGCGTCGTTGCTGCCGTGTCCGAGGCTGTACAACGCGGACGAAGCCAGCTGCAGCCGGCGGAACCACTTGTCGGTGCCGCGCGGCGTGCTCTTGAAGAAGGTCCACGAGGTCGCGACCATCAGCAGGCCGCCGAGCAGGAACCCGAGGACCGGCGAAACGATGATGAACAGTGCGACCTTCAGGATGCCCGAGGTCACCAGCGCATCGGTGCCGCCGGT
>JAAZBL010000169.1 GCA_012513825.1 Limnobacter sp. | reverse complement strand
GCGGCCAGCGAAGCGCCCGCCGCCGCGATCGACCCGGACTGCCGTCCGCTGGAAACACGCGAGCCGAACGCCGCCGGCCAGAAGCCGACCTTCGTCGGTCAGACGCGCGCCTGCGAGGCCGCCTCCGGCGTGGCGCTCGAAGTGCAGGTGCTGGCCGACGGGCTCGAACGGCCGTGGGCCGTGGAGCCGCTGCCCGATGGCTTGGGCTTTCTGGTGACCGAGCGGCCCGGCCGCATGCGCTTCGTCTCGGCAGCCGGCGAGCTCGGCGAGCCGATCGCCGGCCTGCCGGCCGTCGACGCGCGCGGGCAGGGCGGGCTGCTCGACGTCGCCCTGAGCCCGTCCTTCGCTTCGGACCGCACGATCTACTGGAGCTACGCCGAGCCGCGCGACGGCGGCAACGGCACCGCGGTGGCCCGGGGCGTACTGTCCGACGACCGACGCCGTGTCGGGGAGGTGCAGGTGATCTTCCGTGCGCAGCCGACCTTCGACGGCACCGCGCACTTCGGCTCGCGCCTGGCCTTCGACGCCGACGGCCTGCTGTACGTGACGACCGGCGACCGCAGCGTGGCGTCGATGCGCGAGCATGCGCAGCGGCTCGACAGCCACATGGGCAAGGTGCTGCGGCTGCGACCCGACGGCTCGGCGCCGCCAGACAACCCGTTCGCCGGCAGGGCCGATGCATTGCCCGAAATCTTCAGCCTCGGCCATCGCAACACGCAGTCGGCCGCCTTCGACGGGCAAGGTCGCCTGTGGATCGTCGAACACGGCACGCAGGGGGGTGACGAGCTGAACCTCGTCGCTGCGGGCGGCAACTACGGCTGGCCGCAGGTCGCCTTCGGCGAGGAATACTCGGGCAGGTCGCTGCCCGCGACAGCCACCACGCAACAGGGCTTCGAGGATCCGGTCTACTACTGGGATCCGGTCATCGCGCCGTCGGGTGCGCAGTTCTACGACGGCGACGCGTTCGCCGGCTGGCGCGGCAACCTGTTCGTCGGCGCGCTGAAGGAGCGGCGGCTGGTCCGGCTGGTCATCGACGGCGACCGGGTCGTCGGCGAAGAGCACCTGCTCGTCGATCGTCGCAAGCGCGTACGCGACGTGCGGCAGGGGCCCGACGGCGCGCTGTACGTGGTGACCGACGAGACGAACGGGGAACTGTGGCGGGTCGCGCCGGCACGCTGAGCAGCCGCGAGACCGAGTCGACAGCCCCGCCGAGCGGCTGGGCCGCGAAGCTCGAGCTGCGCTTCGAGCGGCGCGCAGCGGCTACGCGCCTCGTCTCCAACCGCCACCATGGCCCGCTGCGGCTGCTGCGCGCGCTGCCGCAGGACGACGGCAGTTGCCACGCGGTGATCGTTCATCCGCCTGGAGGGCTCGTCGGCGGCGACAGCCTCGACGTCGATTTGCAGCTCGGGCCGTCGAGCCACCTGCTGTGCACGACGCCGGGCGCCCAGAAGTGGTATCGGAGTGCGCATTTTCCTGCTCGCAGCGACACGCGCGTTTCGGTCGGATCCGGAGCGTTGCTCGAATGGCTGCCGCAGCCGGCGATCGTTTACGAGGGTGCGCGCGTCGACCAGGCGGTCCGCTTCGAACTCGCGCCCGGCGCGCGGATGATCGGCTGGGAATGCCTGGTACTGGGCCGCGCCGGCATGGGCGAGCGCTTCACGCGCGGCCGCCTGCGTCAGCGCCTTTCGCTGGCGATCGACGAACGGCTCGCCTGGATCGAGCAGACGTGCGCCGATGCCGGCGACCGTCTGTTCGCGTCGCCGCTGGGCTGGCGCGGACATTGCGTGTCGGGGACGGTCTGGGCCGTCGGTCCGGCGGCGACGGAGTCGCTGCTCTCCGAATGGCGTGGCATTCTCGACCGCTTCGAAGACCTCGGACGGCAGGGCGGTGCCGCGCGCTTCGAGGGCGGCGCCACACGCGCGACTCCGACGCTGCTGCTGGCGCGCCTGCTGGCCGACGACGCCGAGCCGGTCATGGACGCGTCGCGTGCGCTGTGGGCAGCGGCCCGGCCGCTCGTGCTCGACCGGACGGCCGTGCTGCCGAGAATCTGGGCCACCTGAAGCGAGTGAACGATGGACCTTTCCCCGAGAGAGAAGGACAAGCTGCTGGTCTTCACGGCCGCGTTGCTCGCCGAGCGCCGCCGCGCGCGCGGGCTGAAGCTGAACCACCCCGAGGCGACCGCATACATCACCGCGGCGGTCCTCGAGGGTGCGCGCGACGGACGCAGCGTCGCCGACCTGATGCATTACGGCACGACGCTGCTGACGCGCGACGACGTGATGGAAGGCGTGCCCGAGCTGATCACCGAGATCCAGGTCGAGGCGACGTTTCCCGATGGCACCAAACTGGTGACCGTGCACGACCCGATCCGCTGAACCGGCTCGTGCCGATGGGCCGGTTTCGTGCGTACGCGCACAGCGATGGTGCGGCCCGAGCGTCGAAGCCGGGGCGCGTCGGGGCGAACGGGTCGAATCGGGGTGGAATCGGGCTCAATAGGGGTGGGCTAAGAGGGTCGAAGCGGCTGGCATGGTTGTTGCGAAATGGATCGTGACGCGGGGGCTGTTGCCGCGCCAGGACGACCCACTCAATTCGCTTCCGAGGCCACCATGACTCAACGTCGTGACATTCTGAAAGCCGCCGCCGGCACCGCACTGATGCTGCCCGGCTTGAGCGCTTCGAACCTGTTGTTCGCGCAGGACCGCTCGCCGATCAAGGTCGGCGTCCTGCATTCGCTGTCGGGCACGATGGCGATCTCCGAGACCGCGCTGAAGAACACGGTCCTGATGACGATCGAGGAGATCAACGCGGCCGGCGGCGTGATGGGCCGCCCGCTCGAAGCGGTCGTCGTCGACCCCGCGTCGAACTGGCCGCTGTTCGCCGAGAAGGCGCGCCAGTTGATCTCGCAGGACAAGGTCGCGGTCACCTTCGGCTGCTGGACCTCGGTGTCGCGCAAATCGGTCCTGCCGGTCTTCGAGGAACTGAACGGGCTGCTGTTCTATCCGGTCCAATACGAAGGCGAAGAGCTGTCGCGCAACGTCTTCTACACGGGCGCCGCGCCGAACCAGCAGGCGATTCCTGCCGTCGAATACCTGATGAGCGACGAAGGCGGCGGTGCGAAGCGCTGGGTCCTGCTCGGCACCGACTACGTCTACCCGCGCACGACCAACAAGATCCTGCGCGCGTTCCTCGGTTCGAAAGGCGTCGCCGACAAGGACATCGACGAGGTCTACACGCCGTTCGGCCACGTCGACTACCAGACCATCGTTGCCAACCTGAAGCGCTTCGCGGCCGGCGGGCCCACCGCAGTGGTCTCGACGATCAACGGCGACTCGAACGTGCCGTTCTACAAGGAGCTCGGCAACCAGGGCATCAAGGCCACCGACGTGCCGGTCGTCGCGTTCTCGGTCGGCGAAGAGGAACTTCGCGGCGTCGACACGAAGCCGCTGGTCGGCCACCTGGCCGCGTGGAACTACTTCATGTCGGTCAAGAACCCGCAGAACGAAAAGTTCATCCGCATGTACAAGGACTGGGCGGTCCGGAACAAGGTGCCCAACGCGTCGTCGGCGGTGACGAACGATCCGATGGAAGCGACCTACGTCGGCATCCACATGTGGAAGCAGGCCGTCGAGCAGGCGAAGTCGATCGAGGTCGACAAGGTGCGCCCGGCCGTCGCAGGCCAGAGCTTCGACGCGCCGTCGGGTTTCACGCTGACGATGGACAAGACCAACCACCATCTGCACAAGCCGGTGATGATCGGCGAAGTCCAGGCGGACGGCCAGTTCTCGGTCGTCTACCAGACGAAGGCGCCGATCCGTGCGCAGCCATGGTCGCCGTTCATCGCCGGTAACGAGGCGCGGCAGAACGTCTGAGTACCCGTGTGCCTGGCCGCCTGCCCGAGGCCGGCGGCCAAGCGTCCTGCCATCGCGTTCGACACCCGTTCCCGATCCGCCATGCCCGCCTTGCGTCGACTGCTCGCCGCCTGCCTCGTCCTGCTCGTTGCGACGCCCGCCTGGGGCGTCGACGAGGCCGCGCTGAAGCTGCTCGCATCGGGCGAGTTTCGCGACAAGGTCGCGGCGATCGAATCGATGGCGACGTCGCCGACGGCTCGGACGCTGCCGGTGCTCGAGGCGCTGCTCGAAGGGCGGCTGCGCGCCGACGATCAGGGGCGTGGCTGGATCGACGACGGGCAGCGCGTGCGCGATGCGTTGAGCGGCGACGACACTGCGCTGCCGTCGCCGGCCCCGGCGCCCGTGACGATCAACAACCGGCTGCGCGGCCGGATCGGCGGCCTCCTCGCCGGTCTTCGCCTGCGCTCGCCGGATCGGGACGTACGACTCGCAGCGGCACGCGAACTGCGGGACGGCGTCGACGACCGGTTGCTGCCCGCACTGCGCGAAGCCGTGGCCAGCGAAAGGGATCGGGAGATCCAGGGCCTGCTGAAGCTCGCGATGGCGGGCGCGCAGGTCCGCTCCGACGATCCTGCGCAACGCTTGCAGGGAGTGACCGCGCTGGCGGCCAGCGACCAGCCCGCCACCGCGACGCTGCTGTCGTCGCTGCTGCAGACGCGGCCCGATGGCGGCTTCGTCGAAGCCGACGGGGCGGTGCGCGACGCCGCGCGGGCCGCCCTGGACGAAGTCGAACGGCGACTGGCGCGCGCCGAGTTCCTCGGTCAGATCTTCGCCGGCCTGTCGCTGGGCAGCATCCTGATGCTGGCCGCGATGGGCCTGGCGGTGACCTTCGGCCTGCTCGGCGTCATCAACATGGCGCACGGCGAAATGATCATGATCGGCGCCTATG
>JAAZBL010000168.1 GCA_012513825.1 Limnobacter sp. | reverse complement strand
TCGCGCTGAACACCGCGGCGATCCCGCGCGAACTGCTCGAGTCCGAGCTGTTCGGCCACGAACGCGGCGCGTTCACCGGCGCGCAGCAGATGCGCCGTGGCCGCTTCGAGCAGGCCGAGGGCGGCACGCTGTTCCTCGACGAGATCGGCGACATGCCGGCCGAGTTGCAGACCCGGCTGCTGCGCGTGCTGTCCGACGGTCAGTACTACCGCGTCGGGGGTCACCAGCCGCAGAAGGCGAACGTGCGGGTGATCGCAGCGACGCACCAGAACCTCGAGGAGCGCGTCCGGCAGGGCCTGTTTCGCGAGGACCTGTTCCATCGCCTCAACGTGATCCGGCTGCGGCTGCCGCCGCTGCGCGAACGCCCCGCCGACGTGCCGCTGCTCGCTCGACATTTCCTGCAATCGAGCGCCCGTGAACTCGGGGGCGAGGCCAAGCGGCTGACCGCCGCCGCGATGGAAGCGATGACCCGCTTCTCGTGGCCGGGCAACGTTCGCCAGCTCGAAAACACCTGCCGCTGGCTGACCGTGATGGCGCCGGCGCAGCTCGTCGACGCGGCGGACCTGCCGCCGGAGATTCGCGACGCGGGCCAGACCGGAACGGCAGGCGAGGGCGAGCCGGCCGATGCGGCCGACACCCGGAGCGGCGAACGCGATCCCGGTGCGGCCGGTTCGGGGATCTCCGGTTCGGCACGGCCTGAATCGCATGCGAGCGGGCCGGTCGCAGGCGCGGTCGTGGCCGAGCGGACGGTCGTCGGTCGTTCCGGCGCCGACGGCTCCCGCCTGACGGATTCGCCGGTGTCGGCGATCGCGCCGATCGCCGACAGCGCCGACGGTCCGACTCCGGATGCCTGGGTCGCGCTGCTCGAGTCCGAGGTCGCGCGTCGGCTGTCGGCGCAGCTGCCCGGAGAACCCGGCGAAAGCCACAGCGAGCTGATGGAGCAGTTGTCGCGCGCGTTCGAAACGGCCGTGATCGGCACCGCGCTGAAGCATACGCGCGGCCGCCGCATCGACGCTGCACTGAAGCTGGGCATCGGCCGCAATACGATCACGCGCAAGATCCAGGATCTGCACCTGGAAGACGACGGCTGATCTGGCCTGTGCCGGCGGCTCAGTCCGGCCAGGGCCCGCCAAGGCCGGCCAGGCCGGCTCAGGTCGGCTCGGGTCGGGTCGGGTCGGGTCGGCTCAGGCCGGCTCAGAGGCCGGGTCCGGAGGCCGGATCCGGAGGCCGCCGGGCGATCGAGACGAGACGCTCGAAACCGCGGCGATCGGCCAGCAGCGCGTTCAGTTCGCGTTCGCTCAGCGTCTGCCGCAATTCTTCGGGCGTCTCGATGTCGTCGAGCCTGGCCATGCCGATCACCAGTTCGGTGTCGACCTCGCCGCGCCGTCGGCGCCGGGCTTCGATCATGCCGGCATGCGCGGCGACCAGTTCGGGGCGCGTGGCCAGCAACGAGATCGCATCGCCGGCAGGCAACGCCGATTCGAGTTCCGCGGCGATTGCATTGGCTCGCACGAGAAGCGGCGGCGGCGAGGACTCTTCGGGCACGACCAGCAGACCGAGCCGTCGCAGGCCGCGACCGAGGCGTGCGTCGGCCGTCAGCGTCGCGAGCGGGATCGCAAGCAGCAGCCCGAGGATGACCGGGCTCATCCACAGGAACAGCGACCACGAGATCGCATACGCTGCGATTCGAGCAGGACGCCGAACACCGTGTGGCCGGCGTAGTGGCGCGCGACCTGCGCCCACGGCAAGGCGCCGTCGCCGCGGCGCTGGACGTTCCAGCCGACGTCGCGTCCCGACAGCGTGGCGGCGACCGTCACCGACTGATCGAGCATCGTGACCGGCGCCATCAGGCCCGAAACGAGCGTTTCCAGCAGTACGCCGGCAAGGCTGCGCAGCGCGCCGCCGAAACCGCGCCTGCGTCGCGCATCGGCCAGCATCGTCGCCAGCGCGAGCAGCTTCGGCACGAACAGCAGGCTCATCGTGCCGACGAAGACCCAGGCCGCACGCACCGGATCCTGCGCCGGCCAGCGCGGAAACAGCGCGAAGTCCCGCGGGAAATACTCGGGACGAATGAATTGCGCCTGCAGTGCGATCAGGATGCCGACGACGAGGAACAGCAGCCACAGCGGAGACGTCAGGTAGGCGCCGATGCCGGTGAGCAGGTGCAGCCGGCTGACGGGATGCAAGCCGCGTGCGGGCAGCACGCCGAGGTGCTGCAGGTTGCCCTGGCACCAGCGCCGGTCGCGTACGGCGTGGTCGCTCAGCGCGGGCGGCGACTCCTCGTAGCTGCCGCCGAGGTCCGGGGCGATCTCGACCGACCAGCCACCGCGGCGCATCAGCGCGGCCTCGACGAAGTCGTGGCTCATGATCTCGCCGCCGACCGGCTTGCGTCCGGCGAGCTTCGGCAGCCCGGCCTGTTCGGCGAACGCGCGCGTGCGGATGATCGCGTTGTGGCCCCAATAGTTGCTTTCGGACCCGTGCCACCAGGCCAGGCCGCGCCCGAGCAGCGGACCGTAGAGGCGGTTGGCGAACTGCTGCAGCCGGGCGAAACCGGTCGAGGCGTTGACGATGACCGGCAGCGTCTGGATCAGGCCGGCGCGCGGTCGGCGCTCCATTTCGGCAGCGAGCCGCAGCAGCGTGTCGCCGCTCATCAGGCTGTCGGCGTCGAGCACGACCATGTGGTCGTGGGCGGCGCCGAAGCGCTTGACCCAGTCGCCGATGTTGCCGGCCTTGCGCCCCTCGTTGTTCCGACGGTGCCGGTAGAAGATGCGCCGGTGTCCGCCGGTGCGCTCGCGCGCCTCGAGGAATGCGGCCTCTTCGGCGAGCCGGATACCGGGCCGCGTCGTGTCGCTGAGGACGAAGAAGTCGAAATGCCGCAGCGCTCCCGCGTCCTCCAGCGATTCGTACATCGCCAGCAGCCGCGCCATCACCTGCGCGATCTCTTCGTTGTAGACGGGAAAGAGCAGCGCCGTTCGGGTCGACAGGTCGCGACTCGGTGCGCCTTCGTCGTCGAGCATCGGCGGCGCCGATCGCGCGGCCAGCGCCGAAGCGAAGCCGACGAGGTTCGTCACGAACGAGAACGCGATCCACGCGAACAGCACGACGAACAGCAGCAGCACGAACTGTTCGGGGAAGGTCAGGCCGGCGACCTGCAGCACCAGGTACATTTCGCGCGCCGCGAATGCGGTCAGCAGCAAGGTGGCCGCGAGCAGCGCGAGCCGGCGCAGCGGGAGCAACCGAGGCCCGCCTTCCGATTCGATCGTGCGCGCGCGTTCGCTCGTTTCGCGCAACGATTGAACCGGCATCGGCAGCGGCGCTTCGGGCGGCAGAGCCGGGAAACGATTCGCGACGATCGCTTCCTCAGCCGCACGACGCTCCGGCTCGTGCCTTGCGACGTTCGCCGCTTCCTGCACCTTGTCTGCCTGGCGTTCTAGGGCGTCCACCGGTAGATCCAGGTTTCGGAAAGTACCTGCTCGCCGTGCAGCAGGCGGGCGCGCAGGTCGACGGCGTTCGCTTTCCCGGGGTCGAGGTAGAAGCTCAGGCGCCAGCCTCCGGTGTGCGGGTTCGGCTGCGTGACGACGTCGATGATCTTGCCCTTGTCGGCCTGCACTTCGCCACGCACTTCGGTGTCCGGCGGCAACTTGGCCAGCGGTTCGCCGGTCGCCTCGAGCACGAACAGCCGGCGCTTGTCGGCCGCCCCCTGACGGCTGCGCACGAAGCTGGCCAGCCCCGGCGCATTCGGATCGCGGCCGGTCCAGTGAAGCCGGTAGACGTAGCTGTACTCGCGCCTGGCCTCGAG
>JAAZBL010000167.1 GCA_012513825.1 Limnobacter sp. | reverse complement strand
CGGTCGACGTCCAGTACCTGGTGCTGAACGCGGCGGCGATCGAGGCCACCGTTCAGTTGAACCCCGACGAGGTGCGCGCCTATTACGAGCAGAACAAGGCGCGCTACACGACCGCCGAGCAACGCCGGGCGAGCCACATCCTGATCACCGTCGATCCGGGCGCCGACGAGGCCGCCAAGAGCGCAGCGCGCGAGAAGGCGCAGGCTCTGCGGGCGAAGCTCGCCGAGGGCGCGGACTTCGCCGCGCTGGCCGAAGCCGAATCGCAGGACAGCGGGTCGGCGCCGGCGGGCGGCGACCTCGGTTTCTTCACCGCGTCGATGATGGTCAAGCCGTTCGCCGATGCGGCCTTCGCGCTGGAGCCGGGCCAGATCAGCGAGGTCGTCGAGACCGAGTTCGGCTTCCACCTGATCAAGGTCACCGAGGTCCGACCGGGAACCCAGCGTCCGTTCGAGACCGTGCGCAGCGAGATCGAAGCCGAGATCCGCAAGCAGCAGTCGGCGGGCCGTTTCGCCGAAGCCGCCGAGGCTTTCAGCAACATGGTCTACGAGCAGCCCGAGAGCCTGCAGCCGGCGGCCGAACACTTCGGGCTGACGATCGAGTCGGCTGCCGGCGTGCAGCGCGGCGGCGCGGAATCGCTGCCGAACGAGCATCCGTTGAACAACCAGCGGTTGCTGCAGGCGCTGTTCTCGACTGACGCCCTCGCGAACCGCCGCAACACCGAGGCCATCGACGTCGGCAACGGCACGCTGGTATCGGCGCGGGTCGTCGAGCATCGCCCGGCGCGCAAGCAAAGCTTCGACGAAGTACGCGACGAGGTCGAGGCGGGCCTCGTTGCGCGCGAGTCGGCGCGGCTCGCGCGGCAAGCCGGCGAGGCGCTGCTCGCCGACCTGAAGGCGGGCAAGGCCGACACGAAGACCGGCTTTTCTGAACCGACGACGATCGGTCGCGCGGGAACGGCATCGGTCCCGCCGGCGGCGGTCGAAGCGATCTTCAGGGTCGACGGCGCTGCGCTGCCCGGCTATGCCGGCGCCGAGGGCGACCAGGGCTTCGCGGTGTTCGAGGTCCTGCAGATCATCGAAGCCTCCGACGAAGTGCTCGCCGAACGCCGCCCGGCCTATCGCCGCCAGCTCGAGCAGGCGTACAGCCAGGCCGGGCTGCAGGCCTACGTCGATTCGGTCAAGGCCCGCACGAAGATCGTCCGCAACCTCGACGCGATCGCGCCGCCGCCGGTCGATCGCTGAGCCTGCGGGTCGTTTGGCGTCGGACGCCGCGACGGGACACCGCGCACGCGGCGTCAGTGTGCCGCTTCGTTTGCGGACGGCTCGACCGCTTCCAGCAGTTGCCGTGCCGCCGCCCGGAGCCGGGCCGCGTCGGCGCCGTGCACTTCGAGCGTCTGGTCCTGCCCGATCCCGGCGTAGTTGCTCGTCGTCGAGCGGTCATAGGCCGGGTCGTAGTGCGCCTGCAGAAGGGCGATCACGAACTCGTCCCAGCGCCCCGATTCCGCGAGGCGTCGCCATTCCGAGACGACGCGACGCCCGTGCAACGGCACCAGGCGTTCGAGCCGCGAGAACAATTCGTCCGGCTGTTCGGTGAAGTGCCGGTACTCGCGCAGCAGCAGCGTCGCCCGATCCTCTAGCTTCATCTCGACCCGTGTTCCGGGTGCGGCGCGCATCGCCAGGATCAGCGCCTCGGGCAGGTGGCACTGGCCGACGCGGCGGCTCTCGGATTCGACGAACACCGGCCGTGTTCGATCGAAGCCGCGGATCGCCTCCCAAATCCCCGATTCGAAAGCCTTCTGAGTCGGCTGGCTGGTCTGCGGGAGCAGCCCGAGCACCGAGCCGCGATGGCGCGCCAGCGCCTCGAGGTCGAGCACCTGCGCACCGAGCGCTTCGAGCTGCGCCAGGATCAGGCTCTTTCCGCAGCCGG
>JAAZBL010000166.1 GCA_012513825.1 Limnobacter sp. | reverse complement strand
GTGTCGGCCGAGGCGATCGAGCGCGCGATCGAACTGAACGAGGTGGCCATCGAGCAGAACAAGCAGGCCTTCGCCTGGGGCCGCGTTGCTGCCGTCGATCCCGAGCGGGTCGAGAAGGCGGCCGCGCCGGTATCCGCGATCACGCTGGTTCGCAAGCCGCCGAAGGTTTCGCTCGACGAGCTGGTCGCGCAGCGCGCCGAGTTCCTGACCGGCTACCAGAACAAGGCCTATGCGAAACGTTACACCGACTTCGTCGCGAAGGTTCGCGAAGCCGAGAAGCGCGTCGCCGGCAACGGGCCGCTCGAGCTCGCCGAAGCGGTGGCGCGGTACTTCTCCAAGCTGATGGCCTACAAGGACGAATACGAGGTCGCCCGGCTGTACACCGACGGGCGCTTCCTCGAGCAGTTGCACCGGCAGTTCGAAGGCGACTTCAGCCTGAGCTTCCATCTGGCGCCGCCGCTGCTCGCCAGGCGCAACAGCAAGGGCGAGCTGGTCAAGCGCGAATATGGACCCTGGATGCTGAAGGCCTTCGGCGTGCTGGCACGGCTGAAGGGCCTGCGCGGCGGGCCGCTCGACATCTTCGGCCGCACCGAGGAACGCCGCCAGGAGCGGGCGCTGATCGACGAATACGAGCGCACGATCGGCGAGCTGCTGCCCAGGCTCACGCGCGAGAACCTGCCGGTGGCGGTCCGCATTGCATCGCTACCCGAAGAAATCCGCGGCTACGGCCATGTGAAGGCGCGCAACCTGGCGGCGGCGCAGCTGCGGCGCGAGCAGCTCATGAAGGAGTTCGAAGCGGCGCAGCCGCTGCGCGCGGCGGCCTGAACGGCGCAGCCGATGGACTCGGTCGTCGCCGACGAGTTCCTCGAGGAGGTGGCGCGCATCGAGCGGCGCGATGCGTTGCCGCCGGTCGCCGCGCTGCACCTGCCGCCGGCGTTCACGCGTGGCACGCGCGAGGGCGAATTCTGCGCGATCGAGCTCGAAGGCGGCGCGATCGGCCTGTCCTACCTGCTGCTCGGCGACACCTTCGACGAGATGCAGGCCGCGCAGCCGGGTGCGCGCATCGCGGGAATGCCGGCGCGCGAATTGGCCGGCTGGTACCGTGAAGCGGATCCGGTGAAGCGAACGCTGGGCTTCGCCGCTATCAACGCGGTGTCGCAGCATTGGTTCCGGCAGAGCGGCTTCGCGTTCGACTGGGCGACCGATTCGATCGGCCGGCTCGATCCGCAACCCGGCGAGCGGATCGGCATGGTCGGCCTGTTCGGGCCGCTGCTGGACCGGATCGTCGCGGCCGGTGCCCGACTGACCGTGCTCGAACTCGATCCGCGCAAGGTCGGCGAGTTCGACGGCTACCGGGTCACCACGGATCGGCTCGAACTCGCGGGCTGCACCAAGGTGCTGTCGACGACGACGATCCTGCTCAACGACACGCTCTCGTCGGTGCTCGAAGCCTGCCGCGATGCGCGCTGGCTCGCGCTGGTCGGCCCCGGCGGCGGCTGCCTGCCGGATCCGCTGTTCGCGCGCGGCGTCACGCTGCTCGGCGGCACCGCGATCGTCGACCGGGACGGTTTCGTCGCCGCGCTGGCACGCGGCGAAGCCTGGGGCGGGTACGCACGCAAGTACTGTATCGAGCGCGACCGATACGCGGGTTTCGGCGGCTCGTGACCGCGAAAAAAAACCCGGTCTTCCGACCGGGTCTGGCACGCCGCCTCGAGGAGGAGGAGAGCGGCGGTGCGAATGCGGCGAGGGTGCTCGCCGCAAGGTGTTGCTCGGCTCGTTGCCGGCGGCCGTCAGGCCGGCCGGCAGCCGGAGCGGCCTGCTCAGGCCGCCTTCTTGGCAGCGGCGCGGACCGGGGTGGTCTTGGCAGCAGCGGCGATGTTGGCCTCGGCCAGCTCGACGACCTGCTTGGTGGCCTTGGTGACCTGGTCGAACGCGCTGTTGGCAGTGTTCACGGCCTGCTTGACCAGCGCAACGGCGCCTTCGCTACCGGCCGGCGCGTTCTTCGCGAGCGCGTCGATCGCAGCGTAGATCTGCTTGTTGCTCTCGGCGAACTGCTTTTCGACCAGCTTGGCCAGCTCGGTGTTGGTGGCCGCAGCGATGTCGTAGGCCTGCTTGGCGTAGGCGGCGAACTTCTCGGCAGCCGGCTGCGCGCCGTTGCTGGCGAATTCGACGAGCGCTTTCGGATCCTTGGAGTCGAGCAGCGACTTGAACGCCTCGGTGGCTTCGTCGATCGAAGCGCGGGCGACCTGGATGTTCAGCTCGGTGAGCTTCTCGAGGCCTTCGACCGAAGTCAGGGCGGCGGCCTGGAAGGAATCGAGGGCGGTTTTCTGCAGCTGCACGAACTGCTCGGGCGTGGTGTTCATGAGGAGATCTCCTGGTGGAAACGGTTCACGGGATCGATGCGGTTGTGCATCGCAACAATTCACATTCTAGACGGGTTTGGGCCGAAGTCAAGCATTTTTGTTGCGCCGCAACATGGTGCCGGGGGCCGGCATCGCTGCCTTTCGCAACTCGTTGATTTTAATGCACTAAGATGTCGTGCAGACGACAGGACTACAGCCTGGATCAAGCTCCTGCCCGGTTCTGTGCCAACAATTTTGTTGCCTTGCAGCGTTGTCAGCTTGGCGCTGTTCGGCTACCTGTACGTGGGCCGGCTTGTGCGACGCGCTTGTCCGTCGGCATCCGGTTTTCCTCCTTACCCCTGGACGAGTCTCGATGAAGATGAACGAAGCGCCGGCTCGGTCGCCGGCCGGGCCGGGGCTGGGCCGCGCCAGCTTTCGCCATTTCCTCCCGATCACGACGCGCTGGATGGACAACGACCTGTACGGGCACGTGAACAACGTCGTCTACTACGCGTACTTCGACACGGTCGTGAACCGCTACCTGATCGAGCGCGGCGTGCTCGACATCCACGACGGGCCGGTGATCGGCCTGGTCGTCGAAAGCGGCTGCCGTTATTTCGCACCGCTGGCCTTCCCGCAGACGGTCGTGGCCGGTTTGCGCGTGGCACGCCTGGGCAACAGCAGCGTGCGCTACGAGAT
>JAAZBL010000165.1 GCA_012513825.1 Limnobacter sp. | reverse complement strand
GCCCAGGCGCCCGAGCCGAGCAGCGGGATCGCGGGTGCGATCGCCAGTCCGCGATCGTCGCGTTCGAGCCGGCGCGCGAGCCAGTCGCCGACGATCGGCAGGCGGTTCTCGACCGCGACCTCGGTCTGCAGCCCGAGCGCCTCGACCGCCTGCGTGACGTTGCTGCGCGAGCGCAGGATCTCGATCTCGCCTTCGACCGGCGAATCGCCGACGTTCAGCGCATCGGCGACCGTCGACAGCGCGCCGAGCGCCGAGCCCTTCTTGTCCTCGACCTGGATCAGCGAATCGACCGTATAGATCGGCGTGGCCAGCAGCGCGTAGCTGCCGGCGCCGAGCGTGGCCAGCAACAGCACCAGCAGGAACGGCCACTTGTGGTCGAGCAGGTTCTCGATGATGTCGGCGATCGAGATCGTGTCGTCGTCGTCGAAATGCTGGATGCGGGGCGAAGGCTGCGCCGCCGGCGCCGGCGACTGCCGGATGTTCGAGCTGCGGTAAGCGCGAGAGTCGGGAGACGCGTAGGCCATGAGCTTCAGTTGGTGATCTGTCGTGTCACGTTGGCGCTCTGCAGCCAGGGCGTCAGTTGCGCGATCAGGCGGCCGGCGCGGGCCAGTTGGGTCGGGTCGACGTAGACGATGTCGCGCGGCTGCAGCACGAAGCGATCGGCCAGCACGAGCGCCTCGGGCGAGCGCGCGTCGAGCTGGAAGACGAGCGGCCGGTCGGCCTGCTCGTCGGCACGCAGCACGAAGATCTGCCCGGCATGCGAAGACAGCGGGTTCGGGCCGCCGGCATCGGAGACCGCCTCGGCCAGCGTCGTGCGGCCGCGCGGCAGGATGTACGAAGTCGGTTTCATCACTTCGCCCATCACGAAGATCTTGCGTTCGCGCCGGTCGGGCACCGTGACCACGTCGCCATGCTGCAGCAGCAGGTTGCGCGACATGTCGCCCTCGTAGTACATGCGCTCGAGGTTGACGGTGAACTGGCGGTCGCCGCGGGTCACGGTGACGGCCGACAGGTCGGCGTTCGGCGTGTTGCCGCCGGCCTGGCCGATCGCGTCGGCGATGCGCAGCGGCACGTCGGTGATCGACAGGTTGCCCGGCGTCTTCAGCTCGCCGACCATGAACACGCGCTTGCTGCGGAAGTTCGCGACCTCGACCTCGACCTGCGGGTCCTTGACCAGTCGGGCGAGCTGCCGGGTCAGTTCGTCGCGCAGTTCGAGCGAGGTGCGGCCGGCGGCGCGGATCTTGCCGACCAGCGGAAAGAACAGCGTGCCGTCGTGCGCGACGACGCGGTGCGGCACCACGTTGCTGGCCGGCTGCACCGCGCCGCTCAGGGCGGTGATCGTCGTGACCGCGAGGTTCGGCGGCAGGTTCAGGTCGGGATGGTTCCAGACCGTGATGCGCAACGCGTCGCCGGAGCCGATCCGGTATTCGGACGGCGCGTCCTGCGGCAGCGGCTCCGCCACGCGGGTGCGCGAAGCCTCGAGATGGCGCACCAGCGCCCAGTCGATCGGCGTGGGCACGACCGCCTCGGCTTCGATCTCGGCGGCGCTGCGCTCGGGCAGG
>JAAZBL010000164.1 GCA_012513825.1 Limnobacter sp. | reverse complement strand
GCGTCGTGAGCTTATTCGAAAACGATATGCCTTTGGCAATGGCGCGGGCAAAGTTTCGACAGCACGTTGTGGCATCCGCCTAGCGAGGTCCGATACGGGGTGAGCCCTAGCGTCAGGGCACCGCCGGCATGCAACTCCGAAACGAATTCGCGGTCATCTTGCGGCAGCGACTCCTGGTCACGAACAAGGCGGAATGGCTTAGTAGACCATCCTTGCATTTGAAGCACAAGCCCATTCGACGGAGCTCGGGGCTCCACTAAGGAAGTCTTTGAAGGCTCATTGGAAGCTTGTGTTCCTCAAAGCCGCAGGTCGCTGGCGTGTCTCCGTCGTGTATCTGAAAGATCGATTGAGTGCATAGGACGCGAATGCGAGCTGCACTTCGAACGATGGCGGAGCCGCTGGTACTGCACCCATAGAGAAGCGCGGCTTTTTCGGAAAGAAGGGGATCCTTCCATGAGCGATCAGGCCAAGATGTCTGTCGTCCGCATCCCCGGTCGGCCAATCTCCAACGATCGACTCTGGTTGGCGGACCAGGCCAGAACGGACTCCCCGGTTTTTGGCGGTGCATCATCGGTTCGCGCGTTTCGACTCGGCGGCGCCGCCAATCGGGGTCCCGCTGCCGAGGCGGTAACGGAAGAGATCCCGAACAACGCCCTAGTGGAGATTGAGTTCGAAAGCGGCCTGTGCTTCTGGACGTCAGGCGCCGATCTACGTGCACGCCTCCAAGGGGCGGGAGCAGACCCTACCCGAGGCCCTGGCGACGGCAGCTGGGAGCTGCCATCTAGTATCACGGTCCCAGCCGATGACTCTCGTGGTTTGGCCGGCAAGCTCACGATCAAGGCACTTCGATGGATGGGACTCGATCCCGTCAAGGCGGGCCTTGACAAACTCGTCGAATTGGCGGAGACGCGCTCGGTGCCACGGGAAGGTGTCTTTCGCGTAGGCGAGTACGGGATCGAAGGCGATCCGCTTGAGACACCGATACCCGACGGTGCGCGCTCGCTGATCCTGCTACACGGCACCGCGTCCAGCACGCGGGGGAGCTTCTCCAAACTCTGGCTGCGTCAGCCGAAACAATGGGCCCGCCTGCGTGCGGAATTCGGCGATCACATCTATGCGCTCGAACACTGGTCACTTACCCGAAGCCCGGTCGACAATGCGCTGACACTGGCACGCATCATGCCAAGGAAGGGGGCGGTGTGCCTCCTGTCTCATTCCCGCGGCGGGCTTATCGGGGAACTGCTTTGCCTGGATCCAGCGGGCGTCGACCGGCCAGGGATTACCGCAATACTGGGCTCGGCCGGCGAGACTGACGCCGCAGCGAACGCTGCGAGGGCAAAGCAAGAGCAGCGGCTTCTTGAACTGCTTCACGAAATCGAATCACGCCCGGAACTTGAAATCGAGCGCTTTGTTCGGGTGGCTTGCCCTGTGATCGGCACCTCGTTGGCGGGACAGAAGCTCGACCACTGGTTCTCGCTGCTCGTGCTGGCCGCAATCGCGGATGAGATGCGACGCAGTAATAGTCGCGGCATCGTGACGAGCGGACTGGCAACCGCTGCACGGTACGGCTTGGATGCGCTTTCCGAAGTCACCGCCGCCATCATTGGCAGCCGTAAGCGTGTGGACCAGTTGCCTGGCCTCGAGGCAATGATGCCAGGCTCCGCGCTGGTGCGGCTCCTCAACGGCAGTCCCGGGCGCGGTCGGCTGTTCGTGGTTGCCGGCGCCGCCGAACCCGCCGAGCAGGACTGGCTGGCTGAGTTGCGATTCGTTCTGATTGACCGCTACTTCGAACGTGACAATGATCTGGTTGTCGACACGCGCGCCATGCTCGACGGACCCGTCCGCCCGTCACGCAAACTGCTGTTTAGAAGCGGTGCGGCGGTAAATCACTTCGGTTACTTTGGTAACGACGATAGTGCGGGCGCTATTGCCGCTGCGTTGACGAACGCGCCGGATACCGATGCGATGTTTCGGGATTACTCTGGCGAGTGGCCCCTGCCGGCCGATTGCGCGAGGGGGCTTTTTTCTCCTCGCCCGCAGACGGATCCACCGCTCGAAAGTGCACGCGGCATCGTGGTGCTTGTGCCGGGCCTTTGCGGCTCAGAACTCAGGGTTGCAGGGCGCGAAGTATGGGCCAGCGTTCTAGCACTGGCTAGAGGCGCGTTCCGCAACGTCTTGCGCATCGAGAATTCCGCTGTCGAGCCTGGGGAGCCTCTCGCCGGATCATATCTTCCATTGGCCAACGCGCTGCGCAAGAGCGGCTACGTAGTTCGGATGCATGGCTATGATTGGCGCAAGTCAATCTTCGATTCCATTGGCGGATTTGCAGAGACGGTTGACAGAGCGTTGACCGATGCAATACCGGCGGGGCTCCCCGTGCATGCGATCGTCCATTCGATGGGCGGTCTGCTGATCCGCGCCGCCTTCGCCCACGATGGCAAACTTTGGAAGCGCTGGAGAGAGCAGCCCAGTAACGAAGCACGCGTCATCATGCTCGGCACCCCCAACCAGGGATCTCATGCTGTCACGCTGATGCTCACTGGACGGGACGCCTTCTTTTCCAAGCTTGCGCTCCTCGATCTGCGCAACTCCGATGCGGATTTGTTGAAGATCGCGCAGTGCTTCCCCGGCGTCCTCGAATTGCTACCCCACTACGAGGAAGAGAACGGCGAGGAAATACGCCTGCCTGATACATGGGCTCGCTACTGCGCCGCCGATGGTGAGCGGTGGTCCGTACCACCGTCCAAGCCGCTTGCAGAGTCCCGACGGCTTTGGCGAAAGTTACTCGCGGATGATCCGTTGATGGGCGACGACCGGCTTATCTATATCGCGGGCACGGCGAGTGGAACGCCGCAACGTGTTGAGATCGGCACCGATAGGCGGTTCCGCCTGCTCAAGACGTCACAAGGTGACGGGCGTGTCACATGGGCGAGCGGCATCCCGGAAAAATGTGAGGAAGGCGGCCGCGTCTACTACATGAATGCAGTGCACGGAGACATGCCGGCACACCTGCCCGCTTACCCGGCGCTGATCGACCTGTTGCAGTTCGGCAGCACGGACCACGCGGCACTTTCCCTCAAACCTGTCACGATTCAAGCGCGAGGCGCGCTCGAATGCCCGGGGGAATATCCGCCAGTCAGCGTCGCTGATACTACGCACTATCCCACCCGCTCCGACCTGCTGGCCGTGGCCACCGGCGCCACGCTGCAATCGACCATACTGGAAGCCGAGGTCGGGCATAAGGCCTGCGTGAGGGTGATTCACGGCGACTTGATCTATGTCGGTGCTCCTGTGCTGGTCGGTCACACGCAGGGCGTGAACAATCTCGAGCAGGCTGAAGACGTTCTCAATCGGGCCCTTAACGGCCGAATGCGGCATAGACTCGATGCGGGCATCTATGCGGGCCCGCTTGGTAGCTACGCATTGTTCCCGCCCCAGCCCGAGGAGCAGTTCGCGGTTGGTGCAATCGTCGTGGGCATCGGTCGCATTGGCGAGCTATCACCCGGCAACTTGACTGACGGCGTCTCCCGTGCCCTCGCAGCCTACGCGATCGCGATGCACGAGGAACGCGAGCGCATGCGTCAGGCTGACATGTCGAATATCGGGAGCCAGCCAATTGAATTACCGGTTTGCGCACTGCTGATTGGCGCTTCGGTAGGCGAAATGAGTCTGCGAGACTCAGTCGTAGCCATTCTGCGTGGGCATCGCAACGCGCGCGAACGCCTTGTCGACGCAGGGCTGCAAGACCGCGTCACGCTGTCTCGCCTAGACTTCGTTGAGCTGCTCGAGGATCGCGCAATTCAGGCCCTGATCGCAGCACGCGACGCAGTGGCGATGGATGGTGAATTGCGGCGATGCTTCATCGTCGACGATGCCCTCGCCACCAACGAAGGTGGTCGACGGCGCCCATATGCCCAACGAGAAGAAGACGCCTGGGCGCGTATTGCGATCAGCGCGGTAAGGGTTGCCGGAGACGGCAGTACCCAGTTGCTGTTTGACACCCACGGTGACCTGGCCCGTGCCGAGCGATTCTACAACGGCATTAAGCTGGGCAGTATCGATCGATTCATCCACCAAATGATCGACAAGGAGAGCGACGACGAGGAGATCGGGCGCACGCTTTTCGAGCTATTGCTACCCCACTGGCTGAAAGATCAGGCACCAGATCGCCGCCGCGCACAACTGGTATTAGAGCCGGAAGCTGCTGGAGTTCCCTGGGAGCTGCTGCGCGACCGTATGGGCGATCCTAACGACAAGGGAAACCAACCACTTTCAGTGCGCAGCGGCCTCGTGCGACAACTTGCCACCGTGCAGTTTCGACAGCGCATTCGACGTGCGGATGGTTACCATGCCTTGGTCGTCGGCGATCCCGACCTTGGGACTTGGGGCAAGTCATACCCGTCGTTGGAAGGCGCGCGAAAAGAAGCTCTCGAGGTGGAGGGCCTTCTGGCCGCTAATGGCTATGTCACGCCACCAGCGCTGCTCCGCTCCGGTGCCGAGCGGATCCTGATCGCACTCTACCAGCAAGACTGGCGAATCTTGCATCTGTCGGGTCACGGCGTGTATCGCGAGAAGCTGCCCGATAGCTCCACCGGTGACGTAACCAATGCGGTGGAAGCCACGGGCATGCTGATCGGCGAAAACAGCCTGCTCACGACGGCTCATATCGAGCAGATGCGGGTGGTACCGGACTTCGTCTTCATCAACTGCTGCTCGCTCGGTCACATCGAGGCCGACCGGTCTCCGCTTGGCGAAAGCCGCCCCGGCAATCCGATGCTCGCGGCCAATCTTGCAACGCAGCTGATTCAGATGGGTGTGCGCGGCGTCATTGCCGCCGGATGGCGAGTGCAGGATAGCGCCGCAGCCTTATTCGCCAAGACGTTCTATGCGGCCTTCCTTGCCGGAGAGACCTTCGGCGAAGCGGTGCTCGCCGCACGCAGGGCGACCTACTCCCAATTTCCGAAGAGCAACACTTGGGGTGCATATCAATGCTACGGCGATCCGCGCCTCCTGCTGCAGCGCCCACCCAGTTGGGCTGCACGGCGTCGTCCGTCAGCACACTACGACTTCGTCGCGCCATCCGAAGTCGTGGCCGAACTGGAGCGTCTTACGCAACGCAGTCGCTATCAGTCGCTTGAGTCGCTCGAGGAGAACAAGTGGCGGGAAGAACAAGTCGATGCTCTGGGGCGGCTTTGTGATCGGCGCGAATGGCGCGGACGCGGCGACATTCGAGAAGCCTTCGGGCGACTGTGGGGTGAGCTCGGCGATCACGATCGCGCTATCGAATGTTATCGCGCGGCACAGGCAGCCGAAGACGCTAGTGCGTCCTTGAAAAGTACTGAGCAACTTGTCAACATGATGGCGCGACGCGGCTCGGATTTGCTCAGGTTGGATGAGCCGGGCGCACAGGCCCGCGGCAAGAAACTACTTGGCGACGCAGAAGCCCTCATCTCCGGGGTGCTTGCGATTGCACCAAGTGCAGAGCGCTACAGTCTGCAGGGCAGCATAAGGAAACGCAAGCTGAAGCTGATCTGCGACGACTGGGACGCCGCGCTTAAGGGCATGGCCGAAGCCTACCAGGCCGCCGAGCGATTCTCCCGCGATTCCGGCGGGCGCATTTATTATCCGGCGCTCAGCGTTCTGCACGCGACGTTGCTGCGCCAGTTGCTGAACACGTTAACCGAAGAGGAGCGCAAGGAAGCACGAGATCGTATCAAGGCAGTGCACGAGGAGCTCGACAGTCCCGGATTCCGGCCGAGGGACTTCTGGGACCGCGCCGCACCGCTCGAACTCGCCCTCACCGAAGCCCTGTTTAACGCTGCCTGCGACGGTGCGGTTCAGGCGGACGCGGACTTCGAACTGGCCCGAAAGAACTATCAAGCTTTGCTGGCCTACGCATCCAAGCGTGAACGGGGCTCGGTGCTGGCAACGCTGGATGCGTTGACAGACTTTCTTGATCGCTTGTCCTCACTAGGAGACGGCAAGCCAGCTCCGCGCGCAGTGGAGTTGGCTAAGCGTCTGCGGTCTTTGTCAGACGCACTGCGAGGGCAGCCATAACGCGGGAAATTCCTGAGCAGCCTAGTTGGGAAGCGTCAAGACGTTCTTTACTGACGCGGACTTGAGTCTGGACATCGGCGGCGAGCCACCGATGCCTGCATGAGGGCGGTGCCAGTCGTAGCGACGCTGCCGCGTGGCGAGCATCGCGGTGCGCTCGCTCGAGTGGTCGTAGTCAGTAGTCAATGCCGTAGGCCCACTCTCTGCGCGCGCTTTGGATGAAGCGCTCGGCCTTGCCGTTCGTCTGCGGCCGATAGGAGCGGGTGAATTTGGTTCATGGCAAGAAAGCTTGTTTCCGGTAAAGAAAACTGTTCACCTAACTCAAAGACAGGGAAGGCTCTCCCTGTCGTTACTCCACCGTCACGCTCTTCGCCAGATTCCGCGGCTTGTCCACATCGGTCCCCCGCGCCAGCGCCACGTGATACGCGAGCAACTGCAGCGGTACCACATGCAGGATCGGTGACAACAGCCCGGCGTGGTCGTCGAGGTTGATCACGTTGATGCCGTCGCTGGGCTCGATGTGCGTATCGCGATCGGCGAACACGAACAGTTCGCCGCCGCGGGCGCGCACTTCCTGGAGGTTCGATTTCAGCTTCTCGATCAGCGCGTCGTTCGGAGCCACGACGACGACCGGCATTTCGCGATCGACCAGCGCCAGCGGGCCGTGCTTAAGTTCGCCGGCGGCGTAGGCCTCGGCGTGGATGTAGGTCACTTCCTTGAGCTTCAGCGCGCCTTCCTGCGCGATCGGGAAGTGCACGCCGCGGCCGAGGAACAGCGCGTGCTGCTTCGGCGCGAAGCGCCCTGCCCAGTGGCGCACGGCGGGCTCGCATTCGAGCACGCGGTTCATCGCCGCCGGCAGATGCCGCAGCTCGGCGATCAGCTCGTGTTCGCGGTCGGGGTGCAGCCGGTCGCGCTGCTTGGCGAGCACCAGCGTCAGCACGAACAGCGAGGCGAGTTGCGTGGTGAAGGCCTTCGTCGACGCGACGCCGATCTCGGGGCCGGCCCGCGTGAGGAAGCGCAGCTTCGACTGGCGGATCAGCGCGCTTTCGGGCACGTTGCAAATCGTCAGCGTGTCGCGCAGCCCGAGCGTCTGCGCGTGCTGGAGCGCGGCGATCGTGTCGGCGGTCTCGCCGGATTGCGAGACGGTCAGCACCAGCGTTCCGGGCAGCGCGACCGATTCGCGGTACCGGTATTCGCTGGCGATCTCGACGCTGGTCGGGATGCCGGCGATCGCTTCGAGCCAGTACTTGGCCACGCAGCCGGCGTGCCAGCTCGTGCCGCAGGCCAGGATCAGCACCTGCTTCGTTCGCGCGAAGATTCCTTCGGCGTCGGCGCCGAACAGGTTGGCCGACAGCGACGACGCGTTGGCGACCATTTCGAGCGTGTTGGCGATCGCGCCCGGCTGCTCGAAGATCTCCTTCTGCATGTAGTGGTCGTACTGTCCGAGCTCGATCGCGTCGGCCGACAACTGGCTTTCGACGATCGGGCGCTCGGCCGGCTGCCCGTCGCGGTCGACGATCGAGTAACCGTCGAGCCGGATCTCGACGACGTCGCCTTCTTCGAGATAGGCGACATAGCGCGTGACCTGCAGCAGCGCCGAGGTGTCCGAGGCGAGGAAGTTCTCGCCGGTGCCCGAGCCGCCATTGCCCACGCCGAGCAGCAGCGGAGAGCCGCGGCGCGATCCGACAACGGTGTTCGGCTCGGACTTCGAAATCGCGGCGATCGCGTACGCGCCTTCGAGCTCGGCGACCGATTTCTGCACGGCCTCGAACAGCCGTGCGCCCGCCGCGACGTAGCTGTGCACCAGGTGCGCGATCACTTCGGTATCGGTGTCGCTCTGGAACGCGTAGCCCTGTTCCTTCAGCCGACGGCGAAGCGCCTCGTGGTTCTCGATGATGCCGTTGTGCACGACCGAGACGAAGAGCCCGCCGCGATCGGAGATGTGCGGGTGCGCGTTGTTCTCGGTGACGCCTCCGTGCGTGGCCCAGCGCGTGTGCGCGATGCCGGTCGGCGCGTCGGCGCGCGCCTCGCGCGCACGGACCTCGAGTTCGGCGACGCGCCCCACCGCGCGCACGCGCGACATCGCGCCGTTGATGATCGCGATGCCGGCCGAGTCGTAGCCGCGGTATTCGAGCTTGCGCAGGCCTTCGATCAGGATCGGTACGACATTGCGCTGGGCGACGGCCCCGACGATTCCACACATACGATTCGCTTCCTTCGCGGCCTTCGTCGGCCCGCGGTCAATTGCCCTGCTTTTTCTTCGGCCGCTGCCAGCCGTCGATCGTCACCTGCCTGGCGCGCGACACGGTCAGCTTGCCGGCCGGTGCGTTGCGGCTCAGTGTCGTGCCGGCGCCGAGGGTGGCGCCTCGCCCCACGGTGACCGGCGCGACCAGTTGCGTGTCGCTGCCGATGAAGGCGTCGTCTTCGATGACGGTGCGGTGCTTGTTCGCGCCGTCGTAGTTGCAGGTGATCGTTCCGGCGCCGATGTTCACGCGCTCGCCGACCGTAGCGTCGCCGATGTAGGCGAGGTGGTTGGCCTTCGAGCCGGCTGCCATCGTCGTGGCCTTCATCTCGACGAAGTTGCCCACGTGCGTGTCCTCGCCGAGCTCGGTGCCCGGACGCAGCCTCGCGTAGGGACCGATGCGCGCGTTCGCGCCGACGCTGGCCCCGTCGATGTGGGTGAACGGGAGGATCTGCGCGCCGGCGCCGATACGCGCGTTGCGGATCACGCAATTGGCGCCGATGCGCACGCCGTCGTCGAGCTCGACCTCTTCTTCGAACACGCAGTTGACGTCGATGGCGACGTCGCGACCGCAGCGCAGCGTGCCGCGCAGGTCGAAGCGCGCCGGGTCGGCCAGCGTCACGCCGTCTTCGAGCAGGCGCCGGGCGACATTGCCCTGGTGGATCCGTTCGAGTTCGGCCAGTTGCAGCTTGCTGTTCACGCCGAGCGTCTCCCAGACGGCGTCGGGCCGGGCGGAGGTTACGGTCACGCCATCCTCGACCGCGGAGGCGACGATGTCGGTGAGGTAATACTCGTTTTGTGCGTTGTCGGAAGACAGGCCCTGCAGCCAGCGCTTGAGCGCCGCCGTCGGGGCGACGAGGATTCCGGTGTTGACCTCGCGGATCGAGCGTGTGGCTTCGTCGGCGTCCTTGTGCTCGACGATCCTTGCGACCTGTCCGGCTTCGCGCACGATCCGGCCGTAGCCGGTAGGGTCGTCGAGTTCGACGGTCAGCAGTGCGAGCCGGTCGGCGCCGGCGGCCTCGACCAGGCGCTGCAGCGTTTCCCGCGTGGTCAGCGGCACGTCGCCGTAGAGCACCAGCGTCGGCACCGAATCGTCGAGCTGCGGCACCGCCTGCATCACCGCATGGCCGGTGCCGTGCTGCGGCGATTGCAGCGCCCACAGCAGTTCGCGGCCCGACGGGCTGCTGCCGATCGCCTCGCGCACCTGGTCGCCGCCGTGCCCGTGGACGATCACGATGCGTCGCGGCGCCAGGCTGCGCGCGCAGTCGACCACGTGCTGGAGCAGCGGCTTGCCCGCCAGCGGATGCAATACCTTCGGCAGATCGGAACGCATCCGCTTGCCCTGGCCTGCGGCAAGGATGACGATGTTCATGATGTTTCGGAGAGTGCGAGGGCCCGCGCCATCGCGGCTGGCGCGGATCGCGGCGGCCGGGCGGGTCGCGGCAAGCTTAGCACGCCGGCTGTGGCTGGAATGAGGCGCAAACCTGCCGTTGATCGGCTCGAATCGGAGTGTTTCCGCCCGCCGGACGGGTGCCTGCGCTCGCCGGACGGCTCCTGCAGCCGTGCACTCAGGTCGCCGCGGGCGCGGCTCCGCTTTCGTTGCTGCGCCGGGGGTCGGGTCCGAGCAGGCTGCCGACGATCATGCCGATCGCGCTGGCGAGCAGGCCGATCAGCTGCGGTTCGCCCGGGCCCTCGAAGCCGACGAGCTCGAGCGCCAGCCAGGTGAGCAGGCCGAACGCGACGGCCAGCGCGGCGCCGAGCGAGTTCGCGCGGCGCCAGAATAGCCCGGCCGTCAGCGGCACGAAGGCGCCGGCCAGCGTGATCCGGTACGCGTTCTCGACCATCGTGTGGATCGAGGCCTCGGTGGCGATCGCATAGGCGGTCACGATGAGCGTGAACACGGCAACGGTCATGCGCGTCGTCCACAGCAGCTGCCGGTCGGTCATGCGCGGACGGAACGGACGGATCACGTTCTCGGAGAACGTGACCGACGGCGCCAGCAGCGTGCCCGAGGCCGTGCTCATGATCACCGACAGCAGCGCGCCGAAGAAGATCACCTGCATGTAGAACGGCATGTACTCGACGACCATCGTCGGCAGGATGAGCTGCGAATCGATGGCCGACAGGCGCTCGACCATGTCCGCGTCGACCAGCTTGGCCGAATAGGCGAGGAACAGCGGCACCGCGGCGAAGAAGAAGTAGCCGATGCCGCCCAGCGTGGTTCCCCAGACCGCGATCCTTTCGTCCTTCGACGAGTTGACGCGCTGGAAGACGTCCTGCTGCGGAATCGAGCCGAGCATCATCGTGAACAGCGCGGCGATCCAGCCGACCATGTCGACGAATTCGAGCCTGGGCAGGAATTCGAACTTGCCCTCGGCATGCGCGGCGGAGATCACCGTGGCCACGCCGCCGGCCTGTTCCGCCGCCTCGCTGGTGACCATGAGCAGTCCGACGATGATGACGATCATCTGCACGAAGGTCGTCACCGCGACCGACCACATGCCGCCGAACAGCGTGTAGGTGAGCACGACGCCGGCGCCGATCATCATCCCCTGCCGGGTCGAAACGGCGTCGGCCGACAACACGTTGAAGACCAGGCCGAGCGCGGTCACCTGCGCGGCGACCCAGCCCAGGTAGGACAGCACGATGCACAGCGACAGCACGAGCTCGGTGCCTCGGTTGTAGCGCACGCGGAAGTAGTCGCCGAGCGTGAGCAGGTTCATCCGGTACAGCGGCCGGGCGAACACGAGCCCGAACAGCACCAGGCACAGCGAGGCGCCGAGCGGATCCGAGATCAGCCCGCGAAAGCCTTCGTCGAGGAAGGTCGCCGAGATGCCGAGCACGGTTTCGGCCCCGAACCAGGTGGCGAACACCATGGCGATGACGACCGGCATCGGCAGGTTGCGGCCGGCGGTGATGTAGTCGCGCGAGTTGTGGACGCGCGTCGCCGCGTAGAGGCCGATCGCGATCGACAGGACCAGGTACGCGATGACGAGGTTCAGCAGCATTCCGGGATGAAGGTTCGGGGTGGGCGGTGCGTGGATCGCGATCCACGTCGGTCCGGACTGACCCGGCGCGCGCGATTATATAGAGCTATCGGGAGAGGACTGTGGTTGTCAGACCACGCCCTGCTGCAGGGCGAGCGCGGCCACTGCGAGCAGGCCGCCTGCCAGCAGCGAGGCCGCCACCAGCCAGCGCCGCGTGCGCCGCTGCTCGACGATCAGCTGCGCGAGCAGGCGCGTCGCCGGATCCTCGGCCGGGTGTGCCTGTCGCGCCAGCGCATCGTGCAGCAGCCGCGGCAGTTCCGGAATCAGCCGCGGCCAGCGCACCGCTTCCTGGCGCACCCGTTCGCGAAAGCCCTCGAAGCCGATCTGTTCGCGCATCCAGCGCTCCAGGATCGGCTTCGCGGTGATCCACAGGTCCAGCTCGGGGTCGAGCTGGCGGCCCAGCCCCTCGACGTTCAGCAAGGTCTTCTGCAGCAGCACGAGCTGTGGCTGGATCTCGACGTTGAAGCGCCGCGAGGCCTGGAACAGCCGCAGCAGCACGAGCCCGAGCGAGATCTCGCGCAACGGCCGGTCGAACACCGGCTCGCAGCAGGCGCGCACCGCGCCTTCGAGTTCCTGGATCCGGGTCGTGGGGGGCACCCAGCCCGATTCGACGTGCAGCTCCGCCACGCGCCGGTAGTCGCGACGGAAGAACGCCAGGAAATTCTGCGCCAGGTAATCCTTGTCGAAGTCGGAAAGCGTGCCGACGATGCCGAAGTCCAGCGCGATGTAGCGGTTGAAGTCCGGGCCCGACTCGCCGACCAGGATGTTGCCCGGGTGCATGTCGGCGTGGAAGAAGCCGTGGCGGAACACCTGGGTGAAGAAGATCTCGACGCCGTCTCGCGACAGCTTCTTCAGGTCGATGCCGGCGGCGCGCATCCGCTCGATCTGGCCGATCGGGATCCCGTGCATGCGCTCCATCGTCAATACTTCGGTCGAGCACCAGTCCCAGAGCATCTCGGGCACGCGCAGCAGGCGCGAGCGCGCGAAGTTGCGGCGCAACTGCGTGGCGTTCGCCGCTTCGCGGATCAGGTCGAGCTCGTCGTGCAGGTGCCGGTCGAATTCGTCGATGACTTCGAGCGGACGCAATCGGCGCGCGTCGGCCGACAGCCGCACGAGCAGGCCGCCGGCGGCGCGCATCAGCTCCAGATCGCGCCGGATGATCGGCGCCATGTTCGGTCGCAGCACCTTGACGGCGACCTCGCGGCCGTCCGGCAGCCGGGCGAAGTGCACCTGCGCGATCGAGGCCGAAGCGACCGGCACCCGATCGAACTCGGAGAACAGCTCGTCGATCGGACGGCCCAGCCCCTTCTCGACGATGCGCACTGCCAGCTCGCCGGGAAACGGCGGGACCCGGTCCTGCAGCAGCGCGAGTTCGTCGGCGACGTCGGGCGGGAGCAGGTCGCGCCGCGTCGACAGCACCTGCCCGAACTTGACGAAGATCGGGCCGAGGCTTTCGAGCGCTTCGCGCAGCCGCTGGCCGCGCGGCGCATCGAGCTTGCGCCCGAGATGCAGCAGCCGCACGCCGCGCAGCGCCCAGCGCGAACCCAGCGTCGCGGCTGCGCCGGCGGCGGCGATTTCGTCGAGGCCGTAACGCCAGGCGACGAATGCGATCTTGACGAGTCGGGTTACACGCACCGGCGGATTGTGCCACCGGCGCGCCTGTCGCCCGGCGGCGGCGGTCCGATCGGACGTCGACCACGGATGAATCCCGACTTGCGAGCGCCGCCGAAACCGCAGAAGCTTGCCGAACCGGGCGAGGGCGCCCGGTGATCGCGCGGTCTTCGTCCGCGATCCGTGTCGGCGCTCGCGAGCGTCTTTCCCGAAGGGGCGGCGGCAACTTGCTTTGCATCAAGGAGCCGGACGCAGCGGCGAAGAACAATGCGGGCATTGATGCAGCGCCATGGCATCAAGTCGGTCAACAAGGAGAACGTAGATGAAAGTGGAGCGTAAGTGGTTGCCGATCGCCGGCCTGGTGGCAGGCCTCTTCGCGTTATCGGGGCCGACCCTCGCCCAGGCCCAGCAAGCCGGCGACTCGCCGCATCGCGACCTTCCCAAGTCCGAGATGGAATACCAGGCAGGAGGCTCGCCGCTCGCCGCCGAACCGATGCATCACAGCATCAATCCCAAAGCGCCGCCGATGACCGAGGCCGAGTTCCAGAAAGCCCGGAACATCTACTTCGAGCGCTGCGCCGGCTGTCACGGCGTGCTGCGCAAGGGCGCCACCGGCAAGCCGCTGACCCCCGACATCACGATCGAGCGCGGCACCGAGATCCTGAAGACCTTCATCAAGTACGGTTCGCCGGCCGGGATGCCGAACTGGGGCACTTCGGGCGACCTGACCGACGATGACGTCGACCTGATGGCGCGCTACATCCAGCACGAGCCGCCGACGCCGCCCGAGTTCGGCATGCCGCAGATGAAGGAGACCTGGAAGGTCCTCATCCCGCCGGAGAAGCGTCCGACGAAGAAGATGAACGACTGGGACGTCACGAACCTCTTCTCGGTCACCTTGCGCGACACCGGTGAAATCGCGCTGATCGACGGCGAGTCCAAGGAGATCATCAACATCGTCAAGACCGGCTACGCGGTGCACATCTCGCGGATGTCGGCTTCCGGCCGCTACCTGTTCGTCATCGGGCGCGACGCCAAGATCAACCTGATCGACCTGTGGATGGAGAAGCCCGACAACGTCGCCGAGATCCGCGTCGGGCTCGAGGCACGATCGGTCGATACCTCGAAGGCCAAGGGCTTCGAGGACAAGTACGCGATCGCCGGTGCCTACTGGCCGCCGCAGTACGTGATCATGAACGGCGACACGCTCGAGCCGCTGAAGATCCAGAGCACGCGCGGCACCACGGTCGACACGCAGGAGTACCACCCGGAACCGCGCGTCGCGGCGATCGTCGCCGTTCACGACAAGCCCGAGTTCATCGTCAACGTCAAGGAGACCGGCAAGGTCCTGATGGTCGACTACTCCGACCTGGACAACCTGAAGACGACCGAGATCGGTGCCGCACGCTTCCTGCACGACGGCGGCTGGGATGCGAGCAAGCGCTTCTTCCTGGTTGCGGCGAACAACTCGAACAAGATCGCGGTGGTCGACAGCCACGAGAACAAGCTGGCCGCGCTGGTCGACGTGGGTGCGATTCCCCACCCGGGCCGCGGCGCCAACTTCGTGCATCCGAAGTTCGGTCCCGTCTGGGCCACGGGTCACCTCGGCGACGAGTCGATCGCGCTGATCGGGACGGACCCCGAAAAGCATCCCGAGAACGCGTGGAAGGTCGTCCAGTCGCTGAAGGCGCAGGGCGGCGGCAACCTGTTCATCAAGACCCATCCGAAGTCGAAGAACCTGTGGGTCGACACGCCGCTGAACCCGGATCCGAAGATCGCCCAGTCGATCGCCGTGTTCGACCTCGAAAACCTCGACAAGCCCTATGAGGTGCTGCCGATCGGCGAGTGGGCCGGGGTGGGCGAAGGCGCGCGGCGCATCACGCAGCCCGAGTACAACAAGGCCGGCGACGAGGTCTGGTTCTCGGTCTGGAGCGCGCTGAACCAGGAATCGGCGATCGTCGTCGTCGACGACAAGACCCGCAAGCTGAAGGCGGTGATCAAGGACGATCGGATCAAGACACCGACCGGCAAGTTCAACGTCCACAACACGCAGAACGACATCTACTGAGCGTCGGCGCACCAGTTAACGGCTTTTCCTCGTGAGAGTTCGGCGGCCCTTCGGGGCCGTCTTTTTTCTCCGCCTCGGGATGGCCTGCGCTTGCGCGGCGTCCATTTCGGCTGCGCTCGCCGATCCGGGCGACTGGCTGCTGTCGGGGCGCGCAGGGCGCGCCGAAATCGGTCTGCTCGCCTGCTCCGACGGTCGCAGGCTCGCGGATTCGGTGCTGCCGGAGCCGGCCGTGGCGGCGCCGACATTCGCGCTCGGCGGCACGATAGCGATCGTGCCGACCGAAGCGAGTCGCCTGCTGGCTTATGCCTTGCCGTCGTTCCGCGAAACCGGCCGACGCTCGCTGTCGATGCAGCCGACACAACTGGCGAGCTCGGAACCCGAAGGGACCCTGCTCGCGGTCGGTGGCAGCGGGCCGGAGCCGCTGGTGCTGCTCGACGCGGCGTCGCTGGCCGAGCTCCATGCGTACCGGCCGGACCGCGCGAGCACGGTGTCGTCGATTCGCCACGCCGGGCCGCGATCGAGCTTCGTCGTCGGCTTCGAAGAACCGGTCCGCGAGGCCGAGGTCTGGGAGCTGGCCTGGCGCGCCGATGCGCCTCCGGTGTACAAGGGACTGGTGCACGACTACCGGATGGGCGAGGCGATCGCGCTGCCGGGACAGTTCACGCCGCGGGTCGCCCCGGTGTCGACGCCCACGCTGGCCTTGTCTGCGGGCGTGCGCGCGGACGAGTGGCTTCGGCTCGGCGCCGACGGCGTGCCCGGGGTGCTGCACCTGGAGGTTCGACGCGAGATCGTCCGGATCCCGGAGATCCGAGATGCGCTCGCCTCGTGGCAGGCTGCCGCGTGGCAGGCGGGCGAGACCAGGGGCTGGTACATCGGATCGCTGGGCGACCGTCTGCTTCATCTGCTGCAGGCCGGCAACGACTGGCGGCTAAGCTCTCGCATCGAGTTGCCGGGCGGCCTGCTGGCGATGGCCGGGTTCGACGACGGCGCGTCGATCGTGCTTGCGGTCGGCGAAGACGCCGAGCTCGCACGATCCGGGTCGATCCGCCTGTGGCGCCTCGACGCCGCGACGGCAACGCTGCAGCCGGCGGCCGATCGCGTCGGAGCGGTCGCAGCGACCGACGGGCCGGTGCGTCTGCAGCGCTCGCGCGACGGCCGCTGCATCGCGTTGCTCGATGCGACCGGCCGATGGCTTTCGGCGGTGCGCGACTAGGTTTGGGTCATGTGAACCGACTCTCGGGAGCGCCGTTCAAGCCCCGAACACGAAGGGCAGCGACTTGAATCGCGCGACCCAGAGGATCGACGCGAACACGGCGATCGCAGCGATGCCGGCGACGATACGCGCGCCGCGCGTGCGACCGCGCTTCAGCGCGATCGCACCGAGCACGATGTAGACGACCAGCGCGATCGTCTTGTAGCCGAGCCAGCCGGCAGTCCACGGCGCGATGCCGGCCATCCACGCGAGCAGGATCGCGCTGGCGAGCAGCACCGTGTCGACGATGTGCGGCAGGATCCGTGTCGGGCGCGCCTGCAGCAGCGGCGACTGCGCGATCATCCAGACGTAGCGGAGCACGAAGCCGGCGATGCTGAGCACGGCCGCGCCCATGTGGATCCACTTGAGGGTCAGGTAGTCGGGCATCGGTCGATCTTAGCGGCTTTGCCGAGGGCGCTGGCCGGCCGTGGCGACGATGCGGCGCCTGACGACCGGGGCCTCGCCTTCGACGAGAAAGGACAGTCGTCGGGCGCGCAGAAGCTCGTCGGCGGCGGTCAGCCGGTCGAAATGGCGCAGGTGTTCGAGCCAGTTCGAGTCGACGATGTATTCGACGAACAGGCCCGGGTCGGCCGTGTCCCGGAACAGCTCCCAGGACAGCGCGCCCCGGCTCAGGCGCCGTCGGCCGGTTTCCTGGACGATCGGCAGGAACTCGTCGGCGCGGGCCGGATCGATCCGGTATTCGACGGTGGTCAGCACCGGCCCGTCGGTCGGTTCGAAGGCCCAGCTCGCCGCCGGCGGGCGGAAGCTGCGCGATGGCGTCAGGTCTTCTTCGTGCGAATCCTCGAGCCGCCGTGCGCGGGTCAGCCACAAGGCCGCGCTGCCGACGAGCGCTGCCAGCACGATGCTCGTGCGCAGGTCGGTGAAGTCGGCGATCTGGCCCCAGAGCGCGGCGCCGAGCGCGCTGCCGCCCATGATCGACACCTGGTAGGTCGACATCGCGCGCGCGCGTACCCAGTCGGGCAGCGACAATTGTGCGGAAACGGCCAGCGTGTTGGCCACGGTGAGCCAGGCGATGCCGGTCACGAACATCGCCGGCACCGCCAGCCAGATGTTCGGTGCCAGCGCCGCGCCGACCATCGTGGCCGCCTGCAGCAGGCTGCCGGCGTGCACGATCGTGTCGCTCGAATACATGCGGCGCCAGCGGGGAATCAGCGTTGCGGACAGGATTGCGCCTGCGCCCATCGAGGCCAGCAGCACCGTGTAGGTGCGCGCCGAGCCGTCGGGCATCTGCTGCGCGAGCAAGGGAAGCAGCGCGACCAGTGCCGTGGACTGCATGAAGAACATGAACACGCGCATCAGCACCGTGCGCATCCGCGCGGACTGGCGCACGTACTGCAGGCCGACGCGCATCGCTCCGAGGAAGCGTTCGCCGGGCAGTGCGCTGGTCGGCGTGCTGCTGCGGCGCCAGCTGATGATCAGCACGCCGGCGACCAGGGACAGCACCGCGTTCAGCACGAACACCCAGGCGGTTCCGGCCGAGGCGATCAACGCTCCGGCGGCGATCGGCCCGACGATCCGCGAGACGTTCATCGCCACGCCGTTGAGCGCGAGCGCGGCCGGCAACTGGGCGCGCGGCACCAGTTCCGGGACGATGGCCGAGAACACCGGCCAGCGCATCGCCAGCCCGATGCCGTTGGCGAAGGTCAGCAGCAGCAGCAGCGTCGGGTTGATCGCGCCGGACAGGATGGCCAGGCAAAGGACGGCAGCCGTCGTGGCGACCCAGAACTGGGTGACCATGAAATAGCGGCGCCGATCGAGGATGTCGGCGAGCGCGCCGCTGGGCAGCCCGAGCATGAACACCGGCAGCGTCGACGCCGTCTGGACCAGCGCGACCATGACCGTCGACGTGGTCAGCGTCGTCATCAGCCAGGCCGCCGCCACGTCGTTCATCCACATGCAGGTGTTCGCGATCATCCACACGATCCACAGCTTGCGGAAGACCGGTTCGAACAGCGGTGCCCAGGGCGAGGACGATGTCCTCGCGGAGGCGGGATCCGGTGTGGTCGGGTCGGGCACGGGCGATGACGGGCTGGGGCGGACGAGGGCGACAGGCAGGCAGCATACGACGAATCACCCGGTCGCCGCGGTCGATTGTCGCCGACGACGAGCGCTATAGTTGCAGCCCTGTCGCGAAGGACCGTTGGCGCCCGGCGTGGAGAAGAGGAGAGATCGCCCGATGAACGACCAGCATCAGCCGAAAGCCGCCGGGGGCGGATTCCGGCCCTTGCACGAGATCCTGCGCGAGCATGCGCGCCGCCGGCCCGACAAGCCGGCGTACCTGTGGTATGGCCAGGCGATCAGCTATGCGGAGCTCGATCGCGCCAGCGATGCCTTCGCCGCGCGCCTTGCGCGGCTCGGCGTGCGCAAGGGCGAGCCGGTGGCGCTGTTCATGCAGAACTGCCCGCAGTACCTGATGGCGCATTACGGGATCCAGAAGCTCGGCGCGATCGTCTGCCCGTGCGGCCCGCTGAACAAGGAACACGAACTCGAATACCAGTTGAACGATCTCGGCGCGCGCGTCGTCGTCGCAGCCGCGCCGCTTCTGGACACGGTCGACAAGGTGCGCCTGCGTACCGCGCTCGAGCATGTGTTCGTCGTCCACTACGCCGACCTGCTGCCGCCGTCGCCGACGATCGACCTGCCCGACGACCTGGCCCGGATGCGCGAGGAACCGCGTGCGGTGCCCGAGGGCTGCGAGGACTTCCTCGAAGTCGCGCGCAGCGGCGAGCCGGCGCCGCCGGTCAGCGTACGGCCCGACGACATCGCGTTGATGACCTATACCTCGGGCACGACCGGGCTGCCCAAGGGCGCGATGCTCAGCTTCGACAACGCGCTCTACAAGACGCAGGTGTCGGTCGACATCTACCGGGTCGGTCCCGACGAAACGATGCTGGCGATCGCGCCGCTCTACCACATCGCGGGCATGCTGATGGGCGTGAACATGAGCGTCCATGCCGGCGCGACCACGGTGCTGATGTACCGCTTCGACCCGAAGGCCGTGCTGCAGGCAATCGAGCGCCACAAGATCGGCTGGTGGTACAGCATCGCGACGATGAACGTCGCTGCGATGCAGGTGCCGGACGCGAAGGGCTTCGACCTGTCGTCGCTTCGGATCAATCCGGTGACCAGCTTCGGCATCACCTTCACCGAGGCGCTGGCCGACCAATGGCGCGGGTTCGCGTCGAACTGCACCAGTTTCGAGGCTGCCTACGGCCTGTCCGAAACGCACACGATGGACACGGCGATGCCTGCCGACGCGATCCGCTGGGGGACGCACGGCCGCGCGGTGCCGGGCAACGAATTGCGGATCGTCGACCCCGACAGCGGGCGCGAACTGCCCGCCGGCGAACCCGGCGAGATCACGATCCGCGGTCGCGGCGTGTTCAAGGGCTACTGGAACAAGCCGGAGGCGACCGCGAAGACGCTGCGCGACGGCTGGGTCTTCACCGGCGACATGGGCCGCGTCGACGCCGACGGCTACCTGAGCTTCATGGGCCGGTTCAAGGAGATGATCAAGGTCTCGGGCTACAGCGTGTTCCCGGAGGAGGTCGAGGCGATCCTCGTGCGCCACCCGGCGATCGCGCAGGCCGGCGTGATCGGCGTGCCCGATCCGGAGAAGGGCGAGGTCGTCAAGGCTTTCGTCGTGCCGAAGCCCGGGCTCGCAGACCGCCCGTCCGAGGCCGAGCTGATCGGCTGGGCGCGCGAGAACATGGCGGTCTACAAGGCGCCGCGCCAGATCGAATTCCGCGATTCGCTGCCCGCCACCGGCGCCGGCAAGATGCTGCGCCGCCTGCTGAAGGAAGCATGAGGTCGGCGGGTCACCCTTGCCGCTCCGGGCGGGCCGGTCGGTCGGCGACAGGATGAGCCTGCCGTGAAGAAGCTGCTGATCGCCAATCGCGGCGAGATCGCGCTGCGCATCCTTCGCGCAGCGCACGACCTGGGCATCGCGACGGTGGCGATCCACTCGCGCGACGACCGCGACTCGCCGCATCTGTCGCTCGCCGACGAATGCGTCGAGCTCGATGCGCTCGGGCCGCAGGCCTACCTCGACCTGGAAGCCGTCGTGGCCGCCGGCCTGCGCAGCGGCTGCGACGCCGTGCATCCGGGCTACGGTTTCCTCAGCGAGCGCGCCGACTTCGCGCGTGCCTGCGCGCGGGCCGGCCTCGTCTTCGTCGGGCCGACGCCCGAGCAGCTCGATCTGTTCGGCGACAAGGCCAGTGCGCTGGCGATGGCGCGCCGTTGCGGCGTGCCGGTCATGCCTGCGACACGAGGCGGTGCCACGCTGCAGGAAATCGAAGCCTTCTTCGAAGCGCACGAAGACGGCATCGTCATCAAGGCGGTCGGGGGCGGCGGCGGACGCGGGATGCGCGTCGTGCGCGCTCGCGAGGCATTGGCCGAGGCCTATGCACGCTGCACGTCGGAAGCGCGCAGCGCCTTCGGTGTCGAGGCCGTCTACGGCGAACGGCTGATCGCGCGGGCGCGCCATATCGAGATCCAGATCGTCGGCGACGGCGACGAGGTGCTGTCGCTCGGCGAACGCGACTGCACGGTGCAGCGTCGCTTCCAGAAGCTCGTCGAAATCGCCCCGAGCCCGGCGCTGGCGCCGGCGCTGCGCGAACGGATCGAGCAGGCGGCGCTGACGATGGCGCGCGAGGCCGGCTATCGCAGCCTGGGCACCTTCGAATTCCTCGTCGACGAGGACCTGGTCGATGCGCAGCGCGTCGAAGCGCAATCGGACCGCGCGGATCCGCCCGAGCTTGCGGCCTCGCCGTTCGTGTTCATCGAGGCCAATCCGAGGCTGCAGGTCGAACATACGGTCACCGAAGAGATCAGCGGCGTCGACCTGGTGGCGGTCCAGCTTGGCCTGGCCGCCGGCCGCAACCTGCGCGAACTGGGGCTCGACGCCGCGCGACCACCGCGCGCCCACGGCTTCGCGATCCAGTTCCGGATCAATGCCGAGACGCTCGACGCGCAGGGCAGGGCCCGTCCGGCTTCGGGCCGGCTCGAGCGCTTCGACCTGCCTTCGGGGCCTGGCATCCGCGTCGACACGCACGGCCGCGCCGGCTATGCGCCGTCGCCGCACTACGACGCCCTGCTCGCGAAACTGATCGTCTCGACGCGTCTTCCCGACTTCGGCGAGGTGCTGCGACGCGCGCGGCGGGCGCTTCGCGAAACGCGGATCGAAGGGGTCGCGACCAACGTCTCGCTGCTGCGTGCGCTGGCCGAGCACGATGCGTTCGCGGCGCAGTCCGTGCACACGCGAAGTTTCGATGCGCTGCTCGGTTCGCTGCGCGAACGGGCGGCGCACTTCGACGACGAGCAGGCCGTGCGCGCCGATGCATCGGGAAGTCGCGAAGGCACGAAGCCCGGCGGCACGCACGGTGTCGGCGACAGCGATTCCGCCGGCGACAGCGATTCCGGGTGCGTGCCCGAAGGACAGCTTGCGATCCGGGCACCGATGGCAGCTCGCGTGGCCGAGCTGCTCGCCGGCGTCGGCGACGTCGTGCGGGCGGGCGAGACCGTCGCGGTGCTCGAGGCGATGAAGATGGAGCACACGGTCGAAGTCGAGACCGGCGGGCGCATCCTTGCGCTTTGCGCGCAGGCCGGCGAACACGTCGCGGAGGGGAACGCGCTGCTCCTGCTCGAACCCGGCGAAGGCGAGGCCGGCGCGGCCGATCTGGTCGACGAAGCGGATCCGTCGGCGCTGCGGACCGACCTGAAGCGCGTGCTGGACCGTCATGCGATCACGCTCGACGCGGCACGGCCGGGCGCCGTGGCCAAGCGCCACGCACGCGGACAGCGCACGGCGCGCGAGAACATCGCCGATCTGTGCGACGACGGCTCCTTCCTCGAATACGGCGCGCTGGCGGTGGCTGCGCAGACGCGTCGACGCTCGATGGAAGACCTGATCATGAACACGCCGGCCGACGGCATGGTCACCGGAATCGGCAGCATCAACGGCGCGCTGTTCGGCGCCGAGCGCTCGCGCTGCGTCGTCATGTCCTACGACGCGATGGTGCTGGCCGGCACGCAGGGCTTCCGCAACCACGCGAAGACCGACCGGATGCTCGAACTCGCGCTGCGCCAGACCCTTCCGGTCGTGCTGTTCGCCGAAGGCGGCGGCGGTCGGCCGGGCGACGTCGACATGCCGGTCGTGGCCGGCCTGGACCTCTCCACCTTCGCCAGCTTCGCGAAACTGAGCGGCCGCGTGCCGGTGGTCGGAATCGTCGCCGGACGCTGTTTCGCCGGCAACGCGGCGCTCGTCGGTTGCAGCGACGTGATCATCGCCACGCGCGACAGCAACCTCGGCATGGGCGGCCCGGCGATGATCGAAGGCGGCGGGCTCGGTGTCTACCGGCCCGAGGAGATCGGGCCGGCCCATGTCCAGCATTCGAACGGCGTGATCGACCTGCTGGTCGACGACGAGGCGCAGGCGGTGGCCGGCGCGCGCCACTACCTGTCGATGTTCCAGGGCGCCGTTGCCGACTGGCAGGCGCCCGACCCGCTGTCGTTGCGCGGCGTCGTGCCCGAAAACCGGCTGCGCGCCTACGACACGCGGGCAGCGCTCGCGGGCATCGCCGACCTCGATTCGCTGCTGGAACTGCGCCGGGGCTTCGGGCTCGGAATCCACACGGCACTGGCGCGCATCGAGGGCCGGCCGGTCGGGATCATCGCGAACAACCCGAAGCACCTGGGCGGCGCGATCGACGCCGACGCGGCCGACAAGGCGGCGCGCTTCATGCAGCTTTGCGATGCGCATGGGCTGCCGATCGTCTCGCTGATCGACACGCCGGGGTTCATGGTCGGGCCGGAGATCGAGGAACGCGCGCAGGTCCGCCACGTGAGCCGCATGTTCGTCGTCGCCGCGAAGCTGCGCGTGCCGTTCTTCTCGATCGTGCTGCGCAAGGGTTACGGGCTCGGCGCGATGGCGATGGCGGCCGGCGGCTTTCACGCGCCTGCATTCACCGTCTCCTGGCCGACCGGCGAGTTCGG
>JAAZBL010000001.1 GCA_012513825.1 Limnobacter sp. | reverse complement strand
TTCCGGATCCTGATCCGCGGCAAGGGCGCACACGCGGCGATGCCGCACAACGGCGTCGACCCGGTGCCGGTGGCCTGCCAGATGGTCCAGTCGTTCCAGACGATCATCACGCGCAACAAGCGGCCGATCGAGTCGGCGGTGCTGTCGGTCACGATGATCCACGCCGGCGAAGCGCGCAACGTCGTGCCGGATTCGGCCGAGATCCAGGGCACCGTGCGAACCTTCAGCGTCGAGGCGATCGACCTGATCGAGGGGCGGATGCGCGCGATCGCCGAACATACGGCGGCCGCCTTCGACTGCGAAGTCGAGTTCGAGTTCGTGCGCAACTATCCGCCGCTGATCAACCATGAGGCCGAAACCGACTTCTGCCGCGAAGTCATGGCCGACGTCGTCGGCGCCGACAACGTGTTCGAGTTCGAGCCCACGATGGGCTCCGAGGATTTCGCCTTCTTCCTGCTCGAGAAACCCGGTTGCTACGTCGTCATCGGCAACGGCAGCGGCGAGCACCGCGATGCCGGCCACGGGATGGGACCGTGCATGCTGCACAACCCGAACTACGATTTCAACGACGAACTGATCCCCATCGGGGCGAGCTACTGGGTGCGGCTGGCCGAGCGCTGGCTCGCCGCCCGCTGACCGGCGCCGACCCTGCAGCGGCCGCCAGCCCGCAATGCTCGCCTTCGTCGTCCGCCGGCTGCTCCAGGCCGCGGTCGTGATGCTGGTCGTCGCTTTCATCGCGTTCTCGCTGTTCCAGTACGTCGGCGACCCGGTGCTGTCGATGGTCGGCCAGGACGCGACGCCGGCCGAGCGCGAGCAGCTACGCAGCGACCTCGGGCTCGACCGGCCCTTCTACGTCCAGTTCGGCCACTTCCTCGGCAACGCCGTCCAGGGCGAATTCGGCCTGTCGTATCGCCAGGGGCGAAAGGTCTCGACCTTGATCGTCGAGCGCTTCCCGGCCACGCTCGAACTGTCGCTCGCGGCTGCGGTGCTGGCACTGGCGATCGGCGTGCCGCTGGGCGTCTACACGGCGCTGCGCAAGGGCTTCCTGTCGAACCTGTTCCTCGCCGCCTCGCTGATCGGCGTCTCGCTGCCGACCTTCCTGATCGGCATCCTGCTGATCCTCGCGTTCGCCGTCGTCCTGGGCTGGCTGCCGTCCTACGGCCGCGGCGAGACGGTGGCGATCGGCTGGTGGACGTCCGGCCTGTTCACGCGCGACGGCCTGCTGCACCTGCTGCTTCCGGCGATCACGCTGTGCCTGTACCAGCTCACGCTGATCATGCGCCTGGTGCGCGCCGAGATGCTCGAAGTGCTGCGCACCGACTACATCAAGTTCGCCCGCGCGCGCGGCCTGTCCGACCGCGCCGTGCATTTCGGCCATGCGCTGAAGAACACGCTGGTGCCGGTGATCACGGTCACCGGCCTGCAGCTGGGCTCGATCATCGCGTTCGCGATCGTCACCGAGACGGTGTTCCAGTGGCCGGGCATGGGCCTGCTGTTCATCCAGGCCGTGCAGTCCGCCGACATTCCGGTGATGGCCGCCTACCTGTGCCTGATCGCCCTGGTCTTCGTCGTGATCAACCTGATCGTCGACATGCTGTATTTCGCCGTGGATCCGCGTCTGCGAATCGACCGCGCGGTCGCCGCCCATTGATGCCCCGCCCCAACCTGCGCGAAAGCGCCCGCTCTCGATGAACGCCCGTGACGAACTCGCCGCCGATCGCGACCGCTGGCTCGGACAGCATCCGGCCCTGGCCGCGATCCGCGAGTGGCAGCGCGAGCTCACGGCGATCCGCCACGAACTGCACGCGAACCCCGAGCTCGGCTTCGAGGAACATTTCACGTCCGAACTGGTCGCGCGCCAGCTCGCACGCTGGGGCGTCGACGAAGTGCATCGCGGCATCGGCAAGACGGGCATCGTCGGCGTGATCCGCGGCCGCGAAACGCACAGCGCGCGCACGGTCGGCCTGCGCGCCGACATGGACGCGCTGCCGATGCACGAGGACAACGACTTCGCGCACCGCTCGCGCAAGGCCGGCTGCATGCACGGTTGCGGCCACGACGGCCACACGACGATGCTGCTCGGCGCGGCGCGCTACCTGGCCAGGCACCGCGACTTCGACGGTACGGTGCACCTGCTGTTCCAGCCCGGCGAAGAAGGCTTCGCCGGCGCGCAGGCGATGATCGACGAC
>JAAZBL010000015.1 GCA_012513825.1 Limnobacter sp. | reverse complement strand
CCGTCGCCTGAGCCGCCGTCGCCGGGCTGGCCGCCTGCACCCGGCGGATCGTCGGGAGCTGCGCCGCCCGTCGACGGGTCGCCCGAATCGTAGACGGCGATCAGTCCCGTGCCGACGAGGTTCGACATCCGGATGCCGGCGCTGGCCACCGCCGCGTCGGCCAGGACGCTGTTGCCGTTGCGGAAATAGAGCTGCTCGACGCCGACGAACAGCAGGTGATCGCTGCCGGGCGCCAGCGTGCCGTGGACGTCGTTGTACGCGGGGCCGAAGCCGAGGCCGAAGCCGGACAGGAAGCCGTTCCAGGCCGCCGCTTCGCCCGCCGCGCCCCCGACGCCGGTGCCCGCGGCGATGTAGACGCCGCCCCCGCCGTTCACGTAGTCGGCGAGCACGGTGTCGTCCTTCGCATGGCCGCTGCCGGCGAGGAATACCGCGTCGTAAGCCTGCAGCGTCGGCAGGTCGAACGCGATGCCGGTGTCGACGGTGACCGAATAACCGGCGCCGTCCACGCTCGTTCTGAACCGGCTCCCGGTCAGCCCGAAGTTGTCCGAGTAGACCAGCACATGGCCGCCGGCGCCGTTACCGTCGAGGAAGCCGAGCAGGTTCTGCACGAAGGCGTCGGCGTTGGAGCTGCCCGCCTGCGTGTAACCGACGTCGCTGAGCGTCCACTCGTCGTTGTTGATGACGATCCGGCCGGCGTGCGCCTGGCTTGCTAAAAGGGCGGCGCCGAGGAGCACGGCGATGCCCGCGGTACGTGCGATCCCGAGCATCGGGCGGGCATCGAGCGGATCTGCGGCGGGATGTTTCGAGACCATGGAGGCGGCTCCCATTCGATTCGATCTGCCCTGTCGCGGGCGTCGGCGCGTAGCGACGCAAGTTCCGCGCCAACGCGCGGACCGGCGCCGCAACTCGCTGATTCGAAAGGAATGGTCGGCCTCCTGACGACCGTCGGGGCGGGCAGCGCCGCGAGAAGGAAGTGGGCGCTGACAAATCGAGTGACGTGACTTTCGGCACACTCCGACCGGAGCGGCGTCCTCAGCCGCCTGCGCTTCTGTCCGGCTGGTCGAACACCGGCTTGCGTTTCTCGATGAAGGCCTCGACCGCCTCGCGGTGCTGCCAGGTCTTGTGCGCCAGCGCCTGGTAGCCGGCAGCCAGTTCCAGCAGCGACTCGAGCCGCGAGTGTTCGCCTTCGCGCAGCAGGCGCTTGGTCATCCGCAAGGTCGGCCCGGGATTGGCGGCGATACGCTCGGCGAGCCGGTTCGCTTCGGCGAGCAGCTCGGCGGCGGGCACGACGCGCGAGACGAGCCCGCAGTCCAGTGCCTGTCGTGCGTCGATCGCCTCGCCGGTGAACGACATTTCGGCCGCGCGCGAAGCGCCGACGATGCGCGGCAGCAGCCAGGCGCCGCCGTCGCCGGGAATGATGCCGACGCGGATGAAGCTTTCGGCGAAGCTGGCGGTGTCGGCCGCGATCCGGATGTCGCACATGCAGCTCAGGTCGCAGCCGGCACCGATCGCCGGGCCGTTGACGGCGGCGATCGCCGGCACTTCGAGGTTGTAGACCGCGAGCGCCAGGCGCTGGATTCCGTTGCGGTACTCCTCGCGAATCGCCGCGGGCGTCAGTGCGTCGTCGAAGAAGCGGCGCATGTCCTTGACGTTGCCGCCCGACGAGAAGACCGGCCCGGCACCGGTCAGGATCACGACGCGCACCGACATGTCGGTCGCGATGCGCCGGGCGGCCGCGACGAACTCGTCGACCGCCGTATTGCCGGTCAGTGCGTTGCGGGTCTCGGGCTGGTTCATCGTCAGCGTGACGATGCCGCCGTTCTGCTCGTACTTCAGGAACGCTGCCATGGGTCGGTCTCCGGTCGGGGTTGTCGCTGCCGAGTGGGCGGCTGGGCGTGGTCGATTGTGCCCGCCCCCGGGCGGCCCGGTTTCGAGCAAGGAACCGGTCAAGCGTTCGCAGGGCCGCCGCGCGGGCCCGGTTTTCGGGAATGACCGAGGCTTGACCGGGCCTTACCCTGCCCGCTCGGGACGTCGGACGGCGCGAAGCTTGCCGCTCGTTCCGCCGCCGCAATAGAACAGGCCGTTGCCGTCGGACTCCAGGCCGCTGACGCCACAGCCTTTCGGCATCGGCAGGCACTCGAGCACCGCACCACTGTCCGGGTCGATGCGCCGGATGTCGCTGTCGTCGCCTTCCCAGGTGCCGTGCCAGAGTTCGCTGTCGACCCAGCTCACGCCGGTCACGAAGCGGTTCGACTCGATCGTGCGGAGGATGGCCCCGGTCTCGGGGTCGATGCGGTGGATCTTGCGGTTGCGGTACTGGCCGACCCAGAGGCTGCCGTCGGACCAGGCGAGTCCCGAGTCCTCGCCCTTGCTGGGCGCCGGGATCGAGGCCGCCACTTCGCCGGTGGTGGGGTCGATCCGGTCGATCCGCCCGTCGGCGATCTGGTACAGCCAGGTACCGTCGAAGGCCGTGCCGGCATCGCCGGCGCGCTCGAGCGTGCGTACGACTTCGCCGCTGTCCGGGTCCAGGGCCAGCAGGCGGGTGCCGGTGGCAGCCCAGACCCGCTGTCCGTCGTGGGTGACGCCGTGGATGGTGTCGGCGCCTGTGAACGGGCCGTACTCGCGCACGATCTCGGCGGTCCGGGTCGCGGTGCGCAGTGCTTCGTCGATGGCTTTGCGGTTCATCGTGTCTCTCCTTTCGACGCGCCGGGAATCGGCGCCACGATGAAAATCTACCGAGGCGGCAGCACGACCGGGAGTAACAAGATTGTCGCGAATCCCGCCAGCGGCGCGGCCAGCCAGCGCCGCGTTCGCCCGCGTCCGATCGCGCGCACCTGGCCGGCGGCTTCGAGTTCCGTCAGCTCGCGCTGGACCGTACGCTGGCTGGCGTCCATCGCCAGTGCCAGCGAAGCACTGGACCAGGCGGCACCGTCCGCAAGCAAGGCGAGCAGGGATCCGCGGTCGCCGTCGACGGGCGGCGCGAGCAGGGCGACCGAGCGGCCGTCGTGCGGCACGAGCGCGAAGCCCGGCCCGGTCGCCTCGATGCGCGCCAGCGGTTCGACGAGCGAGCGCAGCCGTCCGATCTCGACGCGCAGTCGTGCCCGATGCGTTTCGTCGGGACGACGGATGCGAAACGCGGATGCGATCAGGCGCTGTCGCTCGACGTCGCCGGGCCAGGCTTCGGCAAGCGAGCGAGCCAGCGCGAACAGCACCGGCCGGCGCGCCAACGGCAGCCAGGTCGGCCCGGCGCCCACGCGGCGGCGGCAGCCGTCGACGACCAGCGCGTCCGACTCGAGGATGTCGACGACCTCGTCGAGGCGCAGCGCCTGTTCATGCTGGCCAATGATGCGCCGCGCTGCGGGATGTTCCAGCGTCGCGCAGGCCTCGCTCACCTCGGCCAGGATCGCCGGGATCCGGGCGCGATCGGCGGCCTGCCGAGCACGGGCGAGCGCTTCCCGGGCGGCGCCGATGCGCAGGCGGCGAAGCGACAACTCGGCTGCGACGAGCGCGGCGATGGCCGCCAGCGAGGGCGGCAGCTCGCGGGGGCGGCTCGCGCCGGATGCAGCCGGATGCGCGAGGGCGGTCGGGCCCTCGTCGAATCGCGACAGCGCGCCCTCTGCTTCGTCGAGCAGACCGAGCAGCAGCAGCCGGCGTGCGGCGATCAGCCGTGCCTGCAATACATTCTGCAGATCGCCGTGCGCTTCGAGCGCAGCGGCCGCCGCGGCAAGCTCGCGTTGCGAGCCGCCGATCTCGCGCATCGCAAGCGCCACTTCGGCCTCGGCGACGACGCAGCGGGCACGCGCCAGCGCCTCGTGGGGGCCGAAGCCGCGAGCCGCCTGGCGCAGCAACTCGCAGGCGCGCGGGTATTCGCCGAGCTGCGCCATGGCGATCCCCCGCAGCGCGAGGGCCGGCGGATCGTCGCGCAGCGAAATGCCATTCAGGGCGCGGATCGGGTCGCCGGCAGCGAGTGCACGGGCAGAGGCCGCGATCGGGTCGTAGCGTTTCGCTCCGACGTTCACCGGGCGCTGCCGCTCCCGTACGGCCGCGTCAGGATCTCCAGATTGTGTCCGTCCGGATCCTTCCAGTAGACGCCGCGACCGCCGTCGCGGCGGTTGATCGTTCCCGGCTGGCGATGACCGGGATCGGCCCAGTATTCGAAGCCGCGCTCCCGAATGCGTTCGAAGATCCGGTCGAACTCGGCTTCGTCGACGATGAACGCATAGTGCTGGCTCTTGATCGGCCCGTCGGCCTTCATGTAGTCGAGCGTGACGCCGTTGTCGAGCACGACGCCGTGGAACGGACCGTAGCGCACCGGCTCGGCGAGCCCGAGCAGCTCGCTGAGAAGCCGTGCCGAGCCCTCGGGATCGTGTGCCGCGACGATCGTGTGGTTGAGCTGGATGGCCATGGATCTTCTACCCTCGAAGACAGACTGTCCTCCGAAGGACGCGTGAGCGCGAGCAAACTGACATGAACGGTCGGGATACGGGCGTCTGCCGGTGGAACGTCTGCCGGAAGACGCGGTGGCACGCCGAGAACGCGATCGTGCCGGGGAATGCGGCGCCGCCGCGTGGATCGCTCAGCGCCGGCGCTCGAACATCGCGGCGTTGATCGCGGCGAAGATCGAAACCACGAACCAGCCGAACGGAAGCAGGCTCAGCGTGATCAGCCAGGTGACCGCGAAGGCGACGCAGGCGAGAAGGAACCAGAACAGCGCCGCGAGCAGACGGCCCTGGACGAGCTGGCCGAGGCCCGGGACGAAGAAGCTGCAGATGGCCGCAATGACGTTGCCGGCGGAACCCTGGCCTGTACTCATGAGGAACGTTCCTTGTTCGATTCGAAAAGTCCGGTTCGGGAACCTTACTCGAAAAGCTGGGGCGCCTAGGAAGGCCAGTAGCTGATCGCCATCTTCGTCGCCAGCACGTACAGCAGCACCGCGAACACGCGGCGCAGCGCCGTCACCGGCAGCCGGTGCGCGAGCCGGGCGCCCCACGGCGCAGTGCTCATGCTGGCGGCGACCAGGCACGCGAGTGCCGGTAGATAGACGAAACCCAGGCTGTATTGCGGCAGCGATTGAAGCCGCAGGCCGCCGAGCAGGTAGCCGATCGTGCCGACGACCGCCACGGGCAGGCCCAGCGCCGCGCCGGTGCCGATCGCGGTGTGCATTGCCACGCCGCAGAACAACATGAACGGAATCGTCAGGAAGGCTCCGCCGGCCGACACCAGGCCGCAGACGATCCCGATCACGATGCCGACGGCGGCGAGCGCCGGCGTCGACGGCAGGCTTCGCCCGGCGCCCGGCTTGCGGCCGACCAGCATCTGCGTGGCGCCGCCGTACACGATCACTGCGAAGGCGAGCGCCAGCGCCTGCTGCGACACCCAACCGGCCGCCAGCGTCGCCAGCAGGGTCCCGGCCACCATGCCCGGCGCGATCCGGGAGACGATCCGCCAGTCGACCGCCTGGTGGCGATGGTGCTCGCGCACGCTGGCGCTCGACGTGAACAGGATCGACGCCATCCCCGTTCCCAGCGCCAGGTGCACCGTGTGCTCGGGCGCGAGCCCCTGCGCCGCGAACAAGGCCGCCAGGATCGGCACCAGCGTCATGCCGCCACCGATGCCCAGCAGGCCGGCGAGAAAGCCGACGCCGGCACCGGCGACCAGATAGGCGGCGATCCAGGTCATGTCATCAAAAGCACAAAGGCCTTCCGAAGAAGGCCTTTGTGCCGAACAGATGTTCTTGGCTCCCCGACCTGGGCTCGAACCAGGGACCTGCGGATTAACAGTCCGTCGCTCTACCGACTGAGCTATCGGGGAACAGCCCGCAAGTATAGCTTGCTCGACGCCGATATGTCTACCCGCTCACCACCTTCGCAATCGCATCGGCGACGGTATCGATGTTCCTGCTGTTCAGCGCCGCGAGGCAGATCCGGCCGGTGCCGACCGCGTAGATACCGAACTCCTCGCGCAGCCGCTCGACCTGCTTCGGGTTCAGCCCCGAGTACGAAAACATGCCGCGTTGCTTGCTGACGAACGAGAAGTCCTGCGCGACGCCGCGCTCGGCGAGCTTTGCGACAAGTTGCGTGCGCATCTGCCGGATCCGTTCGCGCATGCCGGCGAGCTCTTCCTCCCACTTCTGGCGCAGCGCCGGCGTCGACAGCACGTCGGCGACGACCGCCGCGTAGTAGGTGGGCGGGTTCGAGTAGTTGGTGCGGATCACGCGCTTGACCTGGCTCGTGACGCGCGCCGTCTCGTCGCGGTTCGCCGTGACCACGGTCAGCGCGCCGACCCGCTCCCCGTACAGCGAGAAGGACTTCGAAAACGAGCTCGAAACGAAGAACGAAAGCCCCGAATCGGCGAACAGGCGCAGCGGTGCGGCGTCGGCTTCGATGCCGTCGCCGAAGCCCTGGTAGGCCATGTCGAGAAACGGGACGAGCCGACGCGACCTGGCGATGTCGACGATCCGGCGCCACTGCTCGAGCGGCAGATCGACCCCGGTCGGGTTGTGGCAGCAGACGTGCAGAACGACGATCGATCCGGTGGGCAGCGACTCGAGGGTGCCGAGCATCTCGTCGGTCTTCACGCCGTGCGTGACCGGATCGTAGTAGGGGTAGTTGTTGACGACGAAGCCGGCCGCCTCGAACAGCGCCCGGTGGTTCTCCCAGCTCGGGTCGCTGATCCAGACCTGGGCGTCGGGATTCAGCCGCTTGAGGAAGTCGGCACCGATCTTCAGGCCGCCGGTGCCGCCCAGCGCCTCGAAGGTCGCGACCCGGCCCTCGGCGAGCAGCGGCGAGTCCTTGCCGAACAGCAGTTGCTGTACCGCCTGGTTGTAGGCGGCGAAGCCCTCGATCGGCAGGTAGCCGTGCGCAGGGGCGGCCGCCAGCCGTGCCTGCTCGGCCTCCCGCACCGCGGCAAGAAGCGGCAGCCTGCCGTTGTCGTCGTAGTAGACGCCGACGCCGAGGTTGACCTTGTTCGGACGGGGGTCCGCGTTGTACGCCTCGGTCAGGCCGAGGATCGGGTCACGGGGTGCCAGTTCAACGGCGGAGAACATCGACGAGCTCATGGCGATCGACCAAGTGACTGATTAATAGGGGAATTTCACGAATCGAAACATGGTGCGCCGCACAAGAAGCGCGCAGAGCACTAGATTTTTGAGGTTCGCGCCGCCATAATCGTCTTTTGGCCGTTCGCCGCGCAACCTATGTTGCTGGCGGATGAAAGGGCCATTGGCGAGGCGCGACCATCGAGCACCTCGAAGGCTTTCGAGGCTCTGGTGCAACGCAGCAATCAGGCTTTGTTGTCAAGTTTATCACGCTGAATCCGGAATCTTCGGCCCACATGACCGATCTCGCGCTGGACAGCTCGAAGTTCGTCACTTTTCCAGGCAGTCCGTTCCAGCTGTACCAGCCGTTCCCGCCGGCTGGCGATCAGCCGGAGGCGATCGAGCGCCTGCTCGACGGCCTGCGTGACGGGCTCAGCTTCCAGACGCTGCTCGGCGTCACCGGTTCGGGCAAGACCTACACGATGGCGAACGTCATCGCGCAGATCGGGCGCCCGGCGCTGGTGCTGGCGCCGAACAAGACGCTGGCCGCGCAGCTGTACGCCGAGATGCGCGAGTTCTTCCCGCACAACGCGGTCGAGTACTTCGTCTCGTATTACGACTACTACCAGCCCGAAGCCTACGTTCCCTCGCGCGACCTGTTTATCGAGAAGGATTCCTCGATCAACGAACATATCGAGCAAATGCGGCTTTCGGCCACGAAAAGCCTGCTCGAGCGTCGCGATACCATCATTGTGGGCACGGTGTCCTGCATTTACGGTATCGGCAACCCGGGCGATTATCACGCCATGGTGCTTACCTTGCGCGCAGGCGACCGCATTCCGCGCCAGGAGCTCCTGGCCCGCTTGGTGGCGATGCAATATGAGCGCAACGACGTCGAGTTCGCGCGGGGACATTTCCGGGCCCGAGGCGAAACCATTGACGTCTTTCCTGCGGAACATGCCGAGCTGGCGTTGCGCATCACCTTGTTCGACGATGAGGTGGAGACGCTGGAAATGTTCGACCCGCTCACCGGCAAGGTGCAGCAGAAGGTCCCGCGCTTCACCGTCTTCCCCAGCTCTCACTACGTAACGCCTCGCGAGACCGTGCTGCGTGCCATCGAAACGATCAAGATCGAGCTGCGCGAGCGCTTGGCCGAATTGGTCGCGGACGGCAAGCTGGTGGAAGCCCAGCGTCTGGAACAACGCACGCGTTTCGACCTCGAAATGCTGCAGGAACTTGGGTTCTGCAAGGGCATCGAAAACTACTCACGGCATCTTTCCGGGGCGGCGCCCGGTGAGCCGCCGCCAACGCTCATTGACTACCTGCCTTCCGATGCGCTCATGTTCATCGACGAAAGCCACGTCACCATGGGGCAACTGGGCGGTATGTACTTGGGCGACCGGTCTCGCAAGTCCACACTTGTGCAGTTCGGTTTCCGGCTGCCGTCGGCCATGGACAATCGGCCGCTCAAACTGGAAGAGTTCGAGCAACGCATGCGGCAGACGGTGTTCGTATCTGCAACTCCCGGAAATTACGAAGCCGAGCATTCGGACGAAATCATTGAGCAGGTGGTGCGGCCTACCGGCCTGGTGGATCCGCTGGTCGAAGTCCGGCCGGCGTCCACGCAGGTGGACGATCTGCTTGGAGAGGTGCACCGCACCATTGCAGCGGGTGATCGCATCCTCGTGACCACGCTCACCAAGCGCATGGCGGAAGATCTCACCGACTACCTCATCGAGAATGGGCTGAAGGTCCGCTATCTGCATTCGGACATCGATACCGTGGAGCGCGTGGAGATCATCCGCGACCTACGTCTGGGCGTCTTCGACGTATTGGTAGGTATCAACTTGCTGCGCGAAGGGCTGGATATGCCGGAAGTGTCGCTGGTGGCCATACTGGACGCCGACAAGGAAGGCTTCCTGCGTTCGGAGCGTAGTCTCATCCAAACCATCGGGCGGGCGGCACGGAACCTCAACGGCCGAGCCATCCTGTACGCGGATCGCATTACGGATTCGATGCGGCGCGCCATCGACGAAACGGAACGTCGTCGCGCGCGTCAGTTGGCGTTCAACGCCGAGCATCAGATCACCGCCCGCAGCGTCAACAAAGCGG
>JAAZBL010000163.1 GCA_012513825.1 Limnobacter sp. | reverse complement strand
TCGGCACCGTGGTTCAGCAGGTGCGTGGCGAACGCGTGGCGCAGCACGTGCGGCGACAGCGGCGCCTCGATGCCGGCCGCTCGCGCATAGCGCTTGACCAGTTGCCAGAACATCTGCCGCGTCATCGCGGCGCCCAGCCGCGTGACGAACAGCGCGTCGCTGGGCCGCGGCCCCAGCAGTTCGCGCCGCCCCTCGCGCAGCCAGCGCTCGATCCAGTCGCGCGCCTCGGCACCCAGCGGTACCAGCCGCTCCTTGTCGCCCTTGCCGACGATCCGGACGACGCCTTCGTTCAACCCGACCTCGACCGTACGCAGGCCGACCAGTTCGGAGACGCGCAAGCCGGTCGCGTACAGCGTCTCGAGCATCGCGCGGTCGCGCAGCCCGAGCGCCGTGTCGGCGTCGGGCGCCGTCAGCAGCGCCTCGACCTGGCGTTCGGACAGCGACTTCGGGAAACGCGGCGGCTGGCGCGCCGAGGCCAGGTGCAGCGTCGGGTCGTCGCTGCGCCGGCCCTCGCGCACCAGCCAGCGATGGAAGCGGCGAAAAACGGCCAGTCGCCGGTTCACGCTCGTCGCCTTCGAGCCGGGATGACGCGCGGCGAGATAGCCCTGCAGATCGCCATTGCCGGCTTCGGCGAGCGGCGGCGCGCCGTGCGCAGCCAGCCAGCGTGCGTACAGCAGCAGGTCGCGGCGATAGGCGTCGAGCGTGTTTTGCGCGAGCCCGTCTTCGAGCCACAGGGCTTCGCAGAAGCGCTCGGCGAGCGCGCGGTCTTCGGCGCGGACCGCTGCGTCGGTGGTCTCGGTCGCGCCGGTCGCCACGCCCCTGGCCGGCCGGAAGTTCAGACGCCGGGGCCGGTGGGCGCCGGCAGGCCCAGCAGGCTGCGCCGCAGGTTGTCGTCGACCGGTTCGTCGCCTACGAAGGCGCGCAGCAGCGCGTCACGAAACGACGGTCCGGGAATCGGGTCGCCGACCGCCATGTCGTTGAAAGAGATGCGCGTCGTGCCCTGCACCATGTCGATCGCCAGCGTATCGCCCTTGACGGTCGGGCCGATCGACTGCAGCGCCGCGACGAAGGCCTGGATCTGGGGCTCGATCGCGCTGAGCTGCTCGGGTTCGTGGTTGCGCCTCAGCGCATCGAGCAGGCTTCGGCCGAGCCGGTCGATCGACAGGTCGGCGAGCAGCGTGATCGCGATCCGGCGATCGCCGTCGCCGACGACCGCCGCCGCGCTGTATGCCGGCGCGTTCGTGTACAGCGCCGCGACCCAGGTCTTGATGATGTAGACCTCGCGCAAGCCGGTCCCGTTCAGCGCGAGCCTGCGCCCGTCGAGCTCGATCGAATCGGGGAAGTGCACGCCTTCGATCTCGGCGGCGCCGGCCCCGTACCAGGCCGAAGCGAGCGCGAGCGCGACGGCGGCGGCCTGCAGCCGCACCGGCACGTGTCGCCGGCCGCTTCGAGTCGATCCGCCGTGCGGACCCTGCGCGGGGGCGTCGCCCCGCTCACCGATGCTGCGTTGCTGCCTCACTGTTGGAACCTGCGTCGAGAGTCGCCGAATTATAGGGCGGCCTCGACGCGACCTCCCCTACACTCGCAGCCGATGAATTCCCTGACGCTGCTGTTTCCCGACCTGGCGATGATCGTGATCGGCTTCGCGCTCAGCCGCGCGGCCGTGTTCTCGCGCGGCTTCTGGCCCGAGGTCGAGAAGATCGTCTACTACCTGCTGTTTCCGGCGCTGCTGTTCCGCACGGTCGCAAAGACCGACCTGTACGCGGCCGGCGCCGTGTCGGCGGTCACGGCGGCGCTGGCTGCCGTCGCCGCCGGCATCGTGCTCGGTTTCCTGGCCAGGCCGCTGCTGCGCCCGCCCGAGGCGCAGTTCGCGTCGGGCGTGCAATGTGCGTTCCGTTTCAACTCCTACGTGCTGCTGGCGCTGTCCCAGCGGCTGGCGGGCGAGCCGGGGCTCGCGCTGGCCGCCGTGATCATGGGCTTTTCGGTCCCGATCCTGAACGTCGCCGCGGTGCTGCCGCTCGCACGCAACCTCGGCGGCGGGCTGTTGCGCGAACTCGCGAAGAACCCGCTGATCCTGTCGACGCTGGGCGGCCTGGCGGCCAACCTGCTCGGCCTGGCGTTGCCGGAACCGGTGGACGCGACGATCGGCCGGCTCGGCAGTGCGTCGATCGCGCTCGGGCTGCTGGCCACCGGCGCCGGCCTGAGCTTCGGCGGTGCGCAGCAGGTCGCGACGGCTTCGCGCGCGGCCGTGCTGCGCCTCGGCGCCTGGATCACCGCGGTCAAGCTGCTGGCGATGCCCGCGACGGCACTCGCCGTCGCGACCCTGTACGAGATGCCGCCGGTCGCCCGGCAGATCGCCGTGCTGTACGCGGCGATGCCGGCGGCCTCATCGTGCTACATCCTGGCCAGCCGGATGGGCGGCGACGGTCCCTATGTCGCGGTGCTCGTGACCCTCTCGATGATCGGCGCGGCGATCGGGCTGCCGTTCTGGATCGGGGTCGTCCAGTAGCCGGCGCAGGGCCCAGTCCACGTGCTCGCGCACCAGCGCCGAAGCGTCGTCGGCGCGCGTTCGCAGCGCCGCGCGCGCCCGCGCCTTCGCCGCCCGGTCGCCGTCGACGTTGCCCAGCGCAACCGCGATGTTGCGCAGCCAGCGCTCGTGGCCGATTCGCCGGATCGGCGAACCGGCCAGCCGCGCGTCGAACTCCGCTTCGGTCCAGGCGAACAGCTCCGAGAGCGCCGTCGCGTCGAGCCCGTTGCGAGGCGCGAAATCGGGCACCTGCGCCGGTCGCGCGAATCGATTCCACGGACAGACGAGCTGGCAGTCGTCGCAGCCGTAGATCCGGTTGCCGAGCAGCGGCCGCAGGTCCTCCGGGATCGCGCCCTTCAGCTCGATCGTCAGGTACGAGATGCACCGCCGCGCATCGACGCGGTACGGCGCGACGATCGCGCCGGTCGGACAGGCCGCCAGGCAGCGCGTGCAGCTCCCGCAGTGATCGTCTTGCGGCGTGTCGGGCGGCAGCCGCAGATCGGTATAGAGCGTGCCGAGGAAGAAGGTCGACCCGCGCCTCGGATCGATCAGCAACGTGTGCTTGCCGCGCCAGCCGAGCCCGGCGCGGCTTGCCAGCTCGACCTCCATGACCGGCGCCGAATCGCAGAACACGCGGTGGCCGAACGGCCCGATCTCCGCGGCGATGCGCTCGGCGAGTTTCTGCAGACGGCCGCGCACGACCTTGTGGTAGTCGCGCCCGAGCGCGTATCGCGACACGCTCGCGCGCTCCGGATCCGACAGCGTCTGCCAGGCCT
>JAAZBL010000162.1 GCA_012513825.1 Limnobacter sp. | reverse complement strand
CGCAGGGCGGTCCGGCCTCGACGCCGGTCGCCTCGTCCGCGCAGGCCGCATCCGCCTGAGCGTCCGCTTCTTCCGCGCCGGGACGCCGACGTCCCGGCCAACTGGACCCGACCCAGATCGATGAGCGATCGCAAGAAGAACCTTCGCGAGTTCCAGTCGCGGCTGTCCGAGCGACTCCGCCTGGCAGCCTCCGGCACCGGTGCGCGCGCCCGGCTCGGCGTGCAGGTCGGCGATCGCCGGCTGCTGGTCGAGCTGGCCGAAGCGGGCGAAGTCGCGCCGCTGCCGGCCGCGATGGCGACGGTGCCGATGACGCGCGACTGGTTCCGCGGGCTCGTCAACCTCCGTGGTGCCTTGTTCGCGGTCTCCGATCTCGCGCGCTTCGCCGGCGGCGCGTACACGCCGTCGAGCCGGGAGGCGCGGCTCATCGCGTTCGCCCCGCGTCTCGGCATCAACGGCGCCATCGTCGTCGCCAAGATGCTCGGCCTGAAGAACGTCGGCGACATGCAGGCCGTGCAGCCCGAGGCCGACGGACAACCGCGTCCCGGCTGGCTCGGCGCCGACTGGCTCGATGCCGACGGAAACCGCTGGACCGAACTGAGCCTCGCGAGGCTCGCTGCCGACGACCGCTTTCTTGCGGTCGGGCTCTGATCCGGAATTCGAACGATGCTGAAAGTGGCGATGAAATTTCCGGGCGTCTTCCAGTCGCGAGGCCGCAGGCTCGAAGACGTCGCTCCGGACACCGCGCTGATCGCGGACCTGTTGCCGGACGACGATCCGGACACGAGATCGCACGGGGGTCTGGACTATGACGCGGCCGGCGAGGATGGCGGGCTCGGCCTCGACGATTCGAACTTCGACGACAGCCAGTTGCTGATCGGCGCGCCGGAGTCGCAAGGCCCGGCCGTGCCGAGCCGCGGCGGCGGCGAGGCCTCGCAACGCGCGGCGGCGCCGTCCCGCTCGGGAATCGGCGTGTTCCGGCGTCGTGGCTCGGCCGTGGCCGGCGCGAAGAAGAAGCGCTTCGTGGTGCCGGTGATCGGCAGGCAGCCGTTGCACAAGCAGTTGCGGATATGGGTCCCGATGCTCGTGGTCTCGGTCGGCCTCGGTATCGCGTTCCTCTGGGTGGCGGCCCGCCAGGCCGACGACGCGACGCGCTGGTCGCGTTGGATCGGCGACGCGCTCACGCACTCGCAGCGGCTGGCCAAGGCCGCCCCGAACGCGCTGTCCGGCGACGAGGAGGCGTTCCGTCAGCTTGCCGAAAGCAGGCAGGTCGTCGACCGTGCGCTGCGCCAGCTCGCCGAGGACGGCGTCGGGGTTCCCGTACCGGGCGCGGCGCGCAGCGGCCCGGCGCTGGTCGAAGGCTGGCAGGGCAGCCACGAGGCCGCCGGCGTGCTGCTGGCGCAGCAACCGATGCTGGTCGCGCTCGCCGACATGCGCCGGCAGATCGCGGCATCGAATCCGAAATTGCTGGCGAGCACGCAGGTGGTCGCCGGCAACCGGCTGCAGAGCGGCGCGCCGGCCCGCGAAGTGGCCGCTGCCGGCGAGCTGGTCGCGCTGTCGCAGCGCATCGCACGCGACGCGAGCGCCCTGGGCATGACCGAGGTCGTCGATGCCGACGGCCTGCGGCAGTCGGTCGGTGCATTCCGCCAGCTCGTCGAGGCGCTGATCGGCGGCAGCGAAAGGATGCGCCTGTCGCCGGTCAACGACGCCGAAGCGCGGCGCGCGCTCGAGTGGCTGCGCCAGTCCGGCAGCGCCACCGAGGCGGCGCTGGCGCCGGTGCTCGGGAACCTCCAGGGGCTGCAGCAGGCGCGCATGGCCGAGCGCCGGATCATCGAGGACAGCGAACCGGCGCGCCTGCGGCTCGAGGCTGCGCGCGCGCCGCTGCAGGACGCGGGCCTGCGGAGCTGGCAGGCGGCCGTCGCCGCGGCTTCGGGTTTCGCCGCGCTGCTCGCGATGTTCGGG
>JAAZBL010000161.1 GCA_012513825.1 Limnobacter sp. | reverse complement strand
GGTTGACGACCAGTTCGCGATGCGCGCGGATGTTGGCCAGCGTGTCCTTCGCGATCACGGCTCCGCTCGCGGTCCGCGGGCGCGGCCCGATCGCGAACCCGACGACCGGCGGATGCGCGCTGCAGACGTTGAAGAAGCTGTAGGGGGCGAGGTTGCTGCGGCCCTGGTCGTCGATCGTCGAGACCCAGGCGATCGGTCGCGGCACGACCGAATCGCGCAGCAGCAGGTACATCTCGTTGACGCTGAGGTCCTCGGTGGCGAGGCTGCGGGTGGAAGCAGGGACGGTCATCGGCGGCTCCGACGGGTGGCGGTCGGAGCCGAGTATGGCACCGCGCCGCTCAACCACCGCGCCGCTCAACCGCCGCGCCGCTCAGTTTTGCGGTTGCCGCAGCGCCGCCACCGAGCGCGCCCGCAGCCGCAGGCCGCGCCGGCGCCGCACCTCGAAGGCCCAGAGCGCCGAGACCAGCCCCCAAGCCGTGAAGCCGAGCACCAGGCCGGTGATCGGCAGGCCGACCAGCACGGGTTTGCCGATCGCCAGCACCCATTCGCGGGCGACGTCCCACCACGGCAGGATCTCGTCGAGTTCGGCTGCCGCGGCCTGCGTCATCTCCCAGGCCTCGGCGATCGAGGTTTCGACCAGGAAGGAACCGAACCAGCCGGACAGCGCCCAGATCGGTCCGGCGGTGAGCGGGTTAGTGATCCAGGTGGCGGCCACCGCGGCGCCGACGTTGGCCCGGAACGGGACCGCACACAGCGCGGCCATCAGCATCTGCGTCGGCAGCGGGATCACGCCCACCGCCAGCCCCACTCCGATGCCACGCGCGACCCGCCGGCGGCTGATCGCCAGCAGCCAGGGGCGTCGTGCCAGGAAATTGCCCAGCCAGCCGAACCCAGGAATCTGCTTGAGCCTGGCAGGCGTCGGGAGTGCTCGGCGGATGCGGCCGATGAACGACATGGAACTGCTTGTCTCCGTTGGACGTCCGCCACTCCGGCTGCAGGGAGGCGGCTCGACCTCGTTGTTTGCACGCGGGCGCGAAGCGCCCATCGTAGTCTGCCCCGGTTGGCTTGGCAATTTCGGCGAGGGCGTTGCCGGCGCGCGCGGCGTCGGCGCCGGCACGCGCCGCGCCGGCAAGCGCCGCGCCGGCCCCGTGCAAATCGATTCGCTGATTTCGGTCAGGTCTTCGCTGATTTCGGTCAGGTGCGAATGAGGGCGGTGTGGTGAAACGAAACTCATCTTCGGCGATCGGCGCGCAAAGTTGCCCGAACGCCGAGCCTTTGAGTCGTGCGCGCAAGCGTTTGCTTACATGGATGGTCAGCGATTCGGGGAGCCGATCGGGCGCAAGGCCGACGGACGGTCCCGAATCGGCGATGGTATCCGCAATTTCAAAAGGCACGCGCGATGCCCGGAGCCGGGGGCGGACTTGCCTGTCCGCGGTCAATCCGCTCGGCTGGCTCCGGGCCTTATCCGGCTTGCGGCCTGCCGGCAGTGGCGCGACGGGCGATGAAGGCTTCAAACTCACCGGCAGGCATCGGCCGGGCGTATAGATAGCCTTGACCCTGCCTGCAGCCGGCCGCCTTGAGGAAAGCCGCGTGCTGGTCCGTCTCGACGCCCTCGGCGACGGTGTTGAGCCCCAGCGTCGTCGCGAGGGCGATGATCGCGCGCACGATCTCCCGGGCGTCCTGCGCTTCGTGCGTCGCCGCGACCAGCGAGCGGTCGATCTTCAGCGCGTCGACCGGAAGACGACCCAGGTACGACAGGCTCGAGTAGCCGGTTCCGAAGTCGTCGATGTGCACACGCACCCCTAGGCCGCGGATCTCGGCCAGCAGCCTGGCGATGGCCGCGGCATCGGTGGCGATGGCGGTCTCGGTCACCTCGAGTTCGAGGCGCGAGGCGAGACGCGGATCGGCCTGTACCAAGGCCGCGAGTCCCGACGGGAAGTCGCGATCGTGCAGCTGTTTGACCGAGACGTTGACGGCGATCGGAAAATCGAGACCCCGGTCCGCCCAGGTCAATGCCTGCCTGGCGGCCTGCTCGAGTACCCAGCGACCCAGCGTCTTGATGAAACCCGATTCCTCGGCAGCCTCGATCAGTTCGATCGGAGGTCGATAGCCGCTCGGGCTTCGCCAGCGCAGCAGTGCTTCGACGCCGCACAGGCACCCGTCGTCGAGACCGAACTTCGGCTGGTAGAAGAGTTCGAGTTCGTCGCGCTTGTGCGCTCCCCGCACGTCCTGCAGCGCGCGGGCGCGTGCCAGCGAGCGCTCGCCCAGCGCCTTCGTGGAACGGCGCCAGGTGTTCTTTCCATGGGACTTCGCATCGAACATCGCCGAATCGGCGGCGCTCAGCAAACCCTCGGCGCTCTGCGCATCGTCGGGGTAGAGCGCCACCCCCACCGAACCCGTCACCATCACCAGCTCGTCGTCGATCTCGATCGGTGCGCTGACCGCTGCGAGCACTTCCTCTGCGACTTCTCCGGCTGCCGTTTCGGGATCGCTGCCGCGCACGAGCAAGGCGAACTGGTCGCCCGAGATCCGGCTCGCTGCAAGCCGGCCGCCGCCGACGGTTTGCAGCCGCTTGCCGAGCTCGCGCAGCACGCGGTCGCCGATCGCGTGGCCTCGGGCGTCGTTGATGCTCTTGAAGTTGTCTGCATCCAGCAGGCAGACGGCAAGCCGTCCACCGCGCGAAGCCGCACGGTCCAGGCTTTCGCGCAGGCGCTCGGCGAATGCGAAGCGGTTCGGAAGTCCGGTCAGCGGATCGTGAAGCGCCTGATAGCGGAAGCGCTCCTCGCTGGCCAGCCGTTCGGTCACGTCGCGCGATACGAGCAGCACCTGTCCGGCGATCCCCGATTCGGCCAGCCTGCTCGAGCGCACCTCGAACCAGCGCATGCGGCCGTCCTTGCGCCGCAGCCGGAAGGTGTCATGACGTATGCCGTGGCGGCCGTCGAGCGCGGCCAGTCGATCGTCGAAGCTTTCCGAGCCGCCCAGCGACAGCACCTCGCCTGCCGCCCGACCGATCAGTTCCTCGGCCTCGTAGCCGGTCAGCGATCGAGCCGATGGCGAGGCATAGAGGACCGTTCCCCGTTCGTCGTGCACGGTCACCAGTTCCGAGGTCGCCTCCACCAGGCCGCGGTACAGCGATTCCGAGCGCTGCAGTCGGTCCTGGGTCAGCTTCAGACGCCGGCTGCGGCCGAGCAGCTGGTAATACAGCAGGCCCAGTGTGACGAGCGCCACCACGAAGAGGCCGTTTGCCGCAACGAGCCATGGCCAGGCATCGGGTCCCTGGTGCCACGGGCGCACGAACGGCGTGAACCAATGCCGGTGCATGTCGTTGGTGGGCACCGCTCCGATCGCCTTGTGCAGCAGAGCGTGGACCTGCGGGTGCTCGTCGTGAACGGCGAACACCGGCCGGATCCGGATCGGCGTGTAGCCGGTGAGCACGATGTGCTCGAGTCCGTACAGGTTGATGGCGTGCAGCGCGCGGCTCAGGCTCATCACGACGTAGTCGGCTTCGTCGGCTGCAAGGGCGGCGAACGCGGAGAACTCGTCCGGCGAGACGCGCACGCTCGCATGGGGCAAGGACCTGCGCAGTTCCGATTCGAGAAACGCGTTTTCGACGACGGCCAGGCGCTTGCCTCGCAGTTGCCGGAAGGCGACGTCGTGCTGCGAGCGACCGCCCCAGCCGAAAACGGCCACCGGCAGGTTCTCGAAAGCTTCGGTGAAGCGGACTGGTTCGTCGGAGGACGATGTCCGCTGGAACAACGGCGCTCCGGCCTGTACCCGTCCCTCGACGATCGCCTCGTACAGCGCATCGGCATTCCTGAAGTAGCTCAGCTCGAAGCGCACCGGCTCGCGCGCTTCGATGGCGCGCAGGTATTCGCCCAGGAAGCCGCTCAGGTGCTCCTCGCGTCCGCGAATGCTCAAGGGCGGATTATGGAAAGTGCCGAACCGGATGCGCTGTACCGCAGCGTCGTTTCCGGCTGCAGGCGCCACAACGGGCATCGGCGCGACCAAGGCGGCGAGCGACGCCAAGACGAAGGCAAGCCGTCGGCGTGACATATGCATCGGTTGCCGGATCGTGAGAGTGTGAAAAAAGGGTAACAGTCGTTCCGCGCCGACTGCGCACCCGCGTCGGAGCTTCCGAAACGAATGGTCCGAACAGAGCGCGCCCTGTCGGGATCGGCCTTAGCCCGTATCGGGCACAGGCCTGAGATCGCTTCTCCCCAAATCGTGCTTGCATGGGATGCCTGCTTGCCGGACGATGACCTGCGCGCCGGAGACGAGCATGACGACCAAGGCATTCCAGGATGCACTGCATTTCGTCCTCCGCTGGGAGGGTGGCTACGTCGATCACCCGGACGACCCGGGCGGCGCCACGAACCGGGGCGTGACGCAGGCCGTCTACGATCGGTGGCGCCAGGCTGCCGGGCTGGCCAGGCGGGCGGTGCGCGAGCTGGCAGACGACGAAATGCACGCGATCTACGAAAGCGGCTACTGGCGCCCGCCGCGTTGCGATGCGCTCGCCGGCCCGCTCGATCTCGTGCAGTTCGACACGGCGGTCAACATGGGCGTCGGCCGTGCGGCACGCTTCCTCCAGCAGGCGGCCGGAGCCACGGTCGACGGGCAGATCGGGCCGAAAACGCTCGAGTGCGTGAAGAACTGCGCCCATTCCGAGCTCGTGAGCGGGTACTGCCAGATCCGCGAGCAGTTCTATCGTGAGCTCGTGCAGCGCAAGCCGCGCATGCAGTTGTTCCTGAAAGGCTGGATGAATCGCCTCGACGCCTTGCGGGCGAAGGCCGGTGTGCCCGGTTACAGCGTGACGCGGGGAGCGCAGCCCGACTTCGGCGATGCGCCGTACATCAAGCGTCTGCCCGATCTCGGCGAAGAAGTCGATCCCGAGGCGATGGGCCCGGTGTCAGAAGCGGCAGGACCCGGTCCGGGGCCGATGCGCTCGGCTCGGGACATCGTCGTGTTCGTGCAAGGCCTGCAGCTTCCCGCCCCACCGCCTCGCATGCGCGATGCACGCGGTGCGCCGCCTCCCGACCCGATGGCCGACGCGCCTCGGGCGATCGCCGTCGGCGCGCAGCTCGCCGAGTTCACCGACGCCGTGCCCGCGGAGCAGCGCTCGGCCATCGCCGATTGCCTGTTGCTGGCGCAGTTGGCGGCGAACAAGGCGGCCCGTCCGGAGCACGATCTCGAAGCCTGGCACGACACCTACCTGCGCGTGCTGCAGAACCTCGGATGGCTGCAGGGGTCGATGGAGTTCCGCAGGCGCGCGGTCGACGAATCCTCGGGCGACGTCCATCGGGCGATCCTGCCGGTGTTGACGGCGATGCTCGGTCCGGCTGCCGCGGCGAGCTCGATGGTCGTCGCCGTGCTCGACGGCCTGCAGTCGATGAACAGGGACAGTCGCTGGATCTCGCTGTTCGATCGCGCGAGCGCGCATTCGCGCGGGGCGAAGTTCCAACTCGGGCTGGTCGACGCGGAGCAGGGACGGCTCACGCTGCGCCTTGCGGCCGTTGCGATCGACGCGATGCGGCAGATCACGCAGGTGCTGTTCTTCAAGCTCGCGCGCAGCGAAGCCCGGCTGATCGTCGCACAAGGCGAGCTGAGCGTGGACGCCGCGAGGCTCGGCCAGGTCCGCGAGGCCGTTGCGGCACGCGTCGGCCCGTACCTGCTCGAGAACATCGCGCGCATCGAGATCTAGGCGGCTGTCGCGAGCGAGGTGACGATGCCAGACGAAGCGATCCGGATCGAAGCGCTGCCTGCCTCCTACGGCGATTGCCTGCTCGTCAGCTGTGCGCTCGAGCAGGGCGGCGTCTGGCGCATGCTCGTCGATACCGGCCCGTCGAAGACCTGGCCGGCGCTGCGTCGGCGCCTCGCCGCGTTGCCTGTCGATGCCGCAGGGCGGCGCAGGATCGACCTGCTGGTCGTCAGCCACATCGACCACGACCACATCGGCGGTGTCTCCCGGCTGCTGGCCGACGACGAACTGAACATCGACTACGGGGACATCTGGTTCAATGCGCCGCTCGTTCGCGGCGTGGCCGAAGGCCAGCGGCTCGCCGAAGCGCTGGCCCTGCCGGCAGCCGATCGGCCGTGGAATCTGGCGTTCGGCCGCGGCGTCGTGGCGATGCCGGCCGAGGATCGGCCGGTGCGACATGAGACGCTTGCAGGGCCGGTGATCACGCTGCTGTCGCCCAGTCCCGAGCGACTCGATGCGCTGTTCAGGGTCTGGGCCACCGAACTGGCCAAGTTGCGTCGCGGGGAGTCCGACGCGGTCGAGCCCGACGCCGTCGAGCGAGGCGGCCCCGGCGGCGGAGCGGCTGCATCGATCGAAGAACTGGCCGCGCGCCGGACGAAGCGCGACACCGCGAAAGCCAACGGATCGAGCATCGCGTTCCTGCTCGAGCATCGCGGTGCTTCGGTACTGCTGGCCGCCGACGCATTCGCAAGCGTGCTCGGCCCGGCGCTGCGGGCGCTGAAGGCCAGCCGGGCGATCACCGGTCCGTTGCCGATCGACGTGTTCAAGCTCAGCCATCACGGCAGCAGCGCGAACATCACGATGGACCTGCTCGCCGAAGTCGATGCGCGGCACTGCATCGTCAGCACCGACAACAAGCACTTCAGGCATCCGGACGACGAAGCGATGGCCCGCGTGATCCTCGGACAGCCGCGGGCGGCCATCTGGTTCAATCACGACACGCCGCACAACCGCCGATGGAGCGAGCCGGGTCTGCTCGGCGGTCATCGGCGCGAGGTCAACTTCCCGGAAACGCCGCAAGGCGGGATCACCTTGTCCGTCGACGTCGCCTTGCCGGCGGCGTGTCGCATGCCCCCGGTGTACAGGGGTCGGTGAGGGCGGGCATGGACGGAGCGACCCGAGCACGCGGCATCACGCTGCGGATCTGCGCCGCCGATTCTCCGGATGGGCCCCCGGCGTTCCTGCACTTCGAGCGGATCGCGTTCAACGACGACGAGGGCGGCTGCCAGGGCGTACTGGCCGACATCGCCGTCGACGGCGCTTCTCTCGCGAACGATGCACTGGTCGTCGCCGTCGACGTGGCCCCCGAGTCCTTGCGCGAGATCTGCGTCGACTTCACGGATTCGTCGGATGCCGCGCAGTCCAGGCCGCGACGCTTCTCCGGCCGCATCGAGGGCGCGTTTGCTTCGACCGGTCCCTGGCGTGCCGAACTACGAATGGAAGTCGATCCGGGGGCGTCGTCGCGCGTCCGGGCGGCTCCGTTCAGGTTCGTTGCGGCCGACCCCGAAACGGCAACGAGCTTCGAGCTTGCCGAAATGTCCGGCAAGAGCCTGGCGATCGAGAGCCGGTTCCGGGGCACGAAACCCGGCGCCAGGATCCGGCTCGATACCACCGGCCTGGGCAACGTCGGCAAGGTCACGCTCGCCGAACGCGATCCGGCAACGCTGCCTCCACTGCTGCCCGGGCAGAAAGCCGTCGGACCCGCGGTCCATGTCGTGGCCGACCGACTCCCGACAACGGGAGCGCGCCTGGATCTACCCTATGACGCGGACGCGGCCCGTGCCGCGGGACTGGCCCCCGCCGATCTGGTCGTCCTCGCGCTAGACGACGAGCAGACTCGTTATCGCGAATTGCGCCCGATCGCCGTCGACGAATCGGAAGCAACGCTGACGGTCGTCACCGACCGTTTCTCGTCGTTCTTTCCGGGGACGCCAGGGATCAGGATCGACGCACCGAGACTCTACGCCAATGCAATCGGCGAATGGGTCGGTTACTCGGGCGCTGTCGAATCGATGGTCGCCGGCGAAGTCACCGACGATCGGGCGATCGTCGAAGTCGACGGCGTCGTGGCGAACCGGGCCGCTCGCGCGTTCGCGCGCGGCGGCATTCCGTTGCCGATCGCCGGCGACCGCGTGATCGACGTGACGGCACGCCTGCCCGACCGGCCGAACGCTCCACCCCATACCGTTCGCATCGCCGTGCGGCGCCATCCGCCGCCGAAGCGGGTTGCGCTCGGATCGCCGCTTTACGGCCACGAACTGGTGTTCGACTCGTTGAACCGGCCGCACGTCAGCTACGGCGTGACGATCGGTTCGGCCGGCAGCGCAGACGACGTCGAAGCCTTTGTCGCCGGGGACTGGGCGCGGCTTCTGCCCCACTACGGACACCGGCTGGCGTTCACGCTCCAGGGCGACGCCGGACTGTTCTGGGACTCGCGCAACATCAGCGACCCGACCGAACTGCACGAGGAGCTCGCAGCCAGTGCGATCGCCGACTATACGCGATTGCCCGTGTCCGGCCTGCCGCCGATCCGGTCGGCGCCGCCCGATCCGCAGGGGACGCAGGCGATCCGTTCGATGGCCGCGTTCATTGACGAGCAGCGCGACAACTTCTCCGCCATCGCAGCGCTCTACGGCGTGTTCCGCCTTCGATGGCCGGCTTACGCGCTCGGTGTGATGACCTATTCGCCGACTGCGCCAATCGCGGTCCTGCCCGACGGCATCACGCTTGGAATCGCCTACGTTCATGCAAGCCGCGACGGCATCGACGCGGCCCGGTCGAGCGGCGTCGCAGGCAGGCTGCGCGAATTGTTCGTGCGGACGACGCCGGTTCGAGTCACGTTGACCAACGCCGACGGCGACGAAGAGCGCGTCATCCAGGATCTGCCGCTCGAGCCGACGGCCGTCGCCGCAGGGCGGCTCGTCTATCGCGAATCGGCGCCCTACGCATACGGCGAAAGCAGGGCACCGGAGCGGCTTGCAGACGGCATCTGGTGCTCCCGGGTCGCGATCGCGAACGATCCCCGCACGGGACAGCCGGTCATCGCGGCGATCGGTACGGCGCCGGACCTGGACGACGGCAGCCCCCGCAGCCGCCTGCTGCTGTACCGGCGGCAGGACGACGGCCGATGGACCGAGACGCTGGTCGACGACCGATTCGCGTACGTCGATGTCGACCTGGCGCTCGAAAGCGACGGGGACGCGCGGCTCGTCGCATGCGTGTCCGCCGGCGCCGGCGGCGACTGGCGCCTCGTGGAAATCGAACCCGATGGCGCCCGGTGGCGTGTCGGGCCGCTGCTCTGGTCGTTGCCGGGCATCGCGGCGACGAACATCGGTGCCTGCCCGCGCATCGTCATCGATTCGGCGAACCGCAGCGTGGTCGGTTTCGTCGCCGACGTGGCCGCGTCGCCGCGCTACGTCGCAGGCGTCCGGAGTGGCGGCCGCTGGAGCTTCGCCGAAGTGGGGAAGCTCGACATCGCCGACGTATTCGGCACGGTGCTCACCGATACCGACGGACAGGCGGCGGGCCAGGTCGTCAGGGGAAGCGGCCAGTCCCTGTTCCACTTCGCTCCGGCGCTCGCGCCGTCGCGGCGTGCGCAGGTGCAGTTCGCGTTCGGAGGCGGTGCGCTGCACCTGGCGCGCATCGACACGGACCTGGCGACGGTCGAGGATCGACGCGTCGCGGACATCGATCGCTCGACCGGCTTCGCCGCGGCGCTGGCACGGCGCTCCAATGCGGCATGCGCGGTCGTCTATCGGGACATCTGGGGCGCCGGCAACGGCCGCAGCTTCGGTACGTCGCAACCGATCCACTTCTTCAGCCCGGATTCCGGTCCGTTCCTGCCGGGCGACGATGCACCCGATGCGCCGATCTTTCGCAGGCGGCGCATCTCGATGACGCCGCTGTTCGAAGACGTCGGACTGACCTGCCGATTGCTGCGCGCTGAAACGGCCCGGGACACGGTGCGATCCGCCGTCTTCAACAACGCATTCGATCTGCGGCTGTATCCGGAGGGAAGCGGGCCGCTGCCCTGGTGGCTCGGTTACTGGTATACGCACAACCGGCTCGCCGACATGATCTGGCGGCTGCCGCGCCGAACCCCGGCCATCACACAGCTCAGCATTCTTTCGACCGGGCCCGGCGACGGCATCGAGCGGGTCGACGTCCTGATTGCGGGCGTGATCGTGGAACTCAAGCCACAGGCGGCCATGGCGCTCGAGGCCGGACGATTCGCACTCGGCGCGGTCTTCGCCGACCATGGACTCGCGGTGGCGCCGCTGCAGGCCGGCGGCTTCGATGTCGAAGTCGTCCAGGTCGATCCGGACGAGAACGGCAGGGCGACCAACTGGGAGATCGTCGCCAACGATCCGTTCGGAGAAGCGCGGCGCGCAGACGGCAGCCTCCAGTACGTCGACGGCCAGCAGCGTTTTCTTCCGGAGAAGATTTTCTACACGCTCAGAACGGTCGGCGACCGGATCAACCTTTCCGTTCGCCCGCTGATCTCGGTGGCGCAAGTCGGCGATCCCGATCCGCGCGTCGTCGGGCACTACGTCCCTTGCGGTATCCCCCAGCCGCTGATCGACGAGTTCGCCGGAAACTTCGCCGACCAGATCAACGAGGCTTTCGCCTTCGATATCGGCGACGGCTTCGACGTCGACACGATCGACCGTGTCGCTCTGGCCGGCGTTCGCATGTCGAGCGCGGGCTGGATCGACGGTGCAGGTCGCAGGCAGGGCGCGTTCCGCGGCGTGCTGACCGTGCCGGTGATTGCCGCTCGCGGCTCGGAGGTCGTCGATCTCGGCATATCGAGGGAAAGATTCGAGTTCCGCGCGCAGACGCGCTCGCCAAGCACGGTGACGATGGAGATCGCTCCGTTCGTCACCGACAACGGCAGGCTGAGCTGGTATCTGCGCCAGGTCAGGCTCGATCTGGCAGCCTTCGATGTGGACGTCGGCGTCGGGTTCGACAAGGCCTTGCTGGTTGCCATCCTGGGTTCCGGTGTCGCCGGCGCGGTGCTGAACCTGCTCGGCCCGGGCCTCGGAGGCCTGGGCGCCACCTCGGCCTGGGCCGCGCTTTTCGCCGACCCGATCGCCGGCGCCGTGGTGACCGACATCGTCAACGACCGGGATCTCGAGTTCGACACCGGCGGCATCGTCGGCTTCGTGCGCGACCTGTTCCAGGAATACTCGGACAGGCTCCTCGACCGGGCCGGCCCGCTGGAGTGCTGCTATCTCGACGGTGCCGATCTGCACCTGGTCACCCGGCAATACGTCGACGAAGGGGCTTCCGACTGGGGCTTCATCCGTTCGTCGCCGATGCGCTTCACGACGGTGCCCACCGGCGGGCAGGCGGCCGTGCTCTCCGATGCGATCCGCAACTTCGGATCGATCCCCGCGCTCATCGTCTCGATCGAGATCGAGGACCCGGCAGTCGGCCTGAGCCTGCTCGACCCACCGATGTTTCCTGCGCGGGTGGATCCCGGCAACTTCCTGGACTTCAGGGTCCAGTACGACCCCGTCGTTCCGGGCTCGCACCAGACCCGGGTGACGGCGCGCGACCTGTCGGGCCGTGCGGTCAGCCTCGAGATCCTGGCGACGGCAGAGTCACCGTTCATCGAGGCCGTTCCGACGCGCCTGGCCTTCGGCCCGGTTGCGGCAGGCGAAGAACGGATCCTGGCGGTCCGGGTTGCCAACACCGGGCGCGGCGCACTGACGGTGACGGGGCTCGAAACGAGCGAGCCGGCGTTCGCGCCGACGCCTGCGCCTCCGGTCGTCGTTGCCGCGGGTGGCCGGTTCGACATCGGCGTCCGCTTCTCGGCGCCCGCCCGGCTCGGGACGATAACGGGCCAGTTGTCGATCGCATCGAACGCGCCGAACGCGCCGACGATCGGCATCGAACTCGTTGCCGTCGTGCATGCCGCCGGAACCGACATCCTGCTGAACGCGTCGCGGATCGATTTCCCGGCTTTTCCGGTCGATCCGCAGCTTCCGCCGATCGCGGCGCACTACCGAACGCTGCAGATCAACAACCTCGGCCTCGCCTCGGCGACCGTGCTCGGCCACTCGTTCCGGATCCTGGATGCGGCCGGGCAGCCCAGTCGCGACTTCACGGTGCTCGCCGGCAACGTCGCCAGCGTGGATCCGCAGCCGCGGCCGTTGACCGATGCGACGATCCTGCCCGGAGACTTGCTGGAGTTGCTGATCCGCTTCCGTCCGACCCGCGTCGGCGCCAGCGTCGGCGAGCTGGTGCTCGATCTTGCCGGGGCGCTGCCCGACCTCACGGTGCCATTGACGGGCGAAGGGGTGCCTGGCTGAGCGAAGCGCCTGGGTGTCTGGAGCCAGGCCGGCGCGGGCGATTCATGCGATTCATGAACCGCGTTCGCCGGCGTTTCCGCCTGGCGCGCCCGGGAGCGCGTCGTGCGTCGCTCGCGCCAGCTCCAGGTGCGCTTCGAGGACCGGCAGCGTCCTGCTGGCGAAGGCCTCGAGCTCGGGATCGCGGCCCGCGCTTGCCTGGCGTTCGTACAGGGCGATCGATTCCTCGTGATCGGCGACCATCGCCTTCATGTACTCGCGATCGAAGTCGGCACCCCACAGCGACTTCAGCTTGCCGATCAAGGCTTCGTGCTTCCTGTCGAGCTCCGGAGGCACGCCGACGCCCCTGTCCTTGCCGAACGCGACCAGTTGGTCGTTGACCTTGCCATGGTCTTCGACCATCTGCCGGGCGAACTGCTTCACCTGCTCGCTGTCGGCCAGCGCCTGCGCGAGCTGGCCGAGCGCGACCTCGACCATGCTGGCCAGCGCGGCCTTGCGGATGAACTCGCGGTCTTCGTCGGCAAGCATCGCAGGCTTCGCGTCGGCGTCGGCCTGCACGGCCGGCGACGGTGTTGCCGCCGGGCTCGCCGCTCCCGAACGTTCGGATTCCGCGCTGCCGCCCTGGGCCGCTGCCACCGTGACGAACCCGATCCAAAGGAGCGCCGAGGCCATGTATCGATGCAGGTTCGGGGATCTCACGGCAGTTCTCCTGTCACGACGGTCGCCCTCGATTGTGCCAGCCGCGTCGCGAAACCGGCGTCGGAGCCATGCGGCACTTCGTATCGGCTGACTCGTACCGGAATCCGGTTCGAGAAAGTCGTCGATACGAATACGAGTGTCCCGCGAGTCGGATGCAGCGATCGTCCGATTCCGGCATGCTCGAGCTGCGCGGGGAGGGTGGCCCGATCCGCGCATGATCCCATTCGAGAAGTCCTTCACCGATGAGCCAGGCCGACCACCCCGCTGCTACCGGACGTTCGCTCGATCCGTCCGGGCCGAACGCCCCTGCATCCTTCGCGCACGACGACGACGTACCGATTCCGTACATGAAGCGCACGCGCGACTGGTACCTGGCGCTCGGCTACGGCAACCCGTACCGCTACGCGCATTTTGCCGATGTCCCTTTCACGCCGCTGAAGAAGCCGTTGTCCGGATCGACGGTCGCGCTGTTCACGACCGCGGCGCCGTTCCAGCCCGGCAAGGGGCCGCAGGGCCCGGGCGCGCCGTACAACGCTGCCGCGAAGTTCTACGTGCCCTACCTGATCGACACGGGAAAAGACCACGATCTGCGGATCTCGCACGTCAGCATCGACCGCAGGCACACGTCGATGGAGGATCCCGATTGCTGGTTCCCGCTGCCGATGCTGCGCAGCTTCGCCGCGCGCGGCCGCATCGGCCGCGTCGCCGAATACGCGCACGGCGTGCCCACGAACCGCAGCCAGCGCCATACGATCGAAGTCGACATCCCGATCCTGCTCGAACGCTGCCGTGCCGACGTGGCGATTCTCGTCGCCAATTGTCCGGTCTGCCACCAGACGTTGAGCCTCGTGGCACGCGCGCTCGAAGCCGCCGGTATTTCCTCGGTGATCATGGGCTGTGCCAAGGACATCGTCGAGCACGTCGGCGTGCCCAGGTTCCTGTTCTCCGACTTTCCGCTCGGCAACGCCGCGGGCAAGCCTGGGGATCCGGAATCGCAGGCGGCGACGCTCGAACTGGCCTTGCGCGTACTCGAATCGGCACCCGCGCCGCGTACGACCGTGCAGTCGCCGCAGCGCTGGAGCGCGTCGCACGAGTGGAAGCTCGACTACATGAACGTCGAGCGCGTGCCTGCGGAAGAAATCGCGCGAATGCGCGAGGAGTCGCAGCAGGCGAGGGCGACGGGCAAAGCGATCCGCGAGTCGGCGGGTGTCCGTACCGGCGAGGCGAGGGGGGCGGGATAGCCCGGCGACGCGCCGGCCGGAGCAGCGTGCCCCGGCTGGAGCAGCGAGCAGCGAGCCCCGGCTGGAGCAGCGAGCCCCGGCAAGAGCAGCATTCCGCGGCCAGAGCAGCATTTCGCGGCCGGCGCGGACTGCGCCGGCCGATGCGAGGGCGCGCCCTCGCTTACAACGCGATCAGGCGATCATGCCGTCTGGATCTCGATGCGGCGCGGCTGCGCGTGCGCGTGCTTCGGGATGCGCAAGCTGAGCACCCCGTCCTTCAGTTTCGCCTCGATGGCATTGGAGTCGAGCTCGCGACTCAGCGTGAACGCGCGCCGATAGCTCGGAGTGCGCACCTCGGCGTAGACCGGTTGCAGGTTCTCGGGCGTCTGCTGCAAAACCTCGCCCTCGATCAGCAGCGTGTCGCCTTCGACGCGCAGGTCGAGCTTGTCCTTCGGGACGCCGGGCAGGTCGGCAAGCAGCGTGATCCCCCTGTCGTCCTCGAGGACGTCGACGCGCGGCATGATCGCCCGGGTCTGCCGGCGTCCGCGCGAGGCTTGCTGTCGCGCGCCGTTCTGCTGCGACTCCTGCGGGGCGACCGGGCGTTGGACATCCTGAACCTCGGTCGTGCCGGCACGCTTCTTCACGGGCGTCTGAACTTGTTCGCTCATGTCGGTCTCCTTGTATGTCGGTCTCCTTGTCGATGCGGGTCATTCGATGGCGATGCGCTTCGGCATCGCGGACTCGCGCCGCGGCATGCTGACGTGCAGGACGCCGTCCCGGTAGGTCGCCTGGATCCGCTCCGGGTCGACGTCGTCAGGCAGGCTCACGGCCCGCTTGAATTCGCCGAACGGACGCTCGCGGCTGTACGCGCTGACCTTCGTTTCGCCGTCGGGCAGGCTCGACGAGCGACTGCCGGCGAGCGTGAGCACACCCCGGTCGATCGTCAGTTCGAGCTTCGTCGGATCGATGCCCGGGGCGAATGCATAGACCTCGACGCTGGTCGGCGTGTTGCCGACGTTGATGGCAGGGAAACTGCCGGGCGCGACCGAGCGGATCGACGCCGGCATGTTCGCTTGCGGGAATAGGCTGTCCATCTCCTGGCGCAGCCGGTCGATCTCGTCGAACAGGCTGCCGGGAAAGCCAAGCAGGGATTCGTACATTGCTTTCCTCCTCGACCAAGGGTTGACGGTGCCCCCGGCCCGTCATCGGGCGGGCGGCGCCTGTTGCGATCCGAAGGTAGAGGCCGCGGCAGGAAATTCAAGGCCTATTCGCCCAGGCCTTCGAACCAGTCCGCGTACGGCGTGTTCTTCACGAGCCGACGGTTGTAGTCTGGCGCTCCGTCGGCCCACCAGACCGGACCGCGTTCGCCCAAGGCCGTCTTTGCGCGATCGACCCGCAGCCGCGCAGCGGCGCGCTCGTCGTGCGAACGCTTGCCGCGCAGCAGGCGCCGGGCCTCCATCAGTTCCCTGACCAGCGCCTCTCGCTGCTGCGCGGGCAGAGAAGGGTTCGACTTGCGCCACAAGCGACCACGCACGACGAAATAGCGTCCGTCGGGCGTGGCAGGGCGGTTCGGTGGATCGCTTTTCATTTCCGAGAGTTCGGCGCCTGAGGAAGCGACGACAAGAAAAATGAGTGCCCGCCGATTCGTCAAGACCAGCCGGTTCTTGCCAACTCCCGGGACGTGCATCAGGCTCGGCAACAGGACCCAGAGGTCCGCTCGGAGAGGCCACCATGACGGTTCGGATGACGGTCGCCGTCGCTGCATACAGCGCCGTGGGCGTCGTGGGCATGGCAATGGCGTTGCGTCACGTCGCTGCGCGTCAGTTCATGAGCTACCACGCCACCGCATCCGGGTGTCAGTGGGAGTCGCTGTCGCCAGGCGTTCAGCTGGTATTGCTGACTCTGCTGAAAGCAGCGGGCGCGGGGTTCTTCGCGAGCTCCGTCGCCGTGCTGATGCTTATCCCGCCGACTGCGGGTGGCAGCGCTTGAGCACGCTGGACTTCCTTGGCCACGAGCTTGGGCCTCCTGGTGCCTTTGCTATACGTCGCGCTCGTGGCTGCCATCGGGGCCGGTCACCGGCACAACGACAAGAGCTCTCTTGCGCGTTCGAGGGGCAGGAGCAGCGGTGCAGGCAAGCCCAACGGCTATGACCCAGAGGTCGCGGCGCTCTCGGTGTCCAGCACGATGCCGAGCTTCAGCCCCACCACGCCCAGAATTCGGTTCATCGTCTTGACGGTGCCTTCGCTCTTGCCGCGCTCGATGTCCTGCAGCGTCCGAAAAGATACGTCGGACAGCTTCGCCAAATCGGCCGTCGTCAAGCGCATGGTGGTCTTCAAGTGGCGCACCGATTGCGCCAGGCTCCACTCCGGATGCGCGAGCACCTCTGCAATGGCTCGTTCGCGCAAGGCCTCCTGTTCCAACGGTGAGGCAGGGCGGTAGCGTCTATCCATCAGCTGCGGATGCCGAAGATTGTCGTGCGAGCACCCGAGCCCGAAATTCCTCGGGTGGCGAGGCGAGGTGGCGGTGAAGTCGGTGAAACGTCCGAGCTTCTCGTCAAGCGCTCGCGCTCGCATACGCACAGAATTCTATCAGCAATAAGTATCCGCGAAAAGGATACGTGATAGTTTTCTGTGCATTCGAAGCAACCGGCGGAACCGGCTTGTTAGACTATCCGCCATGCAAACAAACGAGACCCCCTCCTTATGACGACAGTACGCCTGAGAGAAAACGAACCATTCGACGTCGCGCTGCGCCGCTTCAGGCGCACCGTTGAGCGCACCGGCCTGCTCAGGGAATTGCGGACACGCGAGTACTACGAGAAGCCGACCGCCGAGCGCAAGCGCAAGAAGGCCGCTGCGGTGAAACGACTTCACAAGCGGCTACGCAGCCAGATGCTGCCGAAGAAGCTTTACTGAAGCCGACCGAATTCTGCTCGCGCACCCCGGTTCAAGCCGAAGGCTGCTCACAAGCAGCCAGGCGCGTGCCGAGACCGCGCGGCGAACCCGGTGCGACCCGGACTCGAGCGCCAGTGCCTGCCGCTGGCGGCGGCGCTCACGGCCGAGAAGTGGCTCGAGCCGAGAATCGAATGTGAGGTAAAGGCCCGGGCGCCGGACGAACGCGAGCTGCACTCGCCGAGCGCACCCGAAACGAGAAGACCGCCTTTTTTTCTAGGCGGCTTTTCGTTTTCAGACTGGGTGCATCACGACTCGGGCCAAGCAGCGTGCTCGAAGCACGGTCGAAGGCGACCCGTGTCTTTCGGATTTCCAGGAAATGCGGCGCGGTCACCAGGATTCGAGGGACCGGGAACAAGAGAGGGTTGACTCTTTGTCGGTCCGAATCGGTAGTTTACATAATACACATTAGGCGCATTCGATACCGATCGATCGTCGAACGAATCACGTCCCCAAGATCTTGGGAAATTGTCAGGTGAATCCCGATGCAAGGCTCCTGCGATCGGAATAGACTGATTCACACAGTGGCCGCTGTAGTGCGTAGCAACGATCTCAACCGAGGTACGGCCATGAAGATCAGATCGCTCCTCCTCCCGGCGCTTGCGCTTTCCTTCGCTTCCGGCGCCGCTCTGTCGGCGGACCTCACGCGGGCGCAGGTTCGCGCCGAGCTCGAAGCCTGGCAAAGCAACCCGGTCTCGGCCGATGGATACCGCTTCGTGGGCGGCGAGCTGGGCCATGTCTACGAGCCGACGCGCAGCACGATGGCCAGCGGTACCGGGACTGCTCCGATGTCCCGCGCTCGCTTGCAGCAGGACCAAGCCCAGTTCAGTGCCCACCCGATCACTTCCGACGGCTATCGCTTCGTCGGCGGCGAGGTCGGCTACGTGCTCGAGCTTCCGGTGCGCATGGCGCGCGCGATGCCTGCTCCGGTGATGGGTAGCGGCACGGGGGCCATGCCGCACGCACGGATGCCGATGCAGCGCGACGGCTTCGCCGAGCACTGGGTCTCTGCCGACGGCTATCGCTTCATGGGCGGCGACCTGGGCTTCGAATTCCAGGGCATCGCCCGCTGACCGGGAAGGCCTGGCGCGACCCTTACCTGGGCCCGGCTTGCTCGAAGTCGGGGGCCCGGGGGCCGCCCATCTTCGCGATGGTCTTCCGGATGGCTCGGGCGCGTCGGCTGAACGACGGATGCGTGTCCGTATCGACGCCGGTGCCCATCTCGTCGAACATCCGCGCCGCCTGCTCGGGGTCGACGCCCTGCGCATGCATCAGCTGCACCGCATGGGCGTCGGCCGCCAGCTCCATGCGGTGCGCTCGCTCGATGGCGCCGAGTTCCGGAAGATCGGTTTCGAGCGCGCTCGTCGCATGGCTGGAGCGCGCCGCCTGGCTCAGGATCGCCGCAGGTGCGCCGGAGACTCCGGCGCGATGGCCGAGCTGATGGTGCGCGAACTCGTGCGCGACGATGAATCGGCGTTGCGGCTGAGGCAGTCGCGCGAGCCGGCTGCTCAGTACGATGGTCGTGCCGTCGGCCAGCTGCCCATCCATCAGGCAGTCCTGGACTTCGAAGCGCACCGCGGCCGAAGCCGGGACCGCGCGCACGAAGGCTTCGATGTCGGCTTCGATCGTCTGGCGATCGGCATTCCGGATCGATACGGGGACGCAGCCTGCGACATGAGTGGCGCCGGCCGCAGACGGGGCCCCGGACACGGGCGTGAACGCGCACGCCGAACTGCCCAACGCAATCGCTAACGCCCACAGGGTCTTGATGCGGCCCCATCGGGCGTCAGGCGAGGATGCGTGCATTCGGCAGTGGGCGGTGCCTCGAGGACCGAGGACGAAAAAAAGCGGGGCAAGCCCTGCAAAAAGACAGCCGCCGGGTCGCGGTGGCTGAACCCCGCGATCATAGGCATTTCTCTGCGTCGAGTCGAGAAGAATCCGCAGCTTGCCGCGCTTCGGGCCGAGCGCGTTTCGAGTGAATCAGACCGAGCGCATCAGGCCCCCGTCGACGCGCAGGTTCTGCCCGGTGATGTAGGCCGCACCCTCGGACAGCAGGAACGCGATCGTCGCAGCCACCTCCTCGGCCCGGCCGTAGCGCCCCATCGGGACGCTGTCGCGGCGCTCGTCGGTGGCAGGCAGGCTGTCGATCCAGCCGGGCAGCACGTTGTTGATCCGGATGTTTCTCGCGGCGTAGGTGTCGGCGTAGATCTTGACGAAGCTGGCCAGCCCGGCACGGAACACCGCCGAGGTCGGGAACATCGGGGCCGGTTGGAAGGCCCAGGCGGTCGAGATGTTGACGATCGCACCGCCTCCCTGCGCTTCCATGATCGGCGTGACCAGCCGGATCGGCCGAACGGCGCTCAGGAAGTAGACCTCCATGCCCTTGTGCCAGTCCTCGTCGGATATCTCGACGATCGGAGCGCGCGGGCCGTGGCCGGCCGAATTGACCAGTGCGTCGATCCGCCCCCACCTGTCCATTGCGAGATCGACGAGTCGTTTCACGTCGTCTGGGACCAGGTTCGAGCCGGTGACGCCGACGCCGCCGAGTTCGTGCGCGAGCGCCTCGCCTTTGCCCGACGAAGACAGCACGGCGATCCGATAGCCGTCGCCGGCGAGTCTTCGCGCCGCTGCGGCGCCCATGCCGGACCCGCCAGCGGTGATCAGCGCAACCTTTCCCTTGTCCATTCAGAGGCTCCGATCAGAGGTTCGCGCGCGATCATCGCAGATCCGCTTCGCCGGTTCGCGAAACCGCAGCGCGCTCGACGAACGGCGGGGCGGCCTGCACCAGCCATGCCCCCTGCTCCGTTCATGCGCTCCTTGCCTGCCCGAGCGTCCTTCCCTGCCCGAGCGCCTGGACGACGAAGCGCTCGATCTTCTCGGGTTTCGTCATCGGTGCGAAACGGCGCAGCGGCTTTCCGCTCCGGTCGATCAGGAACTTCGTGAAATTCCAGCGTATCCGTGGCCCGAACGCGCCGGGCAGCGCGCGGGTCAACCACTGGAACACCGGGTGCGCTTGCGGACCGTTGACCTCGACCTTCTCGAACAACGGGAAGCCGACGCCGTAGCGAAGCTGGCAGGTCGCCTCGATCTCGTCGGCGCCGCCGGGTTCCTGCCCGCCGAACTGGTTGCACGGAAAGCCGAGTACGACGAAACCCCGGTCGCGATGCCTTTCGTAAAGCGCCTGGAGTCCGGCGTACTGCGGCGTGAAGCCACACTCGCTTGCCGTGTTGACGACGAGCACGACCCGGTCCGCGTAGTCGGCCAGCGGGATTTCGTGCTCGCCGCGCAGCGGGCGGGCCGAGAAATCGGCGAGGTTCGTCGTCATCGATGCTCTCCCAGGCACGGCGGTTCGTTTCAGTGCGAATGCCGACCATGGTGCCGGTTCGAGCGCGGGTCAAGCCCGTCGATGGGGCTTGCCCTGCTAGAGCCGGCTCCCTATACTGAACCGACCAGTCAGTACAGTTCACGACACCGGCCGGCGGAGCCGCCTCCTCCGGAATTCGTCAGGGAGACGATTCGATGACCTTCAGACCGCAGCTATTCGCCCTGCTCCTCGGAACTTCGGCGCTGTTCGGCCACTCGGGTCAGGCCGCAGCGCAGGAGGCCCTGCGCATCGGTTTCCTGACCGACATGTCGGGCGCCTACTCGGACCTCGACGGACGCAACGGTGCGCTCGCAATCCAGATGGCCATCGACGATTTCGGCGGCACCGTCAACGGCATGCCGATCGAGCTGCTCGCAGCCGATCACCAGAACAAGGCCGACGTGGCTGCTGCCAAGGCGCGCGAGTGGATGGACACGCAGAACATCCAGATGCTCGTCGGCGGCACCAACTCGGCGGCGGCGCTGGCGCTGTCGCAACTGGCCCAGGAACGCAAGCGCGTGTTCATCGCGAACGGCCCGGGCACCTCGGCGCTGACCAACGAGCAGTGCTCGCCGTACACGATCCACTATGCGTGGGACACCGTTGCGCTGGCTCGCGGCACCGGGCGCGCGATGGTTCAGCAGGGCTACAAGGACTGGTTCTTCATCGCGGCCGACTACGCGTTCGGAGAGGCGCTGCAGCGCGATGCGACCGCGGTGATCGAGTCCGGCGGCGGCAAGGTCGTCGGCGCAGTCAAGCACCCGCTGAACACGGCGGACTTCTCGTCCTTCGTGCTGCAGGCGCAGAGCTCGAAGTCCGATATCGTCGGCATCGCTAACGGCGGCAGCGACATGCTGAACGCGCTGAAGGCGACGAAGGAGTTCGGGATCGACCAGACGATGAAGGTCGCCAGCCTGATGCTGTTCATCACCGACGTCCACAGCATGGGGCTCGCCGGCGCCGAGGGACTGCTGTTCACGACGAGCTGGGACTGGAACCTGAACGACAAGACGCGCGAGTTCGGTCGCCGCTTCTACGAGAAGGCCCAGCGGATGCCGACCGAAATCCAGGCCGCCAACTATTCGGCCACGATGAACTACCTGCGCGCGGTCGAGGCCACGAAGTCGACCGACGCAGACACGATCATGGACTGGTTCCGGAACACGCGGCTGTCGGATTTCTACGCCGAGGGCCAGGTGCGGCCCGACGGTCGGTACGTGCACGACATGTACCTGGTCGAGGTCAAGGCTCCCGCCGAGTCGAAGGAGCCCTGGGATTACGTGAAGCTGGTCGCGAAGATGCCGGGCGAGGAAGTCTTCACGACGAAAGCCGAAAGCCGCTGCAAGCTGTGGAAGTAGGCGGTCGAGCCGAGCGCATGGAAAGTGCTCAGCGAGGCGCGTCCGCCGCGTCGACGCGCCGAAACGGCGCCACTGTCGTTCGCGGAGCGCGGGAGCGCCTGCGGGAAGCGGCGACGCGTCTGTTCGCCGCGCACGGCTACTCGAACGTCAGCATCGACCAGATCTGTGCCGAAGCCGAGGTCTCGAAGGGGGCGTTCTACTACCACTTCGACTCGAAGGACGCCGCGCTGTACGGGATCTACCAGCCGCTGCTCGAGCTGCAGATGCAGCGGCTGACCGACATCCTGGCGCGGCCCGATCCGCTGCCGGACAAGCTGCGCGCGGTCGCCGAAGACGTCGCCCGGATTTGCCTGGAACGGATCGACGACCTGACCGTCTTCATGCAGTCGATGCATCTGCTCGAACCAGAGACGCGGGCGCTGGTCGGCGAGCAGCGGCGCAGGTACCACCGCCTGTTCGCGCAGATGATCGAGAACGCGCAGGCCGAGCGGATCCTGCGCTCGGACGTCCCCGCCGACCTGCTGGTCAACCAGCTGTTCGGCCCGTTGCACTACAGCACGATCTGGTATCGCAGCCGCGGGCCGTGGAAACCCGAGGTGCTGGCCCGCCAGATGACCGACATGTGGCTCGACGGCGTCCGCGCGCATCCACCGGTCGCGCGAACCGAAGGGAAAACGTGAAGCGGGCGCAAACCGACCGGCACGACGACCCGCAGCCGCAAGACGCGCCGAAGCCTGCGGCGCCGCGACTCGATCCGCGGCTCATCGGCAGCGAGCTGACGCCGTTCAGCGTGCTGGTCGAACCCGGCCGGCTGCGCAGCTTCGCTCGGGCGACCGGCCAGACCGACCCGATCTATTCGGACGAAGTCGCGGCGCGGCGAGCCGGGCACCCGTCGCTGCCCGTTCCGCCGACCTTCCTGTTCTGCCTGGAAATGGACAGCCCGAATCCGATGGAGGTCTACGAGCGGCTCGGGATCGACTACGCGAAGGTGCTGCACGGCGAACAGCATTTCGGCTATCGCCGGATCGCGCACGCAGGCGACACGCTGCACTTCCGGCCGCGCATCGTCGATCTCTACGAGAAGAAGAACGGCGCGCTGGGTTTCGTCGTCTGGGAAACGCGGGTCGAGGCGAGCGACGGCGCGCCGGTGGCCGACCTGCGGTCGGTCATGGTGGTTCGCAACTAGGAAGCTGTCGGACTAGCCTGCTCTTTTCGCCAGCAGCGCCCGCCCGACCCGCGAGCCGTTCGCCCGGCCCAGCCGCTCGGAAATCCACGCGCCGCAGTCGACCAGCGCGTCGAGATCGACGCCGGTGTCGGCGCCGAGCCCCTGCAGCAGGTAGACGACGTCTTCGGTGGCGACGTTGCCGGTGGCGCCCTTCGCATACGGGCAGCCGCCGAGTCCCGAGACCGAGCTGTCGAACACGCGCAGGCCGAACAGATACGACGCGTGGACGTTCGCCACGGCCATGCCGTAGGTGTCGTGGTAGTGCCCGGCGAGCCGTGCCACCGGGATGCGCGCGGCCACGGCGTCGAGCATCCGTTGCACCGAGGCCGGCGTGCCGACGCCGATCGTGTCGCCGAGCGAGACCTCGTAGCAGCCGAGATCGAGCAGCCGCGCCGCGACGTCGGCGACCTGCGAAGGCGCGATCGGACCGTCGTACGGACAGGCGACGACGCAGGAGACATAGCCGCGGACCTTGACGCCGGCGCTGCGCGCCGCCTCGGCCAGCGGTACGAAGCGCTCGATCGATTCGGCGATCGAGCAGTTCGTGTTCTTGCGCGAGAAGCCCTCGGACGCCGCGGTGAACACGGCGACCTCGGTCGCGCCGGCAGCCAGCGCGGCCTCGAAGCCCTTCAGGTTCGGCGTCAGCACCGGGTAGTCGACGCCGGGGCGGCGCACGAGCGCGCGCATCAGCTCGGCGTGATCGGCCATTTGCGGAACCCATTTCGGCGAGACGAACGACGTCGCCTCGATCGATCGCAGCCCGGCCGCGCCGAGCCGGTCGATCAGTTCGAGCTTGACGTCGGTCGGGATCGACTGCTTTTCGTTCTGCAACCCGTCGCGCGGGCCGACTTCGACGATGCGGACCTGTTCCATCACTGCGCTCCTTCGAACTCGACGAGCTCGGCGCCGTCGGTGACCTGGTCGCCGGGCGCGAAATGGAAGCGCTTGACGACGCCCTTGCACGGTGCGCTGATCGTGTGCTCCATCTTCATGGCCTCGAGCACCAGCAACGGCGCGCCCTTCTCCACCGTGGCGCCCGGCGCCGCGACGAGAGCGACGACCTTGCCCGGCATCGGCGCGCGCAGGCCGCCTTCGAGGTCTTCGCCCTCGCCGCCCACCCACAGGCGATCGACCAGCGAGAGCGCCCAGGTCCGCCCGGCGTGGAAGACCTGTCGCCGCTCGCCCGACGCGACGACGGCCGCGCGCAGCCGGCGCCCGTCCAGGTGCGCCTGCAGTTCGCTGTCGGCGCCCAGCGTGCCGCGCGCGGGCACGCTTCGCTCGCCGATCCCGAGGCGATAGCGATCGCCGATCACCTCGGCGCGGACCTCCTGCAGCGTCTCGCCGCGACGCAAGGTGATCACGCGTTCGCTGCCGCCGCCGATGCGCCAGCCGTCGAGCCTGCGCCACGGCGAATCGGGGTCGGGGCTGCGCGCGGCGCGCTTCTCGGCGAGCCGCCGTTCGCGCAGCAGCTCGGCCAGCGCAGCCAGCAGCCAGACGTCTTCGGGCACTTCGTCGGTGGGCGGGAACAGCAAGGCCTGCTCGCGCTCGATCAAACCGGTGTCGAGGTCGGCATGGGCGAACGACGGATTGGCGACGAGGCGGGCCAGGAAGTCGACGTTGTTCGCCACGCCGACGATCCGGTATTGCGCCAGCGCCTGCCGCATCCGGGCGAGCGCCTGGCGGCGGTCGTCGCCCCAGACGATCAGCTTCGCGATCATCGGGTCGTAGTACGGCGTGATCTCGTCGCCCTGCTCGACGCCGGTGTCGATCCGCACGTGCTCGGACTCGGCCGGCGGAGCCAGGTGGACGAGCCGGCCGATCGACGGCAGGAAGCCGCGGTCCGGGTCCTCCGCGTAGATCCGTGCCTCGATCGCGTGGCCGTCGAACTCGAGCTGCTCCTGCCCCAGCGGCAGCGGTTCGCCGCTGGCCACGCGCAGCTGCCACTCGACGAGGTCGATGCCGGTGATCATCTCGGTCACCGGATGCTCGACCTGCAGTCGCGTGTTCATCTCCATGAAGTAGAAGCTGCCGTCCTGGTTCGCGATGAACTCGACGGTGCCGGCGCCGACGTAGCCGACGGCCCGGGCGGCGTCGACGGCGGCCTTGCCCATCGCCGCGCGGCGCTCGGGCGTCATGCCCGGGGCCGGTGCTTCCTCGAGCACCTTCTGGTGGCGGCGCTGCACCGAGCAGTCGCGCTCGAACAGGTAGACGCAGTTGCCGTGCGTGTCGCCGAAGACCTGGATCTCGATGTGCCGCGGCTTGAGCACGAATTTCTCGACCAGCACGTCGTCGTCGCCGAAGGCGTTGCGCGCCTCCCGCTTGCACGACACGAGCGCGGCCTCGAACTCCTCGGGCCGGTCGACGCGCCGCATCCCCTTGCCGCCGCCGCCGGCGCTGGCCTTGATCAGCACCGGGAAACCGATGCGTTCGGCCTCGCCGGCCAGGAAGGCCGGATCCTGGTTCTGGCCGTGGTACCCGGGCGTCAGCGGCACGCCGGCCTGCTCCATCAGCGCCTTCGACGCGGCTTTCAGCCCCATCGCACGGATCGCCGAGGCCGGCGGACCGATGAAAACGACGCCGGCCTTCTCGCAAGCTTCGGCGAACTCTTCGTTCTCCGACAGGAAACCGTAGCCGGGATGGATGGCCTCGGCGCCGGTCTGCTTCGCCGCTTCGAGGATGCGCTCGCCGACCAGGTAGGACTCGCGCGCCTCGGCCGGGCCGATCGCGACGGCTTCGTCGGCCATCCGGACGTGGCGCGCATTGGCGTCGGCGTCCGAATAGACGGCCACGGTGGCCACGCCCATGCGGCGCGCCGTCTCGATGACGCGGCAGGCGATTTCCCCGCGGTTGGCGATCAGGATCTTCTTGAACATGTTCGTGCGCTCCTCACATCCGGAACACGCCGAACTTCGTCGGCGGAATCGGCGCGTTCAGGCTCGCGGCGAGCGACAGCCCCAGCACGCGCCTCGTCTGCGCCGGATCGACGACGCCGTCGTCCCAGAGCCGGGCGGTCGCGTAATACGGGTGGCCCTGCGCTTCGTATTGCTCGCGGATCGGCGCCTTGAAGGCTTCTTCTTCGTCGGCGCTCCACTGCCCGCCCCTGGCCTCGATGCCGTCGCGCTTGACGGTGGCCAGCACCGCGGCGGCCTGCTCGCCGCCCATCACGCTGATGCGCCCGTTCGGCCACATCCAGAGGAAGCGCGGCGAGTAGGCCCGGCCGCACATCCCGTAGTTGCCGGCGCCGAAGCTGCCGCCGATCAGCATCGTGATCTTCGGCACCTGCGTGGTCGCCACCGCCGTGACCATCTTGGCGCCGTGCCGGGCGATGCCCTCGTTCTCGTACTTGCGCCCGACCATGAAGCCGGTGATGTTCTGCAGGAACACCAGCGGGATGCCGCGCTGCGAGCACAGTTCGATGAAGTGCGCGCCCTTCTGTGCGCTCTCGCTGAACAGGATCCCGTTGTTGGCGATGATGCCGACCGGCATCCCGTAGAGCCGCGCGAAACCGGTCACCAGCGTCGTGCCGTAGCGCGCCTTGAACTCGTCGAGACGCGAGCCGTCGACGACGCGCGCGATGATCTCGCGCACGTCGTAGGGCTTGCGCGTGTCCTGCGGGACGATGCCGTAGATCTCCTGCGGGTCGTACAGCGGCTCTTCGCTGGACTCGATCGTGACCGGGGTCGGGCGCATCCGGTTGAAGTTCGCGACGATGCGTCGCGCGATGTAGAGCGCATGCGCGTCGTTCTCGGCCAGGTGGTCGGCGACGCCCGAGATCCGCGTGTGCACGTCGCCGCCACCGAGGTCCTCGGCGCTGACGACCTCGCCGGTCGCGGCCTTCACCAGCGGCGGCCCGCCGAGGAAGATCGTGCCCTGGTTGCGCACGATGACCGTCTCGTCGCTCATCGCCGGCACGTAGGCGCCGCCGGCCGTGCACGAACCCATGACGACGGCCAGTTGCGGGATGCCCTTGGCCGACAGGTTCGCCTGGTTGTAGAAGATGCGGCCGAAATGTTCGCGATCGGGGAAGACCTCGTCCTGGCGCGGCAGGAAGGCGCCGCCGGAGTCGACCAGGTAGATGCACGGCAGATGGTTCTGCTCGGCGATCTCCTGCGCACGCAGGTGCTTCTTGACCGTCAGCGGGTAGTAGGTGCCGCCCTTCACCGTGGCATCGTTGGCCACGATCATGCAGTCGATGCCCTGGACGCGGCCGATGCCGGCGATGATGCCGGCGCTCGGCGCCTCGCCGCCGTACATGCCCCAGGCGGCGAGCTGGCCGATCTCGAGGAACGGCGTGCCGGGGTCGAGCAGCTTCTCGACGCGGTCGCGCGGGAGCAGCTTGCCGCGCGCCGTGTGCCTGGCGCGCGCCGTTTCGCCGCCGCCGCGCTGGACTTCGGCCGCCGTCGCGCGCAAGTCCTCGACCAGCGCGCGCATCGTTTCGGCGTTGGCCTGGAATTCGGACGAGCGCGGGTCGATTCGCGATTTCAGGACATCCATCGCTCGCTCCTTACATCGACTCGCTGTACAGCTCGCGGCCGATCAGCATCCGGCGGATCTCGCTGGTGCCTGCGCCGATTTCGTAGAGCTTCGCGTCGCGCCAGAGGCGGCCGGTCGGGTATTCGTTGATGTAGCCGTTGCCGCCGAGCACCTGGATCGCCTCGCCGGCCATCCAGGTGGCCTTCTCGGCCGAGTACAGGATCGCGCCGGCGGCGTCCTTGCGTAGCGTGCGCGCATGGTCGCCGCGATCGCAGGCCTGGCCGACCGCGTAGACGTAGGCGCGGCAGGCCTGCCAGGTCGTGTACAGGTCGGCGAGCTTGCCCTGCATTAGCTGGAACTCGCCGATGCTCTGGCCGAACTGCTTGCGCTCGTGCACGTAGGGCAGCACGACGTCCATGCAGGCGGCCATGATGCCCAGCGGTCCACCCGACAGCACGGCGCGCTCGTAGTCGAGCCCGCTCATCAGCACCTTCACGCCGTTGCCGACGCCGCCGAGCACGTTCTCGGCAGGCACTTCGCAGTCCTCGAAGAACACCGGGTAGGTGTTCGAGCCGCGCATGCCGAGCTTGTCGAGTTTCGTGCCGAACGACAGGCCGCGGAAGCCCTTCTCGATGATGAACGCGGTGATGCCGCGCGGGCCGGCTTCCGGTTCGGTCTTCGCGTAGACGACCAGCGTGTCGGCATCGCCGGCGTTCGTGATCCACATCTTCGCGCCGTTGAGCAGGTAGCGGTCGCCCTTCGCTTCGGCGCGCAGCTTCATGCTGACGACGTCGGATCCGGCGTTCGGCTCGCTCATCGCCAGCGCGCCGACGTGCTCGCCCGACACGAGCTTCGGCAGGTACCTGCGCCTCTGTTCGTCGCTGCCGTTGCGGTGGATCTGGTTGACGCACAGGTTCGAATGCGCGCCGTAGGAAAGGCCGACGGCGGCCGAGGCCCGCGACACCTCTTCCATCGCGACGATGTGGGCCAGGTAGCCGAGGTTCGTGCCGCCGTAGTCCTCGCCGACGGTCATGCCGTGCAGGCCGAGGTCTCCGAGCTTCTTCCACAGGTCGGCCGGGAACAGGTTGTCCCGGTCGATGTCGGCCGCGCGTGGCGCGATCTCGTCTGCCGCGAAGGCCTGCACGCTGTCGCGCAGCATCTCGATGGTTTCGCCGAGATTGAAGTGCAGTCCGGGTAACTGGGCCATGGATATCTCCGAATGTCGTGAATGGGACGTCAGGCGGTTCGATTTTCGGTGAGCTTCAGTTCGTCGACCATCCGCTCGCGCATGACGAACTTCTGGACCTTGCCGGTGATCGTCATCGGCATGTCGGAAACGAAGCGGATGTACCGCGGAACCTTGTAGTGGGCGATCCGGTCGCGGCAGAAATCGCGGATTTCGTCTTCGGTGGCCTGCGCGCCGGGCTTCAGCACGATCCACGCGCAGATCTCCTCGCCGTACTTCTGGTCGGGTACGCCGAAGACCTGGACCGACTGCACCTTCGGATGCGTGAACAGGAACTCTTCGATCTCGCGCGGGTAGACGTTCTCGCCGCCCCGGATCAGCATGTCCTTCACGCGGCCGACGATGTTGCAATAGCCTTCGGCATCGATCGTGGCACGGTCGCCGGTGCGCATCCAGCCGTCGACGATCGCCTCGCGCGTGCGCTCGTCGTCGCCCCAGTAGCCCTTCATCACCGAGTAGCCGCGCACCCAGAGCTCGCCGGCCTCGCCGACCGGAACGACCTCGCCGTCGGAGTCGACGACCTTGGCCTCGAGGTGCGGCTGGATGCGTCCGACCGTCGAGACGCGGCGTTCGAGCGGATCGCTGGTCGAGCTCTGGAACGACACCGGGCTCGTCTCGGTCATCCCGTAGGCGATCGTGATCTCGCGCATGTTCATCTGTTCGACGACCCGCTTCATCGTCTCGATCGGGCACGGTGCGCCGGCCATGATGCCGGTACGCAGCGTCGACAGGTCGAAGCTGCCGAAATCCGGATGGTCGAGTTCGGCGATGAACATCGTCGGCACGCCGTGCAGCGCCGTGCAGCGTTCCGCTGCGACAGCGCCCAGTGTCGCACCCGGATCGAAGATCTCGCCGGGAAACACCATCTGCGCGCCGGTCGAAACGCAGGCGAGCACCGACAGCACCATGCCGAAGCAGTGGTACAGCGGGACCGGGATGCACAGCGAGTCGCGTTCGGTGAAGCGCATCGCCTGCGCGACGAAACGCCCGTTGTTGACGACGTTGTGATGCGTCAGCGTGGCGCCCTTCGGGTTGCCGGTCGTGCCGCTGGTGAACTGGATGTTGATCGCGTCGTGGCAGTCGAGCGTCGCGGTGATGCCGTCGAGCATTCGCGAGTCGGGCCGCTCCCCGCCGCGCGCGAGGACGTCTTCGTAGCCGAGCATGCCCGGCGTGCGTTCGGTGCCCATCCGGATCACGAACTGCAGCGCCGGCAGGCGTGCCGACTTCAGCGCACCGGGCTCGCTCGTGGCCATTTCGGGAGCCAGCGACTGCAGCATTTCCAGGTACTTCGACGTGCGCAGCCGCTCGGCCGAGATGATCGCGCGACAGCCGGCGGTGTTCAGCGCGTACTCGAGCTCGTGCAGCCGGTACGCCGGATTGATGTTGACGAGGATCAGCCCGATCCGCGCGGTCGCGAACTGCGTGACCAGCCATTCGACGCGATTCGGCGACCAGATGCCGACCCGGTCGCCGCGCTCCAGGCCGAGCGCCGCCAGCCCTGCGGCGAGCCGATCGACCTCGGCGACGAACTGCGCCCAGGTCCAGCGCACGCCCTGTTCGCGAAAGACGACCGCGGGACGGTCCGGAAAGCGCGCTGCGGTTTCGGCCAGCAAGGCCGGGATCGTTGCCGACGACAGCGGCGTATCGGTCTCGCCGCTGACCCGGGAATACGCGTCTTGCGGCGCAATGCCGCCGTGTCGGGTGCTTCGCTCGGTCATGCCTGTCTCCCTACGCGTCGAAACGTTCGAGCAGCGTGCAGTGTAGGCAGCGAAGCAGCGCGAGTCTTGCCGTTGTGGTTGCAGATCGTGCCAAGTTGTTCCAGACTCGGCAGGCCATGCGAACTGCCCGCCCCGCCTCCCCGACGCGTCCTGCACGCGCTCGGCGCGCCGAATCAGCCGTGGGCGCCACAAGGACCGGGCGCATCGGGCGCGCCCGGCGCACCGAACGCGCCGCCACGCCGATCGCGTTCGTCAAGGCCGTGCTGCTGGCCTTCGACAAGTATCGCGCCGATCCGTCGAACGCCCTGCAAGAGGCAGGAATCGCGCCGTCGCTGTTGCGCCAGCCCGACGCGCGCGTGACCGCGTCACAGTTCGAGGCGCTGTGCAGCGCCGCGATGCAGCAGCTCGACGACGAGGCGCTGGGCTGGTTCTCGCGCCGCCTGCCCTGGGGCAGCTACGGCATGCTGTGCCGGGCTTCGCTGCCCTCGCCCGACCTGGGAGTCGCGCTGAAGCGCTGGTGCAGGCACCACCGGCTGCTGACCGACGACGTCGTGTTCGACTTTTCGGTCGACGGCGAGATCGCGAGCCTGTCGATCGAGGAGAAGCGCCCGCTGGGCGCGATGCGCGAGTTCTGCCTCGTGACGAGCCTGCGCTACATCCATGGCTACGCCTGCTGGTTGATCGATTCGCGAATCCCGCTGGTCGACGTCGCCTTTCCATTCGAGCGGCCCCCGTGGGGCGACGTGCACGGGCTGCTGTTTCCGGGTCCGGTGCGATTCGGCGCGTCGCGCGCCGGCCTCGGCTTCGCCGCGCAGTACCTGTCGCTCTCGCCGCGCCGCGACGAGCGCGCGCTGCGGGCGATGCTGCAACGCGCGTTGCCGCTGACCGTGCTTCAGTACCGACGCGACCGGATCCTCGCGAGCCGTGTTCGCCGGCTGCTGAGCGAGCGCGCCGGAGAGCGCGACAACGCGCACACGATCGCGCTCGCGTTGAACGTCTCGGTGCGCACGCTGCACCGGCAGCTCGACGACGAAGGCACGTCGCTGCAGGCGATCAAGGACGACATGCGGCGCGCGCAGGCCATCGAGCAGCTGAGCCGTACGACACGGCCGATCAAGCAGGTCGCGCGTTCGGTCGGCTACGCGAGCGAAAAGAGCTTCGCCCGCGCGTTCCGGCAGTGGACCGGCCAGTCGCCGAGCGAATTTCGTCGCAAGGGCGGCTTGCCGGCCTGATCGATTCGATCACAGGTTGCGGCACTGGTCGCTCTTGTCCGACGCGACGTTGCCGCCGCCGATCGGCGCCGGCTGGTTGGCCTCGCATTCGAGGCTCGTCGACCGGTTCGCGTTCACCGTGACGCCGCCGCGGTTCTGCCTGATCTGGATGTTCCCTTCGACGAGGTTCTGCTCGACGACGAGCGCGCCGCGGTTGTCGGTCAGCTGGATGTTCCCGATGACCGTGACGCCGCGCACCGTTGCCGATTGTCCCTGCTCGAGCTGGATCGATCCGCCGACGATGCTGCGCCCGGTGACCGAGACGTGGCCGGCGCCCTGCCCCTGCACGTTGCCGTTGATGTCCACGGCCACGGCCTCGAGAAAGGCACCGCGATCGACTTCCGCCGTGCCGATCAGCCGCGTGCCCTCGAGCGCGCAGCTCGCGCCGGCCGGCACGTAGACCGTATCGACGATGACCGCCCCGAGCTTCACGTCGCGGCAGGTGTAGGTGCCGCTGCCGCTCGGCGCCGGATCGAGCGGCAACTGGCCGGTCGGGATCTGCGTCGTCGAACCGCCGCCCGCGTCATTGTTCGCGCCGGAGCCGGTGTCCGCCGAGCCGCCGCCCTGCACGAGCCCGCCGTTCGGGTCGTCGCCGCCGCCTCCGCCGCAGGCAGTCAGCATTGCAAAGGCAAGCACCATCAATCCCTGGCTGATTCCCTTTCTCGTCATTTCCTGGTTTCCTCGCTGTTGGATGCATCGATGAATACGGTTGCTTGATGACAACGGGATGACGGCCGGGTTTATTCCCGACCCTTTCGCCAGCGAAGGTCGGTTTCGTTGATTGCAATCAAGCCGGGGGCAGCAGCAGCGGGCAAACGTCGGTCCCGCGTGCCAGCCGCCGCGCCATCAGCAGCGCGCTCAGCGCGTGCTGGACGTAATCGATGCGCACCTCGGCCTGCCGAGCGTGGGAGCGGCCGCGCGCCGTGGGGCGATGGCGCGGAACGGCGCCGGCGGCCGGTCCGGCGGCCGGAATCGACGCGAGCAGCCACCCGAGCGCGGGACCGGTCGAGT
>JAAZBL010000160.1 GCA_012513825.1 Limnobacter sp. | reverse complement strand
GACGCGTTCAGCTCACCTTGGCTTCGTCGGTGCGCTTGTCACCCTTGTTGTCGACCCAGCTGATGGTGACCTTGTCGCCGGCCTTGCCACCGCGGATCTTGAACTGCATGTACGGGTTCTTCGCGATCGCCGGTCCCCAGTGCGCCTTCAGCACCGGCTTGTCGTTCAGCGATGCGACGACCTCACTGATGTACCAGGCCGGAATGGTGTTGCCGTCGGCGTCCTTGCGCTGGCCGGTTTCCATCTCGTGTGCCATCAGCACGCGCACGTCGACGACGTCGCCCTTCGCGCTGGCACGGATCTTCATCGGGTCTGCCATGTCTTTCTCCGTATGCCTTTATCGATGTGCGCTCGCTCAGCCGCCGCAGCCGCCGAGCGTGACCTTGATTTCCTTGCGGGCCATGTAGTACTTGCCGCCCGCCTTGGCGACGGCGACGACGTCGGAACTCTGGCCCATCTTGATCCGCATGTTGACGTCGGGCTCCGCACCGTCGAGCAACTCGTAGCTGCCGGCGAGCGCGTTCGGGTTCTTCTCGACGAGCAGCGCCAGCATCTCGGTGTTCGGCAGCGTACTGCGCACGCCGACCGGAACGACGGCGCCGTTCTCGGCAATGTCCGGCGAAGTGATGATCACGTCGCCGGATTCGGTGGCGTCGGCCGCCCCCAGCGCCTTCAGCGTGTCGGCAATGCCCTTGGACTCGAAGGCCGCGCGGTCGAACTCGGCGGCCGAAGCGGTGCCGGGCTCGATCAGGCCGACGGCGACCAGCGCAGCGTACAGGCCGGCGCCGGCGCCGGCCTGCAGAACGGTACGACGTGAATGCTTCATCTGCTTGTCTCCTTCGGACAAAGTCTGCAGCGGCGCCGCGCGCCGTCGATGCAGGAATTTATAACATCATCGCTGCGGCGCCGGCCGCGGACTGCCCGCGCAGGCGGGAGCGCCCGCGACACGGCCAACCAATGACTAGACCGCCCCGTCGAGGATCCAACCGACGATGCGACGGACGTCCTCGTCGGGGATCGTCGCATTGGCCGGCATCGGAACCTGCCCCCAGACACCCTGCCCGCCGTTCTTCACGCGTCCGGCCAGGAGCGCGGAAGCCCCCGGCTGGCCGCGATACCGCTCGGCGACCTCGCGAAACGACGGTCCGACCAGCCGCTTGTCGACGCCGTGGCAGGCCATGCAGTTTGCCGATGCCGCCAGTTGCGCCGGCGGCGGGCCGGCCGCCTTGGCGTCGGCCGCGCCCGCGCTCGGCGCGCCGGCCAGCGGCGGCGCCACGGCGACCGCCGGCGCTCGTGCGAGCGCGGCGACGACGGTGGCGCGGGCCGCTTCGCGGACGGCCTGGGCGTCGAGCGAGGACAGCGGCGGCTGGGCCGTATCGGCACCGCGCACCGGTCCGACCACGCGGTGCTGCGCCGCAAGGTTGCCGTGCGCATTGCGCGCGAAGTCGGGCAGGCGGGACCGGACCTGCGCTTCGGTCTCGCAGTCGTTCATGCAGGCGTCGCCCTGCACGTCGGGCTTGCCGGCGACCGACCACATCGGTTCGAAGAACTTCTTGCCGTTGCGATTGGGCAGCCGCTGCTGGACCTCGGCGACGTTCTCGTGCGACAGCACGAAGTCGTCGGGCACGATGTCGCCCAGGTTCAGGATGTACGCGGTGACCGCGTAGACCTCGTCGACCGACAGCGACTTCGGCGCGTTCCACGGCATCGCGCGGTTGATGTAGTCCCAGAGCGTCGATAGCTGCGACAGCTTCATCAGCGTCGTGCGCTGCGGGAAGTCGGCGCGCAGCAGGTTCGCGACGCGCCCGGTACGGATGTCCTCCTGCGTCGTGCCGCCGACGATCGGCGTGAAGACCTCGTTCGATTCGCCGAAGGTGCCGTGACAGGACGCGCACTGTGCATCCCAGATCTCCATCCCCTCGTCGACCGAACCCGACCCCGGCGGCAGCCCGGTGAAGTCGGCGCGCACGTCGATGTCCCAGGCCGCGATTTCGGCGGGCGTCGCGGGCCGGCCGATCGCCGCCCAGGGCGGTGCCGCATCAGCGAGCGCGACACCCGGGATGCTGCGCTGCGCGTTCGACCTGCTCTGCGGGCCGGACTCGCTCCCCGGGCTCGAGTTGCTTTCCGCGTTCGACTTGCTCTCCGCGTTCGATGATTGCGCTGCGGCGGGGCCTGGCAGGTGCGCCATCGCGACCAGAACTGTCGCGGCGAACGCCCTGGCAAACGCGCGGCGACGGCCGCCGCGGTCAGCGCCCTCGACACCAGCGCCTGCCGCTCCCCGCGCGATATCGGAACGGGTGGAATTCCCGGCTTTCATCTCAGTACACCTGGACGTTCGATACTTCGCCCGACTCGCTGACCTTCCACGACTGGATCCCGTTGTTGTGGTAGATCGAGCGCGTGCCGCGCACCGCGCGCAACTGGTTCAGCCGCGGCTGCACATGGCCGGTCTCGTCGGTCGCGCGACTCTGCAGCACGACCGGCGAGCCGTCCCAGACCCAGTCGATGTTGAAGCGCGTCAGCGCCTTCGGCAGCACCGGGTTCTCGAGCCGGGCGCGGCGCCAGTTGCGTCCGCCGTCGAAGGAGACGTCGACCGTCTTGATTCGCCCGCGTCCCGACCAGGCCAGACCGGTGACGTTGTAGTAGCCCTTGTCGAGCAGCACCTGTCCGCCCGACGGCGTCGTGATCACCGACTTGACCTCCTGGATCGACGTGTACTGGCGGTGCGTGCCATCGGGCATCAGGTCGACGTAATGCAGCACTTCGTCCTTCGTGTCCCAGCGCTGGTCGCCGACTTCGAGGCGGCGCAGGTACTTGACCCACGAAACGCCCTGGATGCCCGGCACGACGAGCCGCAGCGGATAGCCGTTCTCGGGCCGCAGCATCTCGCCGTTCATGGCCCAGGCGACCATGACGTCGTCGAGCGCGTTCTCCATCGGGATCGTGCGCGTCATCGACGAGCCGTCGGCGCCTTCGGCGAGCAGGTAGCGGCCCTTCTTCGTGTCGGCGCCGCACAGGTCGAGCAGCGTCGACAGCAGCACGCCCGTGTACTCGCAACACGACAGCATGCCGTGCGTGTACTGCACGGTGGGCACGGCGACGTTGCTCCACTCCATCCCGGAATTGGCGCCGCATTCGATGAAGTGAATGCGCGAGACGGCCGGCAGCCGCATCAGATCGTCCATCGTGAAGACGCGCGCCTCGCGCACCAGGCCGTGGACCATCAGCCGGTGCCGGCTCGGATCGATGTCCCACCACCCCTGGTGATGCCGCTCGAAATGCAGGCCGTTGGGCGTGATGATCCCGAACATCCCCTGCAGCGGGGCGAAGCTGACCGAGGCCGCCGACACGCGCGTCAGGCCCGGGCTCTCGCGACGCTGGAGGTTGCGCTCCCATTGCGACGGCTGGCCGTAGCCCCTGGCCGCCACCGGCTGGCCGAGACCGCGCGTGTGCTCGGGCAGTTCGAGGATCGCCGGGTCGCCGCGACCCGGGTCGGCGTCCGGAAGGCCGTTGCCGGCCGCCGCCGCGGCTTGTGCCGCCGACCCGGACGTCGGGCGCGCCGAGCCGGCTTGCCCGACCGCCGACGCAGCCGCGGTTGCGCCCGCGCCCATCGCCAGCGCCTTGCCCATGAAGCTGCGGCGCGCGCGGCGCGCCTGCGCGATCTGTTCCTGCGAAAGGAAGTCCTCGGGGGCGCGGAGAATCCGGCCCGGTGCCGACATCTGCTGTTTCATCGTGCGCTCGCCACGGTTGCCTTGCGCGTGCCGGTGCCCCGGGTTGCGCGTGCGCGTGCGGCCAGGACTTCGGTCACGGATTGCGGCGCCTGGTCCAGGTCGCGAGCGATCGTCAACAGCCGGCTGCGCTCCGGGTCGCCGTCGCGTGCGGCGATGTGCACGCAGACGCTGCGGCAGATCTCGGTCAGCACCGGATCGCCGACGCCGTAGTAGACGGAGGTGCCGACCTTGCGCCGGCTCAGCACGCCGGAACGATACATGCTGCCGAGATGGCGCGAGACATTGGTCTGCGTGGCGCCGGTTTCGGCCACGATCTCGGAAACGGACTTCTCGCGCTGGCAGATCGCATGCAGGATCCGCACCCGCATCGGTTCGGACAGCAATGCGAAATATTGCGAGACGGCCTCGAATACCCGGCCGAGTTCATCCACGACCTGTCTCCTCGTGCAGGCCGGCCGGTCATTCCGCCGGCCGGCGAATCGTTGATCATCCGTCGCCGACTATATGCATCCATGCGCATATGGTCAAGCATTCATTCAGCCGATGCCCGCGCTAGGATGCGGGATTGCGCCGCGCCCGACACGTCCCGAGACGACGGGTCGCGCGGCGACCGACCCGGACACGAAACGAACAGGACATGAGGACCGTGCCCTTGCCCCGAACTGCACTCGCGCGCCGCAAGCTGCTCCGGATGCTGGGTCTCGTTGCCGTCGGCGCAGCCGCCGGGACTGCCGCGTCGGCGGGCAGCCCGAGACTGGTGGGACCGGCAATGGCAGCCGAGCCGACGCTGCCGCGCCCGCGCGACTGGCAGGCGCTGCTGAGCGAGGCAGCCGCCGGCGGGCACCCGGTGGTCGTCCTGTTCTCGACGCCGGGATGCGCGTACTGCCGGTTCGTCCGCCACGATCATCTGCGTCATCTGGCGGCGGCGAGCCCGGGAGGCAGCGGCGTCCACGTCGTCGAACTGAGCCTCGCCGATCGCCGGCCCTTCGACCGCGGGGCCACGTCGTCTCCCGTCGGGGACGCGGCGTCTCTCCTCGCAGACACGGGATCTCCGGGCAGCGTCGAAGCCGCGACCCCGGCGACCCGCTCTCGCGATGCGATCCCGGCCTCGCCGGCCGCGCTGGCTGCTTCGCTCGGAATCCGCTTCGCCCCGACCGTGGCCTTCTTCGGTCCGGACGGCGAACTGGCGGAACGGCTGGTCGGCTATCAGTCGGCCGACTTCTACGGCGCCTACCTCGAGCAGCGGATCGCAACGGCGTCGACCGCGCTTCGCGAGGCGCGATCGAAGGCGCTCGCAGACAGCTGAGCACCCGGTCCGTCGAGGGCACTCGACGAGGGCTCGGCACCGAGATCGTCGAGGACCCCCTCTCGAAGGCCGAGCCCCCGCTCGTCGAGGGACGAGCGAAACGATCGCCGGCAAACCGGCCACGCGCGCGCCCCGACGACGGGACGAACGCGCGCCGCTCGCCGGCCGGCTTCAGTGAAAGTGCGAGGACTCGGGCTCGACGTCGCCCGGCATCTCCGCGTGGACGATCTCGCCCTTGCCGTTCGGGTAGAGCGGCACGCCGCAGTCCTCGCAGAACTCCGGTTCGCTCAATTCCGGCCAGATCCGCATTTCGGTCACGCCGACCTCGCGCAGCACCTCGCGGATCTGCTCGAGCGGCGGCGGATCGTCGTCTTCGCTCTCGGCGCCGAGCATCGGCCAGACGATGCCGTGCGCGACCTCGTCGCCGTCGCCGACGCTGAGCCCGATCCGGTATTCGTCGACGCGATCGTCGCCGAAGGCGGCGACGGCGGCGCTGATCTGCGCCGCATCGATCCCCAGCGCGTGCGTCAGATAGTGGACGGCGGCCCGGATCGAATACGGACGCACGCGCCGATCCGACTCGCGCAGGTTGATGTGGAACGCGTCGGGCAGCAGGCACTCGAAGCCGCAGCCGGGCACCAGCGGCTCGAGGTTCGGCCGCGCCTGCGCGATCCACTGTTCGAGGCACTGGACGCGACTGGCATGGTCGCCCGGTTCGCTCTCCTGCCAGCGGAACAGCGCGCTGCCGGAGGGCACGGCGACGACGCCGAGCAGGAAGCGCGAGTCGGCGAGCATCTCGGCCGTTTCGGGCAGTGTCTTGAGGTCGAGCCGCACGGCCTGGCCGGTGATCGCCGACTGGCCCAGCTTGCGCGTGAGCCGGCGCAACTCGCCGAAATCGCGCGGCAACTGGTCGATGCTGTACAGGTACGGCGACAGCCGGAATCGCGCGTTTCGCGCGAGCACGTGCGCCTGCCAGTGCGCGGCGAGCGCTTGCGCGCCTTCGGCGGGCAGCGGGCCGGCCGGAATCCGGAACCGGGTCCAGACGACCAGCGGCGCGGCGACCAGCAGCAGGTCCCAACGCTGGCCGTCGACCTCGACGGTGGCGGCCTCGGCGGCCTCTTCGACCGCCTCGATCAGTGCGCCGTAGGCCTCGCTGTCGGTCTGGTGAAGGCGGTCGAGCGAGTCGTAGACCGCCTGGATGTGGCCGCTGTCGAGCAGCCGTTCGATACGCGCCGCGAGCTGGGCCTCCCAGAACCGGTCTTCGGTCCGGCTGCCGGAGTTGGCCAGACCGAGAGCGGCGGCGACCAGCCGCTCGGCATCCGGCGACAGGTGGCTCTTGCGCTCGCGGGAGCGGGCGTGGCGGTGTTCTTTCATGGATCTCTTCAGGTTGGACCCCCGAGTTTAGTCGAAGGGCCCGCGATCGGCGTCGAGGCCGCGCGTCGATCGCAGCCGGCGGCCCGGACGCCGCGGTCGCGCGCCAGAAGGCTGTCGGAGTATGGGCTCCGACAGCCTCCTAGGCGGACGCCACGCTCGGGGCCGCAGCGACCGCGCCGGCACCGACCGGCGGCCCCGGAAGCACCGGCGCGGCCGGGGACTCCGGCTCCGTCAGGAGGGTCCACAAGGCCGGCTTGCGCGCCTCGCGGGCGATCGCTTCGAGAATCTCGGCATGCGCACGCAACTCGGCTTCGTCGGCCCGCAGCACGAGCAGCCCGGCCGGCGGCCACGCGAGGTCGGCCTCGATTCCGTAGGCGCCCTCTTCGTGCCCGCCCAGCGCGATCTCGAGGCTGTCCTGGCCGCGCGTCATCGCCAGGTAGACGTCGGCCAGCAGCTCGGCGTCGAGCAGCGCGCCGTGCAGCTTGCGGTGCGCATTCGAGATTTCGTAGCGCTCGCACAGCGCGTCGAGCGAATTGCGCCGTCCCGGATGCAGCTCGCGCGCCAGCGCCAGCGTGTCGGTCACCGCGCCGACGAGGCCGCCGAAACCCGGGCGTCCGATCCGGCGAAACTCGGCCTCGAGGAAGCCCATGTCGAACGGCGCGTTGTGGATCAGCAGTTCGGCATCTGCGACGAAATCGGCGACCCGGTCGGCGAGCTCGGCGAAGCGCGGTTCGGTCGACAGGCGCTCGCGCGTCAGCCCGTGCACCTCGAGCGCGCCCGGGTCGATGTCGCGCTCGGGGTTCACGTACAGGTGCAGGGTCCGTCCGGTCAACCGGCGGTCGACGATCTCGACGCAGCCGATCTCGACGATCCGATGGCCATCCTCGGCCGACAGCCCCGTGGTTTCGGTGTCGAGCACCACCTGTCTGAGACTCATTGCGTTGTCTGTCCGGAGGGGAGCGGCGCGTGGGCGGCCGACGCGGCACCCGCGGGCGACGGCGCGGCCCCGTGCAGCGGCTCGGCCGGGTCGTCGGCGACGACGTGCCGACTGCGCGCCAGCAACGTATAGACGGTCGGCACGACGAACAGCGTCAGCAGCGTACCGAAGCTCATGCCGCCAACGATCACCATGCCGATCTGGCGCCGGCTCTCGGCGCCGGCTCCGCTGGCCAGCGCGAGCGGCACCGCGCCGAGCACCATCGCGCCGGTCGTCATCAGGATCGGGCGAAGCCGCAGGCTGGCCGCCTCGATCGTCGCCTCGCGCAGTTCGCGACCGGCATCGCGCAACTGGTTGGCGAACTCGACTATCAGGATTCCGTGCTTCGTGATCAGCCCGACCAGCGTGATCAGCCCGATCTGGCTGTAGACGTTCATCGTCCCGCCGCCGAACTGCAGCAGCGCGAGCGCACCGGTCATCGACAGGGGCACGGCGAACATGATCGTCAGCGGGTCGACGAAGCTCTCGAACTGTGCGGACAGCACCAGGTAGATGAAGCACAACGCGAGCGCGAAAGTCACGAGCAGCGTCGACGACGACTGCAGGAACTCGCGCGTCTCGCCGTTGTAGTCGATCGCGTAGCCGGGCTTCAGGCGCTCGGCGGCATAGCGCTCCACCGCCTCGACCGCCTCGCCGAGCGTCGCCTGCGGGCCGAGGTTCGCGGTGATCGTGACCGCGCGGCGCTGCCCGAAGTGATTCAGCTCGCGCGCGCTGACCCCCTCGCGCACGCTGGCCAGGCTCGACAGCGGCAGCAACTCGCCGCCGCCGCCGCGAACGAAAATCCGCGCGATGTCCTGCGGCGTCGTCCGGTCGTCCTGGGCGAGCTGGACGATGACGTCGTACTGCTCGCCGTCGCGCTTGAAGCGCGTGACCTGGCGCCCGCCCAGCGTCGTCTCGAGCGTGCGCCCGATCGTCTCGATCGACACGCCGGCGTCGGCGGCGCGTTCGCGGTCGATGTCGACCTTCAACTCCGGCTTGTTCAGGCGCAGGTCGCTGTCGACCCCGCTGAACAGCGGGTCGGCCTGCATGTCCGCGATCATCGGCGCGACGACCTCGGCGATCGTCTCGTAGGGGTCGGAGCTCAGCACGACGACGTTGACCGGCCGCGAACGCAACGAGGCGCCCAGCGACGGCGGCGCGTTGGCGAAGGCGGTGACGCCCGGGATCTCCGACAGCAGCGGCTGGATCTCGCGGATGATCTCCGGCACCTTGCGGTCGCGCTCGGCCCAGTCGACCATCCGGAACATGCCGATGCCCTGCGTGACGGTCGGGTTGCCGGCGACGACGAAGATCCGATCGAATTCGGGCACCGCTCTCGCGATCGCCTCGACCTCGCGCGCGTACCGGTCGGTGTAGTCGATCGAGGCGCCGTCCGGGCCGTTGAAGATCGTCGCGATCGTGGCCCGGTCTTCGATCGGCGCGAGCTCGCGCTTCATCCCGTCGAACAGCACGACGCTCGCGGCGCCGACCAGCAAGCCGACCAGCACGACGGCCCAGCGGGCCTGCAGCGTGCGCGCGAGCAGTCGCGCGTAGCCGCGCGTCAGGCCGTCGAGCAGCGCCTCGATCGCGCGCTTCAGTCGCCCGGGCTTCGCGTCGTGACGCAGCAGCTTCGAGCACATCATCGGCGTCAGCGTCAGCGCGACGAAACCCGAGACGATGACGGCGCTGGCCAGCGTCAGCGCGAACTCGGCGAACAGGCGTCCGGTGCGCCCGGTGGCGAACGCGACCGGCGCATAGACGGCGGCCAGCGTCAGCGTCATCGCGACGATCGCGAAGCCGACCTCCTTCGATCCGACCAGCGCGGCACGGACCGGCGACATCCCGTCTTCGATGTGGCGCCAGACGTTCTCGAGCATGACGATCGCGTCGTCGACGATGAGGCCGATCGCAAGCACGAGCGCCAGCAGCGTCAGCGTGTTGATCGAGAAACCGGCCAGCAGCATGATCCCGAAGGCCCCGACCAGGCACACGGGGATCGTGACCAGCGGAATCACGCTCGCGCGCAGCGTGCCGAGGAACAGGAAGATCACCAGCGCCACCAGCACGACCGCCTCGGCGATCGTCATGTAGACCGACTCGATCGAGCGCTCGATGAAGACGGTGTTGTCGTTGGCGATCGTGACGTCGAGCCCGTCGGGCAACTGCTCGCGCAGGCGCGGCAGCTCGGCCTTGAGCGCCTGCGCAAGCGTCAGCGGGTTGGCGGTCGCCTGCTTGACCAGACCCAGCGAGACGGCGCTGCGCCCGTTGAAGCGCACGATGCTGCGTTCGTCCTGCGGCGCGATGCTCACGCGCGCGACGTCGTGCAGGCGCACCGGATAGCCGTTGACCGTGCGCACGACCACCTGCTCGAACTCGCGCACGTGCTGCAGGTCGGACTGCGAAACGACGGTGAACTCGCGCTGCGAACTCTCGATGCGGCCGGAGGGCAACTCGACGTTCTGTCCACGCAGCGCCTGCTCGACGTCGGCCGGCGTCAGGCCGAAACCGGCGAGGCGGTCGGGATCGAGCCAGACCCGCATCGAGAAGCGCCGGTCGCCGAAGATGCGCACGTCGGCGGCCCCGGGCAAGGTCTGCAGCCGCGGCTTCACGAAGCGGTTCGCGACATCGGAGACTTCGAGTGCCGACAGCGTGTCGCTCGAGAAAGCGAGCCAGACGATCGGGCTGGCGTCGGCTTCGACCTTCGCGATGACCGGTTCGTCGATCGTGTCGGGCATGCGCTTGCGCACGCGTGCGACGCGATCGCGCACGTCGGCCGCGGCCGCGTCGGGATCGCGGTCGAGCCGGAAGCGCACGGTGATCTGGCTTCGTTCCGGCCGCGAGATCGAGGTCAGCACATCGACGCCCTCGATCCCGGCAATCGAGTCCTCGAGCGGCTTGCTGACCTGCGACTCGATGATCTCGGCCGAGGCACCCGGATAGGTGGTCGTGACCGTGACGGTCGGTTCGTCGATCTTCGGGTACTCGCGCACCTGCAGCCGCGTGTACGAGACCAGCCCGATCAGGATCACGACCAGCGACAGCACGGTCGCGAAGACCGGCCGGCGGACGCAGACCTCGGACAGGACCACCGGCTCAGCCTCCGCGCACCGCAGTCGCCGCGACGACGTCGCGCCCGCGCGCGTCGACCAGCCGCACGGGCTGGCCGTCGTGCCGGATCTTCGCCTGGCCGGCGACGATCACCTGCCCGCCCGGCTGCAGGCCTTCGACGATCTCGACCCGGCCGTCGCGGCGCTGCCCGGTCCGCACGGCCGTGCGGAAGGCCTTGCCGTCGACGATCCGGTAGACGAAGAGCTCGGCCCCGACCGGCGTGATCGCCTCCTCGGGAACCACGACCGCCGCCGGGTTCTCGGACAGCGTCAGCGTGACCTTGGCGAACATGCCGCTGCGCAACTCGGCGTCGGGATTCGGCAGGCGGCCGCGCACGGTCAGCGCGCGGCCATCGGCGTCGACGCGTACGTCGACGGCCTCGACGCGAGCCTCGAAGATGCGCTGCGGCCACGCGTCGAGTTCGACCTCGACCGCCTGGCCGGCGCGCAACTGTCCGAGGAAACGCTCGGGCAGGCGCAGGTCGACCTGCATCGACGAGACGTCCTCGAGGGCGACCAGCGCGTCGCCCTCCTTCAGGTAGTCGCCCGGGCTGACGTTGCGCAGCCCCAGGACACCGCCGAACGGTGCGCGAATCTCGGTCTTCGCCAGACGCGCCTGCGCCAGCTTCAGCCTGGCCTCGAGGATCTTCAGGCTCGCCGCCGTCTGGTCGCGCGCGCTCGCGCTGACGAAATTGCGTTCGGCCAGCTCCGCCGTGCGTTGGTCGTTCGAGCGCGCCAGCGCGAGCTCGGCCCGGATCTGCTCGACTTCGGCGGCCAGCACGTCGGCGTCGAGCGCGACCAGAAGATCGCCGCGCTGCACACGCTGTCCGCCCTCGAAGCCGATCCGTGCGATGCGCCCGGCGATCTCGGGCTTGATGACGACCGACTCGGCCGCGCGCAGCGTGCCGACCGCCGAGACCGTGCGGGCGAGCGCGACGGTTTCGACCGGGGCGGACTCGACGCCGATCGCGGCGGCCTGAGCGGATGCCGGCGCACGGGTCGCGGGCGCGGCGGCGGCAGGCGCCGGGTCGTCGGGCGCCGGGTCGGCGGCCACCCCGGCCGAGGCCACGGGATCGTCCGTTGCCGGGTCGCCGGCCGCCGGGTCGCCGGCCGCCGGACCGGCGACGACGCGTGTCGACGCCTGCGCCGGGCCTGCCTGCGCATCGCCGACGGGCGAGACGGCCGCGACTTCGAAAGCCAGGCCCGGCGGATCTCGAAGCGTGTCGTACGCCCACCAGCCGAGCGCGGCGAAGCCGCCGACGGCCAGCAGCAGATGGATCGGTCGTTTCATGGGGAACAGCTAGTCTGTCGCTGCGTGACGGACGCAGCGAGCGCCCGAACAGACGCGAAATCTAGCACGCGACCGTCGGACGCCGCGGAAGCGTCGTCCGGGCTGCGCGTGCCGCGGACGAACGGTCGGACCCGAGCGCGCTGCACGCCGGACGAGTCGCCCGACGAGTCGCCCCGTGGCCTCGTCCGCCGGGTAGCATCGGACCCTGGATCACACCGATATCCGCCTCAGGGCGACGACCGCTTCCGCTCCGATGTCAGAAACCTCAGACCTCCAGGCGCTGCACAGCCGCACCGCCGCAGCACACCCCGAAACGTCGCGAAGGCCGGAACCGGAAGCGCTGGGCGAGCCACCTCGCAGCCGCGACGCGATCGTCGCGCTCGGCGCCTCGAAGATCCGCGAAGTCGCCAACGCCGGCATCGGCCTGTCCGACGTGATGCCGTTCTGGTTCGGCGAACCCGACGCAGTGACGCCGGCCTTCATCCGCGAGGCGGCCAAGGCGGCGCTCGATGCCGGCGACACCTTCTACCACCACAACCTGGGCATCGCGCCGCT
>JAAZBL010000159.1 GCA_012513825.1 Limnobacter sp. | reverse complement strand
GCGCATCCGCGTGGCGAGCAGCGACTGGTGGGCATCGCGCATCGTCGTGTCGGTCAGCAGCACGCGCGGGCTCTCGGACATCCACTGCGCGAACTTCTTCGGCCCGAGCTGGTGCAGCAGGTCGCGCGTACCGGGCGGCACCTTGGCGGTCAGGTCGATCGCTTCGCCCGGACGCGCCAGCGGGTTGCCCGACGGCTGCGTCGCCGGCCAGCGGCGCGGCAGCGGCGGATGCGCGTGACTGAGGTCGGGCCGCGTACGTCCCTTCATGTCGGGGTGGCCGTTCACCGTCACTTCGCCGAGGAAACGAAGCAGCCGCGACGCCCGGTCGCGCCGCTTCGGGAACCGGAACAGCTCCGGCGTCGAATCGATGAAGCGCGTGGTGACCGTACCGGCCACGAAGTCCGGATGATTGATCACGTTCTCGACGAACTGCAGGTTCGTCGACAGGCCGCGGATCCGGAACTCGCGCAAGCCGCGATCCATGCGCCGGATCGCCTCGCGCGCCGACGGCGCCCAGGCGGTGACCTTGACCAGCAGCGAGTCGTAGTACGGCGTGATGACGGCGCCGGTGTAGGCGGTGCCGCCGTCGAGACGCAGCCCGAAGCCGGCCGCGCTGCGGTACGCGGCGATGCGTCCGTAGTCGGGCGTGAACGCCTTCTCGGGATCCTCGGTCGTGATCCGGCACTGCAGCGCGTGCCCGTTCAGCCGGATCGCCGACTGCACCGGAACCGGACCTTCGGGCTCGCCGATCCGCGCGCCCTCGGTGATACGGAGCTGCGCCTTGACGATGTCGATGCCGGTCACCTCTTCGGTCACCGTATGCTCGACCTGGATGCGCGGATTGACCTCGATGAACCAGAATTCGCCGGAGTCGGCGTCCATCAGGAATTCGACGGTACCGGCATGCGTGTAGCCGACCGCGCGACCGAGCCGCAGCGCGGCCGCGCACAGCGCGTCTCGCTGCGCGTCGTCGAGGTAAGGCGCCGGCGCCCGCTCGACGACCTTCTGGTTGCGTCTCTGGACCGAGCAGTCGCGCTCGAACAGGTGGACGAGCCCGCCGTGCAGGTCGCCGATCAGCTGGACTTCGACGTGGCGCGCCCGCTCGACGAGCTTTTCGAGGTAGACCTCGTCGTTGCCGAAGGCCGCAGCCGCCTCGCGGCGCGCCACCGGCAGTTGCGCCTCGAGCTCCTCGTCGCTGGCGATCACGCGCATGCCCCGGCCGCCGCCGCCCCAGCTCGCCTTCAGCATGACCGGATAGCCGACCTCGGCGGCCATGCGCCTGGACTCGGCGAGGTCGGCGGCGTCATCGCCGCTGGTCGGCAACGGCGACGTGGCCGGCATGACCGGCACGCCGGCGGCGACTGCGGCATTACGCGCGGCGACCTTGTTGCCCAGCGTCGTCATCACGTCGGGACTCGGGCCGACGAACATGATGCCGGCACGCGCACACGCGCGAGCGAATTCCGGGTTCTCCGACAGGAAGCCGTAGCCCGGATGGATCGCGTCGACGCGGGCGTGACGTGCGATCCGGATGATGTCGTCGATGTCCAGGTAAGCCTGCAACGGCTTCTGGCCTTCGCCGACCAGGTAACTTTCGTCGGCCTTGAAGCGATGCAGCGCGAAGCGATCCTCGTGCGAGTAGATCGCGACGGTCCGCATTCCGAGTTCGGCCGCCGCGCGCATGACGCGGATCGCGATTTCCGAACGGTTGGCGACCAGGAGCGAGTGGATTCGACGCATGGGAGAAGAAGGGAAGGGGAAAGGGGAAAAGCAGCCGCGGGTTGCCGGGATTCGGGAACAGTATCAGGAATGGCGGGGTCTTCGCGGGGCGGCGGCACGGCTCCGGTAGCATGCCGGGACCGAACGAAGATCCCTCCCGACGAGATCCGCCGATGCCAAGCCGCCCGACCCGGTCCCTGCTGGCCGCGCTCTGCCTGCCGTTGCTGCTCGCCTCCTGCGGCGGCGGGGGCGGCGACGGCAGCGACGACGGCCCGCCATCCCAGCAAGCCGGCCCCGACCCGCTGCTGTCGTCGCAGTGGCATCTGGCGAACACCGGACAGAGCGGCGGCACGCCCGGGCAGGACCTGCGCGCGATCGCGACCTGGCAGACGACGCGCGGCGAAGGCGCGCGGGTGGCGGTGATCGACGATGCGATCGAGATCGATCACGAGGACCTGGCGCCGAACGTCGCCGACTACTTCAACTACCGGCGACCGGGCTCGCCCCCTGCGCCCGAAACGTCGAACGACGACCATGGCACGCCGGTGGCCGGCATCGCCGTCGCACGCGACGACAACGCCGTCGGCGGCGCCGGCGTGGCACCGCGCGCGAGCCTCGGCGCCTACAACGCGCTGGCGACCGGCGCAACGGCCGACATCGCCGATGCGCTGAACCGCGACTTCGGCACGACCGACGTCTATCACAACAGCTGGGGCTCGCCCGACGACGGCACGCTGCACGCGGCCGATTCCAGTTTCGTGGCCGCGATCCAGCGCGGCATCCGCGAGGGCCGCGGCGGCCGGGGCGCGATCTACGTGTTTCCGGCCGGCAACGGCGGGCCGAGCGACAACGCGAACTTCGACGGCTACGTCAACAAGCTCGGCATCATCACGGCCTGCGCGGTCGACCACGACGGCAAGGCGCCCAACTACGCCGAAGCCGGCGCGAACATCCTCGTCTGCGGTCCGTCGGGCAACGGTTCGGCGGCGATCACCACGACCGCCGTCGGAAACGGCTATACCAGCAGCTTCAGCGGTACCTCGGCCAGCGCGCCGATGGTGTCCGGCGTCGCCGCGCTGGTGCTGGCCGCGCGGCCCGAGTTGAGCTGGCGCGACGTCCGGCTGATCCTTGCGCGCAGCGCTCGACAGACCGACCCCGCACACCCGCGCTGGGTCGCCGGCACCGACGGACGACCGGCACACAACCCGAGCTACGGCTTCGGTGCCGTCGATGCGGAGGCGGCCGTCGCGCTGGCGCGAACCTGGACTTCGGTCGGGGGCAGCGAGTCGCTGCTCGAATGCTCG
>JAAZBL010000158.1 GCA_012513825.1 Limnobacter sp. | reverse complement strand
GACGTCACGGGTGCGGCATCCGGATGGTCGGGGCCGTAGTTGTGGCCGCCTTCGTGGCTGATCGTGCCGCCGATCGCGTTCGCCCAGCGCTCGAGCGTCGAATCGGCACCGTTCAGCGCGCCGCCGGGGCCGCCGAAGGCGGTCCGGAACGTGCCGGCCCAGACCCGCGCATAGTCCGTCTCGTTGCTGTCGAAGTCGTCGAAGTCCTCGGCGATGCCGAACAGGCCGCTGTTGCTGTCCGAGCCGACGCCGACGATCTGCCAGCGCGGATCGCTCGGTGGTGGGTCCGTCGTGCCGTTCGCGCTCGTCGTCTGCACGACCCGCACGTCGAACTCGCAGTAGTCGGACCTGACCTTGTCGGTGATCGCGTTGCGCAACTGGGCGGTGCTGCCGATGCTCGCGTCGAGGTCGGCGACATCGAAGGCTGCGAGCGGCGACGTCGACACACCCCAGCCGCCGGGGTCGTCCGGAAAGTCGCTGTCGGAGGCGGTCGGGAAGTACAGATAGAGCACGCTGCCCGCGCCCGGGCGATTCGCCTGGCAATCGACGACGGCGGCCCGTGGCGACGACATCAGCGACGAGCCGACGAGCAGGCTCGCCAGCATGGACGCAAGGGTTCGGGGCCGCCAGCTTGCGCTGACGAATTCACGCCACGTTCGGGCGGGCGTGGATCGCGTGTTGGCCGAAGGCTGCTGGCAAATGCACGCTTGCATGGCCGTCTCCCGATCGGAACGGTGTTCCAGGGCGCTGTGCGCAGTCTCAGTTTGCGCCCGGCGCCCTGCAACTTCCATCCCAAATCGGGGGGACCGGCCGGGGAATCGGCCGGCCCGGCGAAGGCTCAGCTCGCCAGCCGCCCCAGCAGCAGATACTCCATCAGCGCCTTCTGCGCGTGCAGCCGGTTCTCGGCCTCGTCCCAGACCACCGACTGCGGGCCGTCGATGACCTCGGCGGTGACTTCCTCGCCGCGGTGCGCGGGCAGGCAGTGCATGAACAGTGCATCGGGCGCCGCGACCTTCATCATGTCGGCATCGACGCGCCAGTTGGCGAAGGCTTTCGCGCGTTCGGCGTTCTCGGCCTCGAAGCCCATGCTGGTCCAGACGTCGGTGGTGACCAGGTGCGCGCCGCGGCAGGCGTCGATCGGATCGGCGAACTGCTCGAAGTGGGCGGTTCCGAACAGGCCCGCGCGTTCGGGTTCGACCTCGTAGCCGGGCGGCGTCGAGACATGGACGTTGAAGCCGAGGACCTCGGCCGCCTGCAGCCAGGTGTTGCAGACGTTGTTCGAATCGCCGATCCAGGTGACGGTCTTGCCCGCGATCGAGCCGCGATGCTCGATGAAGGTGAAGATGTCGGCCAGGATCTGGCACGGGTGATATTCGTTGGTCAGCCCGTTGATGACCGGTACGCGCGAGTTGGCGGCGAAGCGCTCGATGATGTCCTGTTCGAAGGTACGGATCATCACCAGGTCGCACATGCGCGAGATGACCTGTGCCGCGTCTTCGACCGGCTCGCCGCGGCCGAGCTGGGAGTCGCGCGTGTTCAGGTAGATGGCCGCGCCGCCGAGCTGGTGCATGCCGGCCTCGAAAGACAGGCGCGTGCGCGTGCTCGCCTTCTCGAAGATCATCACCAGCGTGCGATCGGCCAGCGGATGGTAGGGCTCGTAGCGCTTGAAGCGGTCCTTGATGACGGCGGTGCGCTCGAACAGGTACGCGAGCTCGTCGTGCGCGAGGTCCCTGAACTGAAGGAAATGTTTCAGCGTCATGGCTCGATCCCCGCGTCAGCCGGCACGCGCCTGCGCGCCGCCGAGAAAGTCGCGGACGAGCGGTACCAGCCGCTCGACGAGGATCTGCGCATGCTCCATCGTGAAGATCAGCGGCGGCAGCAGGCGGATGACGCTGTCGGCCGTGACGTTGACGACGAGCCCGGCGTCGAGCGCCGATTTGACGAGATCGCCGCAGGGCCGGTCGAGGACGATGCCGAGCATCAGCCCCTGACCGCGCACTTCGACGAAACCCGGCACGCCGGCCAGTTCGCGGGCGAACGCTTCCTTCAGCCAGCCGCCGACCTGCGCGGCGTTGTCGAGCAGGCCTTCTTCTTCCATCGTGGCAATCGTGACCAGGCCGGCGCGCATCGCCAGCGGGTTGCCGCCGAAGGTCGTGCCGTGGTTGCCGGGGCCGAACACCCCGGCCGCTGCGCCGTGCGCGACCACGGCGCCGATCGGCACGCCCGAGGCCACGCCCTTGGCCAGCGGCATCACGTCGGGCCGGATGCCGGCCCACTGGTGCGCGAACCACTTGCCGGTGCGGCCGGTGCCGCATTGCACTTCGTCGATCATCAGCAGCCAGCCGCGCTCGTCGCACAGCTTGCGCGCCTCGCGCAGGAATTCGAGGCGCGCCTGCTGGATGCCGCCTTCGCCCTGGATCGCCTCGAGGAACACGGCGACGACGTCGGGCCGTTCGCCGGCGATTCGGCGCAGTGCGTCGATGTCGTTCAGCGGAATCCGGACGAAGCCTTCGACCAGCGGCACGAAGCCTTTCTGGACCTTGGCGTTGCCGGTCGCCGACAGCGTGGCGATCGAACGGCCGTGGAAGGCGTTGTCGAAGACGACCACTTCGGGCACCGCGATCCCGCGTTCGTGGCCGTACTTGCGCGCGATCTTCAGTGCCGCCTCGTTGGCTTCGAGCCCGCTGTTGCAGAAGAACACGTTGGTCATGCCCGACAGCTCGACGAGCCTCGCGCCGAGCTCCGTCTGCAACGGAATCTCGAACAGGTTCGAGCTGTGGATGATGCTGCCGATCTGTTCGCGCAGCGCCGCGACCAGCTTCGGATGGTTGTGCCCGAGCGTGTTGACGGCGATGCCGGCCAGGCAGTCGAGATAGCGTCGCCCCTCGGTGTCGATGAGCCATGCGCCGTCGCCATGGCTGAAGGCCACCGGCTGGCGTGCGTAGGTGTTCATCAACGGGGACGTGGCGGCCATACTCGCTTTCCTTGTCGGTTCGGGTAATGCGCCGCCATGCGGCGCGACGGTTGCGCAACAAGCGCCGGGTCCGTGGAATCGCGCACGCTGATTGCGAAATGATTGTAGGGGAAAGGGCGCTGGGATGCCTGTCGGAAGTTTGCCCCAAGTTACAATCGCGGATTCGCTTCCGGGCGCACTCCTCGCGGGCGGGGCCGTGTCGATTCCGGGACGGATTCCGCATTGCTTCCACCGAGGAGACAAGGAGAACCGCTGATGGATCGTCGTACCCTGCTCAAGGCCGGCGTTGCCGGCTCGGCCGCACTGGCCGCACCCTTCGTGATCACGCGCGGCGCCAACGCGCAGTCCTACAAGTCCGAGTACCGTGTGTCCACGGTCGTCGGCACTGCCTTCCCCTGGGGCAAGGGGGCCCAGATCTGGATCGACAAGGTGCGCGAGCGCACCCAGGGCCGGATCAACATGAAGCTGTACCCGGGCGTGTCGCTGATCAACGGCGACCAGACGCGCGAGTTCTCGGCGATTCGCCAGGGCGTCATCGACCTGGCGCTCGGCTCCACGATCAACTGGTCGCCGCAGGTGCGGCAGCTGAACCTGTTCTCGCTGCCCTTCCTGTCGCAGGACCATGCCGGCCTCGATTCGCTGGTCCAGGGCGAAATCGGCGACGAGATCCTGAAGATCGTCGAGAAGGCCGGCGTCGTGCCGCTCGGCTGGGGCGAGAACGGCTTCCGGCAAGTCACGAATTCCCGGCATGCGATCCGACGGCCCGAGGACATGAAGGGGCTCAAGTTCCGCGTCGTCGGTTCGCCGATCTTCAACGACACCTTCACGGCTTTCGGCGCGAACCCCACCCAGATGAGCTGGGCCGACGCGCAGCCGGCGCTGGCTTCCGGCGCCGTCGAAGGCCAGGAAAACCCGATGCACATCTTCGCGGCGGCCAAGCTGCATACGCTGTCGCAGCGCTTCGTCACGCTGTGGGACTACGTCGCCGACCCGCTGATCTACGTGGCCAACCGCGAAGTCTGGAACTCCTGGACGCCCGAGGATCGCGAGATCGTCCGTGCGGCCGCGGTCGAGGCCGGCAAGGAAGAGATCGCGCTGACGCGCAAGGGCCTCAGCGGCGACGACCGCTCGATGATCAAGGACGTCGAGGCGCTCGGCGTCACGGTCACCGAGCTGACGCCCGACGAGAAGGCAGCCTTCCAGAAGACGGTCAAGCCGGTCTACGACAAGTGGACCAAGCAGATCGGTACCGACCTGGTCAAGCGCGCCGAAGCGGCCGTCGCCGCCTCCCGCAAGGCCTGAGCCTCAGGCGGTCAGTCAGGCCGGGTTCGCCCGGCCTTTTTTCATCCACGCCATTCCTTCAGCATGTCCGAACCGCAGCCGCCGCAGCGCGCCGCCCCCGAGGTGTCTCCGTCTTCGATCCGTGCCGACGCCAAAGCTGCGCCGGCGCGGCGCTACCTGCCGGAGGACTGGCTGGGCGCCATTGCGATGGCGCTGCTGACGTTCATCACCTTCGCCAACGTCCTCGTCCGCTACCTGACCAACGAATCCTTCGCCTGGTCCGAGGAGTTGTCGATCTCGCTGATGCTGATCCTCACGATGGTGGCGGCCGGGGCGGCCGTCGCGCGCGACCGGCACATCCGCATCGAGTTCCTGTACGCGTCGGGCACGGCTGCCCGGCAACGCAGGCTTGCCATCCTGTCCGAGGTCGCGACGGTGGCCACCTACCTGATCCTGTTCGGGCTCGGCCTGCGACTGCTGTGGGATGACTGGCGCTACGAGGTCACGTCGCCGGGCATCGGCGTGCCGCAGTGGTGGTACACGCTGTGGCTGCCGCTGCTTGCGCTGACGATCGCCGCACGCTCGGTCCAGCGCCTCGTGCGTCAGCTGAGGGCGTCATGACCGGCGTCGCGATCTTCGTCGTCTTTTTCGGGCTGACGCTGCTCGGCGTGCCGATCGGTTCGGCACTGATGCTCGGCGGCGCAGTCGGCATCGGCATGGCGGAACTCGGCTGGCTGTCGATCCCGAACAACTTCTATAGCGGGATCGCCAAGTATCCGCTGCTTGCGCTGCCGATGTTCGTGCTGGTCGGCGCGGTGTTCGAGCGTTCCGGCGTGGCGCGGCGACTGGTCGATTTCGCCGAGGCGCTGGTCGGGCGCGGGCCCG
>JAAZBL010000157.1 GCA_012513825.1 Limnobacter sp. | reverse complement strand
GCTCGGCCGGACTCAGCGACCAGGCTTCGGCGAGCCGCCAGAACGTACGCAAGGCCGCAGCCGCGGCAGCGGGCGTTCGCAGATCGACGGTTTTGTCCGAGGACTTGGGCAAGGCGCTCATCGGGTACGACCTTTTCTGGAGCGACACTGCAATCTTAGTCCGTATGCGAACGGATTGCAAGTTTATGTCCGCGTCCGAACTCCATCGCCCGGTCCGCGCCTGGCTCTCCGCCGATCCCCGACGCCGATGACTTCCCGAAGGCCGCAGGCCGGCACCTCCGGAGCCCGTCGCTACCCCAGCCCGCCGCTCCCGGAGCGTCGCCTTCGGCCGCAAACGCCGAAAACGGAACGCCATGCGCGATGGGCCGGAATAAGCGCCGCCGCCCTCCCGTTGTCCCGATGTGGCTGCCTCGATGCAGCCGACCGATGCACAGCAATCCGCAACAAGGAGAAGAAAGATGAATCACCGTCCGCTGGCCTTCGCCGTGCTGCTCGGCACGCTCGGCCTGGCCGGCTGCGCGAGCAGCCCGGTCGACCGCGGTCCCGCCGGACAGCCGGCGCGCGTGGCGCCGGTCACCACCGAACACTCCGAGGCGCTCGCCTGCCTGGGACAGATGATCGATCGCAAGCGTGCGCCGCGGCTGACGGTCTTCGTGGCCGACATCGAGGACCGGACCGTACCGGAGCGCTTCGAAGGGCGCCGGCTCAGCGGCGGCGCCTCGTGGTGGCTGCACACGGCGATCGGCAAGCTCGGCACCGACCGCGTCGTCTCGACGCTCGAAAACCCCGGCAAGGCGGTCGACACAGCGAACCACCTGGTCCTGTCGGGCGCCTGGACGCAGGACGACATGAAGGTCGGCAAGCTCGGCGGCGAACTCGCCGCGATCGTTTCGAAGCTCGGCATCGGCTTCGGCGCCACCCGCAGCTTCGACGTGATCGCCGGCGACTTCGTCTCGGCGCGCGACGGCCGCGTCATCCACGCCTCCGGGATCAGCCTGATGGTCGGCAGCGGCCAGACCGGACTGAACCTGCGCATCGAAGACGGCGGCGACAGCTTCGAGCTCGACCTGTCGGACAGCCACAACGAGGGGCCGCAGTTCGCGCAGCGCCGGATCACGGAAGCGGCTGCGCTGGTCCACGTGGCCCATGCCTTTCGCCTCGACTACCGGCCCTGCATGACCGCCGGCTGGAGCTGAGCGCCGTTTACCCCCGGGCGCACGCCGGCCAGGCCGGTGCCCGACCTTCTCCGGTGCCGCGCCCGTCGCGACGCGATCGATGCCGCCGCACCCGCCTCCACCCTCGCCAAAAGGAAGAACGAAAGAAATGCCCGCCTTCGAAAGTCCCGGTCCGATTCTCGAACTCGTCTGCCGCTTTGCGATCGACATCGTCGCGATGCTGGTGCTGGTCTTCGGCATGTACTACCGGCGCTACCGCGACAAGGAACTGGTCACCGCGGCGGCGATGTTCAATATCTTCGCGTTCGCCGTATTGACGATTCTCTCGAGCGTCGAATTCAGCGTCGCCGCCGGCTTCGGCCTGTTCGCCATCCTCGCGCTGTTCTCGCTGCGCTCCGAACAGATCAGCAAGACCGAGATCACCTATTTCTTCGGCAGCGTGACGCTGGCCGTCATCTGCTCGGTGACCGGCACCAGTCTGGTGTTCGTGGCCTGCGCGGTGACGCTCGTGCTGGTCGGCGCCTGGATCGTCGACCATCCGCGCGTGCTCAGTTCGGCCGACGGCATCCGGATCACGCTCGACCAGATCGACGCGCATGTCTTGTCGAACCCGTCGGCGATGCGCGAGGACCTGTCGCGGCGCCTGGGCGTCGAGGTGATGTCCTACCAGATCACGGCGCTCGACTACATCAACGACATGGCGCGCATCAACGTCTTCTATCGCAAGTGCGAAGCCTGAGGCCGGCCATGACCACGAAGAACTGGCTCACCGGCGGTTTCCGCCCCGTGTCGCTGTGCGAGCTCGAAAGCCGGGCATCGATGCTCGAACGGCTCGACAACAAGTACGTGCTGCGCGGCGCAGTGCTCGGGCAGGCGCTCGAAGCACTGCAGCAGGAGTTCGACATCCTCGAGATCGACGGCAGGCGCGAATTCACCTACGAAACGATGTACTTCGACGACGCACGGCGCAGCAGCTATTTCGACCACCATCAGGGGCGGCGGCGCCGCTGCAAGGTCCGGGTGCGCAAGTACGTCGACGCCGAACTGTGCTTCGTCGAGGTCAAGCTCAAGGACAAGCGCGGCGTCACGGTCAAGAAGCGGCTGCCCTATCCGCTGGAGAACTACGGACGGCTGGACGATCAGGCGATCGCGCACGTGCGCCGCGAGTACCGTGCGCTGTACGGCGAAGACTTCGATCGGCGGCTCGAACCGGCGGTCGAGATGTGTTATCGGCGCATCACGCTCGTTGCCCGGGACGGCGGCGAGCGGATGACGATCGACTCGGGGCTGATGTTCGCCGGTCCGCGCGAATGCCGGGAGGTCGACGACGACGCCTTCATCGTAGAGACGAAGTCGGCCAACGGCAACGGCATCGCCGACAAGATCCTGCGGGCGCTGCACCAGCACCCGGTCAAGCGCTGCTCGAAATACTGCACGGCGATGGCCGCGCTACGCGAGGTTGCGAGGCACAACAAGTTCCTGCCGGCACTGCGCAAGCTGAACCTGGTCCCGACACCGGCCAGGCCCGGCTTCGCTGGCGCCTGATCTGCCGTCGGCTCGGTGCGCTGCAGGCGACCGCGACCCTCGGGCGCCTGCCGCGCCATGCGCTCGACGCGCTTGCGCCGATCGTCCCGCAACTCGATCATCTGTTTTCGGCGAACTCGGCCAGGTATCGCACGATGAATGCCAGCGACACACATTCGACCAGGGCGGGCACCGGTCGCCGGCGCGGGCGCATTGCGGCCCGGACGCTCGCGTTCTTCGGCTTCCTGCTGCGCGTGCTGCTGATCGGATGGGCCGCACTGTCGATCCACTACTCGAACCTGCCCTGGCCCTGGTTGCGCACGGCGCTGGCGCTCGCCTTCGTGGCATTCGGCGTCGTCACGCTCTGGATGCGCGACAGCCCGCGCTCGCGCATCGCCTTCGGCGTGCTGTTCTGCGCCGTCGCAGCATGGATCCTTTCGATTCCGCCGTCCAACGACCGGAACTGGAGCAAGGAGGACGCTGTCCTGCCGCGGGCGTACATCGAAGGCGACCGCGTGCGCATCACCGGCGTACGGGACTTCGTCTATCGCAGCCCGGAGGACTTCGACGTGCGCTACCTCGAGCGCGAGGTTTCGGTGTCGTCGCTGAATTCGCTCGACTTCTACATCTCGTACTGGATCCCCGGGCCGGTCGCGCACACGTTCGTCAGCTTCAACTTCGACGATGCGCCGCCGCTGTCGATCTCGATCGAAGCGCGCTTCGAAGAAGACGAAGAGTACGCGCCGGTCGCTTCGCTGTTCCGGCAGTTCGAGTTGATCTACGTGGTCGGCGAGGAGCGCGACATCGTCGGCGTGCGGAGCAACCACCGCAAGGAGGACGTCTACCTGTACCGCGTGCAGATTCCGGCCGAGGCCGC
>JAAZBL010000156.1 GCA_012513825.1 Limnobacter sp. | reverse complement strand
GTATCCACGCTGCTCGGGCAACTCGAAGCGCAAGCGCCCTGAACGCAGCGCGGGCAACGCCTGCGCTGCCGCGCTTTCGCGCTCGCGGTCGATTGCCCGCGTTTGCCGCCCGGACCGGCCGAGGGCAGAATTTCGGTGCGGGGGCAACTGAAACGGGGACATACACCCATGCGTTCGTTCGTCGTCGTTGCCATCCTGCTCGCCTGCCTGCCGTCGGCCGCCCAGTCCAGGGACGTCTACGTTCACGGCGAAGGCACCCGGTCGTGCCACGACTACCTCAGGCACCGGGAACAGGGTTCGGCGAACCAGGACTACTTCTACGTCACCTGGATCCGCGGCTTCCTTGCCGGCTACAGCGTCGCGACCTCGTACGAACCGACGGACCGAAGGATCCCGGGCGCAAGCGGATTGCTCGACTACGTCGACGACCACTGCCGACGGCACCCGCGCCACCGGGTCGCCGACGCCGCGATCGCGCTCGCCGGCAAGCTCGGCGGCAGGCACCGTTAGCGAGCCGGCGAAGTGTCCCCGGGCCTGTGACCGGACATCCAGGCATCTCTTTTGCTTGTCGGTTTCTCTTACAACCTTGTCGCTTTCCACCGTTGCTGTGTAGTACAAACCACTGATTTGAATAGGGATATCCCCTGCGCGCACGGATCTTGCATTCGTGTGCGCGCCGCACGAGGAAAAGCGGTTTCGAACAACGAAAGGGGAGCAGCATGGCGCAGCAAGGCAGCAAGCACGATCCGGCCCGTTCCGACTCCGACCGACCCCAGGCACCCGACGGACCGATCGACCGACGCAAGCTTCTGCGGCGCTCCGCGGCGCTCCTGCCGACGATCGTCACCTTGTATAGCGGCGCCGCCGCCGCCCGGTCGAGCAACGCGCTGCGGCTCGCCGACACGCCGACCCGGGACGGTCGCGGCTACCTGTGCGTGGACAAGACTTCGGGCAGGCTCGAAGGCAACACGCTGGATGCCGGAAACCACCGCCCCGAAGTGAGGATCACCCGGATCAGCGAGCGCCAGTACTACAGGGTCGACAGCGATCGCGGCGTGTCGATCGACGAGATGTGCAGGCACGGCGGCGAATACCGTTACAAGGAGTCGGGCGGCTACGGCAAGAGCTCGGTCGACGGCGAGCTCGACTTCGTCGAGAGCGAGTTCGCCGACCAGCGATTCGACGGCGACGGAGCGGCGAGCTCGGGCGATTCAGACACGAACGAGCTGGCGGACGCTTCGGGCTTCGAGACCCTCGGCAAAGGGGGCGGCGGCGGCCCGGGAGGCGGCAGCAAGGGTTGGAAAAAGGTCCGGGTCGATCGCGGTGGATTCTGCTCGACGGCCGCACTGCTGTCGTTTTCGCAGCGCGGTTCGGTCAGGATCCGCGACATCTGAAGGCGCCCTCAGGGCCATCGACGCGGCGGTGCCGGAAGCCGACTCCGCCGCAAGCCTGGGCCGATCACGATCAGTATACTGACGATCCGAAGGGCGGATCGAGCGCATCGATGGCCGAAACTTCTGCAGCGGGCCCTGCCTTCGGGCACGCGATCGATCTTGACGCGCTGCCCGGCTATTGCATCCGGCGCCTGAACCAGATCGCCGTCGCGATCTTCCTCCAGGAGACCGAACCGCAGGCGATCACGCCGGTGCAGTACGGGTGTCTCCAGGCGGTCGCGAACACGCCGGGCATGGACCAGAGGACCCTCGCACGCACGATCGGCATCGACACGTCCACGATCGGCGGCGTCGTCGACCGCCTCGAAGCGCGCGGCCTGCTGGAACGAAAACCGAGACCCGACGATCGCCGCGTGCGCCTGCTGTCGATCACGTCCGAAGGCCTGAAGCTGCTGCGCGCAGTGCGTCCCGGCATGCTGCGCGCCCAGCAGCGGATGCTCGATCCGCTGACGCCGCACCAGCGCGAGCAGTTCATGCAGATGCTGCGGGCCATCATCGTCGAAAACAACGCGGCGAGCCGGGCGCCGAACGAGGGCTGACCGACCACCGCCCGGAAACGAGCACCCACGTCGGCGACGTCGCCGCCCTCTTCCTCGAGCGGACCGGCGTGCGCACCGGTCTCTGGATCGTCTCGGACCACGACATCCTTCAGTGCACAAGCAACTGGCGTCGCCCGGCATCGGCATCGCATCGTCGAGTCGACATGCAGGCGGTGGGCGAAGCGCCGCCGTACTTCCCCTACGACAAACGCCGGTAGCGAGCGAGGCATGATGTACAATTCGCGCCGAGCCGGCATCGAGAGCAAGCTGTTATCGCATTCGAAGCCCGGAGACGTGGCCGAGAGGTCGAAGGCACTCCCCTGCTAAGGGAGCATGCGGCCAAAAACTGCATCGAGGGTTCGAATCCCTCCGTCTCCGCCAGCCCTCGCTGCCTAATTGCCAGATGGGCCCGGCCCGGCGTCTACCACCGGGCGGCGACGAGTACGACCCCAGTAACCAAGAGTACGAAGGCTATCTCCGGCCAGAGCCGGAGCACGCGTTGGACGCGTTGCCGGCCCTTCGTTGCTTTTGTCGATTCCCCTCGGGCTGCGATCTGCCTCGCATGGTCTCGGTACCAATCTCGGTCGTACATCCCCATGTGCACCTCGCTATCTCCTTTGAAGGAGGAAGATCGTAGGCGCACGGGCTCGAGCGGAGAATGGGCAGGCGACCGAGGGTCGAATGCTTCGGACCGCAAGCGGCTCATTGAGGAATGGCCCCATTGCCCAGGAAGAAAGGCGACTCGAGCGACGCCGGCGATCGCTCCGGATGCCGCGAAGCCCGCCCTGTCAGGCCACCGCGGTCGTGCCCGACCAGGCAGCGAGCAAGCACCTTCAGATAGCGAACGGCACTTGCGCAACGAAAGTCGACGTGGCCGGCCCGATGAGCATCAGGTTCGGCTTCTGATCGTTCGGCATGCCGGCGACGACCCGCTGGTGCAACTCACGGTAGTTGCCGCGGAATCGCGCGTTGTTCCATACCTGCAGAAGCTCCTGTGTAAAGCGGCCGTTGACGGTACCGTCCCGGGACGTCTGGTGGTCCTGGCAGCCCGAGATCAGCAGCGCCGAGCACCGCATCGGACGGGCGATCTCCATCGTCGGCAGTCGCTCCTCGCCGCCGCGCACCTGACGTCCGAGCGCTTCGTAGAAGGCACGATGACGACGGTAGGCATGCGCGGCCCACTCCTTCGGCAACAGGCGCCGAGCCGGCTCGCCCGGAAGGCGGTCAGTCGGTTCGTCCTGGGGTCCTCGCAGCTGCGTGCCGCTGTGGCAGCTGTCGGAGATCATCAGGACCCGCACATCGCTGCGGAAGCCGGCCCATAACTCGAACAGCTCGTCGTCGAGCAGCATGCCGTCGTAGAGGCAGAGTGTCTCGTCTTGCCGCTGCTCGTCGTCGGGGCCTTCGTCACCATTGAGGTCGGGCACCTGGCTGCCATGGCCGGCGTAGCTTAAGAAAAACAGGTCGCCGGGGCGCAATTCCTCGGCAGCCTGCGCGATCGCGTCCTTCACCGCCTGGCGCGTGGCCTGTTCATCGACGAGCAGGGTGCGGCGCTCGAATCCGCGGTCGCTGGCGATCAGCTCCATGTCCTCGGCGTCGAACACGCAGGCGGCCAGCGCCCCGTCGGTGCCGTAGTGGTTCGGGTCGATGCGATTCAGGCCGACATGCAGCGACACGCCCCGGCGGCCGACCCGGGCCGGCAGAGGGGCCGCCCCGTCCACGGCGCCCCGGCTGCGCACGACGGGCGCGGCCGGCTGCGCGCCCTTGCCCAGCGCCTGCTCGATCGCCTCGTCGAACAGATCGGCGACGCGTCCGTAACCCGGGTCCTTCGGGTGCAACTCGTCGTGCCATTCGGCAAGCGCGCTGCCGACGCGACCGCGCACGTCGAGGTAGACCATCGACTCTGGAAAGCGCTGCGCGAGCTGCTGCAGCCGGCCGTTGAACACGTCGATCATGTGGCTCACGACCTGCCGCTGCCGTGCAGGGTCGGTGATCTTGCGCTTGCCCATCGGCTGGCCGAGCCAGCGCCCCTCGTTGGGCAGCGGACGATCGTAGCCATGGCATATGGTGATCACATTGCCGGGCAAGGCTTCCACTTCGCGGACGATGCGCTCGTATAGCCCGAGCGTGTGGTCGAGCACCGCAAAGAAGCTCGGCAGCAGTAGATCGGAGGGCGGGAGGGTTTCGTCCTCGTCGCGCAGGTGGTGGGCCAGGTTGCTGCCGCCCAGAACGTCATTGCCTCCGGCCGACAACAGAAGGATCGAAGCGCCGGTGCGTTGCAATTCGCCGATGTACTCGCGTTGCTTCACCATGTTGTCGAGCGTGTCGCCCGCCTCGTCCAGGCTGCTCACGAGCCGCCCTCGGTCCAGCAGGTGATCGATCACGTCCTTCAGCAGCAATGGAAACTGGAACCACGAGTCGCCCTCGGCGACGATGACCGGCCCGGGCTTTTCCATCATTCTCGCCTCGAAGATCCGGCGTCGCCGAGCTCGGGCGAGCCAGTTCAGGCGAGCGAGCAGCATGTCGCCGCGACGCTGCTCGTCGTTTTCCGGAGGCACGACACGCGTGGTGTCGAGCGTCAGCCGGGGGCGCATGGCACCGCTCGCCTGCTCGTCCACCTTGACGTACTGCCGAAGCTCGCTCTCCGGCGTGTCGGGATCGAGAACCTTGCGCTCGAACTCGTCGAGCGTGATTCGCCTGGAATCGGACATGGTTGGCTCCCTCGGAACGGCCACGCTTGGCCGCGTCCAGTCTCGCCAGGCCAGCATGTCCGAGCCCGTCCGAAAGTTCGTCAACGAATCGGGGGACGACAAACGGTAGCGCTTGTGCCATGGCCTTCCGGAGCCATGCCATCGCCTGTCGGGAGGCGCCCGACCTACTCGACGCCAGCCAGCCCCGTGGCGCCCCTCGGCCCTCTCTGCCGCGACGCGGCTCGGCGACTCGCGGACGACGGTCCTACGGCGCGTTCAGGTCGAACACCAGATTCACCGGCGAGGGTCCGAACGACGGCCAGGGAACCACGCCCGTGTACTCGACGCCGGGTTTCGACCAGTCGCAGACGCCGTCCGGGAAGATCGCGTTCAGCCGCTGCTGCTCCATCGCGTCGAAGACGACAGGCGCGTAATCGGCCGCGTCGATCGGCTTCAGCTCGCACTTGAGGTTGTTGGCCGCGACCGGGCCGCCCGCCTCGATCCGGGGCGTCGTCCACGACGGCCACAGCGTGTTGCATTGCGAGTCAGGCGCACTGCTCAATGTCTGCGGTTCGGCGATGAACTGCGGCGTCGGCGATTGCGTGAAGCAGCCGTCGGTTGCACCGACCGCCTGCTTCGCGCGTACGACTTTCTCGAGCTGCGAGCCCTGCGAGGTGTCCGCGGTGTAGGCATTCATCCATTCGATGAACTTGTCCCATGCCTGCGTCGCCACCGCCTGGTTGAGCGCGGCGCCCGGCGAAGACGGATCGCCGCTGAGCAGATCGGTGATCGACGCAGCGCCGCGCCACATCAGGTGGTTGTCCGCATGGCCGTTCGCCTGAGCCATACGCTCGCGCACGGCGAAGTGGAACCATTGATAGTGATAGGCCTGGTCGTCGTCGTAGATCCCGGAGTAGTCGAACACGGGAATCGACGCCAGCCCGCCGCCGCCACCGAGCATCAGGCCGCTCTGGTGCGCCCGCCGCATCGCATCGCGGCTTCCGACCGACCTCGCCGCCGTGTAGTTGCCGTTGTCATCGTAACCGCCGATGCGCTCGTTCAGGTCGAGGAACTGCGCCTTGTCGATGACACCGGCCTTCAGCTCGTTCAGGCCGTACTGGACACCGACATTGTCGAACGGACGCAGCGCATAGCCGGTGGCGCGATCCACACCGTAGACGCTGCGGGCGACGTCGAACACGGTCGGCCGGGCGCCGCCGGGATTCGACACCGGGTCGAAGCGCAGGTTGGCCGGTACGGCGGGATTCCAGACGGCCGAGTTGTAGCCGCCGAAAATCCCAGCGGGAATCGGGTCGGTCCGGCCCGGCACGGGGTCGGTGCGCCCGGATTGCAGCGCCAGGTCATACCAGGCACGCGCCGTCTTGTGACCCGAGACCCGCGTCATCTGCTCCTCGGTGAAACTGGCGACGTTGTCGGTGAGCAGGTAGCGACTGAGCAGCTTCGAGTCCATGCCCGACATCGCGATTGCCAGCGCATCCGGGTAGGTGCAACTGATGATGACGCCGTCGAAGAGCCCCGGATACGCGTCGGCCACCTGCAGGCTCGTGTAGGCACCACCCGAGCAACCCGTGCTGACGGTGTAGCGCGGAACGCCGAAGGTCTCGATGAAGTGCTCCTTGCCCATCATCGTGGACTCGCCGGCGACCGTCGCGTTGCAACTGTTGCTCGGATGATTCAGCGTGTTGACGAACACCCCGTAGCCTTCCGCGAGCCGTTCGAGGTTGTCGCCCGTGTACGGACTGATGCCCATGGCGGCGCCCTGCACGTACCAGCCACCCGTGCAGCCGCTGCCATGCACGCCGATGACCCGCTTGTTCCAGCCCGGAGGCGGTGTCGTCGGCGCAGGCGCCGGATCCCGAGTGGGATCGTGCAGGACCGCGTTCTGGTAGATCCCTCGGTTCATCGTCCCCGTTTCGACCCGCACGACGAAAGGCACTTCGACCCCGTCGAGGGTCGTCGTCGTCGCCACGTCGTTCGGCAGGCCCGTCGTGCCGGGCAGCGGCACGAGCGCTCCCCCCGCAGTCGAGCGATACAGGTAGTGCACGACGGTCGGCACCGAGCAATGCTCGTCGGTCGCCGCCGGCAGCTTCGATCCGTCGGGCAGCGTGAAGTCCTGGGTCTGGCAGATGAAGGGCTGGACCTGCGGGCCGGACAGCACCGGACCGGTGACCGGGTAGTTCGTGATCTGGATCGATGCCGGCGTGCCACCGTAGCTCGCCTCGAGCGTATTGACGCCGTTCGCGAGCCCCTCGACCAGTCCGATCGCGTGACCGGGCCGGTCGGGATCCATGGAAAAGGCGCTAGAGACGTCGGCGCCGTTGAGCTTGACCTCGAGGGAAGGCGGCGACAGGAACACGGGAACGTCGGGCAGCGCGATGTCGATGAGCGCGTCGCCACCGGTCACGTACTCGGCCTTCGTGGACATCACCTGCAGCGCGGGCGCGCCGATGTCCGACGAATCGTCGGAGTCGCTGCAAGCGGCCAGCAGCGTCGCCACTGCAGAAGCCGCACCGAGAATCACCCCTGAGCGCAACAGTGGCCGCATTCCTGTCTCCCGATTCGAGTGGCGAAGTTGGACCCGCTTGCCGGCCCTGAGAGCCGCGCGAAAAAAATCCTACATCAACATCGACCTCGGACAGAAGCATCCGGAGGCTGCCTCGGGGAAGTCGGTCAGGCGCGTCGGATCGCGCGCAAGCGTGCAAGCGCACCGTCGCGCCCGCTGACCCCCCGGGCGATCAGCGCGGTCCCGACCAGCAACGAAGCCAGGCGGCCGAGCGCGGTCGACCGCTGCCGAGAGAGGAAATACAGCCCGGCGCCGAAAGCAACCCAGTGTTCTCCGGGTACGCTCGGTCGACGCTCGTCGAATTCGCGCAGACGCTGCAGCGGATTGTCGATCACTGGCATGGTGCACCTGTCGGGGTCGAGATTCGGTTTCGACGCCCGGCAAGGTCCATGCCCGGCGCGCTTTCAGCCGCCGACGGCCAGTCCCGTCGCCACGCCTTCGGCCGGCTGGTCCAGCCCGAACGCCTTGTGCAGCGCGCGCACGGCCAGCTCCATGTACTTGTCCTCGATCACGACCGAGATCTTGATCTCGCTGGTCGAGATCATCTGGATATTGATGCCCTCTTCCCACAGCGTGCGGAACATCAGGCTGGCCAGCCCGACGTGCGATCGCATGCCGATGCCGACCACCGAGACCTTGGCGATGTTCGGGTCGCCGATGATCTCGCCGGCGCCGATCGCTTCCTTGACCTTGTTGTTCATCACGCCGAGCGCGTGCTGCAACTCCTGGTGCGGCACCGTGAACGAGAAGTCGGTCGTGCCGTCGACGCTCTGGTTCTGGATGATCATGTCTACGTCGATGTTCGCCTCGGCAATCGGCCCCAGGATCTGGTAGGCGATGCCCGGCCGGTCGGGCACCTGGGTGACGGTGATCTTCGCCTCGTCGCGGTTGAAGGCGATGCCCGAGATGACGGCCTGTTCCATGTCCTGGTCTTCCTCGAAAGTGATCAGCGTGCCCGAGTTCGCCTCGATCTCGACGGGCAGGTCCGGGGGCGTGAGGCTCGACAGCACGCGTGTCTTGACCTTGTACTTGCCGGCGAATTCGACCGCGCGGATCTGCAGCACCTTCGACCCGAGGCTCGCCATCTCGAGCATTTCCTCGAAGGTGACCTTCTCGAGCCGGCGCGCGGCGGGCACGACGCGCGGATCGGTCGTGTAGACGCCGTCGACGTCGGTGAAGATCAGGCATTCGTCGGCGCCCAGCGCCGCCGCCATCGCGACTGCCGAGGTGTCCGAGCCGCCGCGCCCGAGCGTGGTCACGTGTCCGAAGTCGTCGACGCCCTGGAAGCCGGTCACGATGACGACCCGGCCCGCATCGAGGTCGGCGCGCACCTTGCTGTCGTCGATCGAGACGATGCGCGCCTTCGTGTAGGCGCGGTCGGTGTTGACGGCGACCTGCCAGCCGGCGTAGCTGATCGCGTCGACGCCGATCGTCTTGAGCGCGATCGCCAGCAGGCCCACCGAGACCTGCTCGCCGGTGGCCGCGATCATGTCGAGTTCGCGCGGATCGGGATGCGGATTGATCTCGCGGGCGAGTCCGAGCAGACGGTTGGTCTCGCCTGCCATGGCCGAGGGCACGACGACGACGCGGTGGCCGGCGGCATGCCACTTGGCGACGCGACGGGCCACGTTGCCGATGCGCTCGGTCGAGCCCATCGAGGTGCCGCCGTACTTCTGAACGATCAGTGCCATGCTCGCCTGCCCCGGCGTCGTGAAAAACCCATCATTTTACCCGGTACCTCGCAGGCCGATCGCCGGCGCGCCGTCAGTCGACGAGGTAGTAATCGACGGTCGAGACCACGCGCAGCTTCTTGATGTGCGGCGTGTTCGCATCGCGGTCGTCGATCGAGAACTGCCCCTGCGACGCGCGCCGGATCTTGCCGAGGTTGCTGCCCGAATCGCGCGCGAATTTCTCGGCCGCCTCGCGAGCGTTGCGCGTGGCCTCCTCGATCATTTCCGGCTTGATCGCGTTCAGGCCGGTGAACAGGAACTCGGGACGCGCACCATGGTCGCCGCCGATCGCGATGCCCGCCTGGCCCAGTTCGCCGACGCGACTCATCGTCGCGCGCACCCGCTCGACGTCGGTGCTGTAGACGGTGACCGTGGCCCGCCCCGTGTATCGGAACGGACTGCGGTCGTCGCCGCCGTACTCGCGCGCCTGCTTGTCCACGACCGACGGCGCCGAGCTGCCGATCTCCTTGTCGTCGAAGCCGGCGGCCTTCAGGAACTCGACGAGTTGCGCGTTCTTGCGTTCGAGGTTGCGGTACAGGTTGGCGACGTCGTTGTCGGCCTCGGCGAAGCTGAGCGGCCAGATCGCGAGGTCGGCGGGCACCTCGCGCTCTGCCAGCCCCTTGACGACGACGCTGCGATCGAGCTGCTTGAAACTCACGAGCGCCCGCCCGAGTTGCCAGGCACCGCCGACGAGGCCGATGGCCAGAAGCAGACCGAGGATCGCGGCCGCGGAGCGCCATCCGGCTCTTCTTGCGCGCGAACTGCGGGAGGTTTGGAACAGGTCGTCTTTCGCCATGCCTTCTCTCGTTCTCGATCTTCCGTCGTTGGGACTTCAGTGCTGCGAGCGCTCCGGTGCCGAAGCCGGTCGCGAGCGCCGGAGCGGCTGCCAGTCGAGCGCGTAGCGTACCCCTTTGCTCACGATGCAATCGGCGTCGCAGCCGATGCCGGCCGCCCAGACCGGCCGCCCGTGGGCCCACAGCACAGGCAATGCGCGACGCGCCCATGACGGCACGCCCCGCTCCTGGTACAGCTTCTTCAGGCTCCGGTGCGGACCGCCCGGATGCATGCGCAGCCGCTCGCCGCCGCTGCGGGCGCGGAGCTCGAGATCGGGCGCCTGCAGCCAGCGTTCGGCGAGCCCCGGCCGGCCCGGCGACCCGACCGGCTTGACCGGGCCCACCGGCTCGACCCGCTCGACCTGCCCGATCCGCTCGATCGTCAGCACGCCGGCCAGCTCCGGAACCTCGACCCGCCGCTCGCCGACCCACCGCAGCGGCAGGCAGAACCCGGAAGCGGCGCCTTCGCAAGATCGTTCTGCCGCCGGCAGCAGCATCGCCTGCCCGCGGTAGCGTCGCAGCACGAACCCGTCGTGCCGGATCTCGAGCCCGTCGGCCGCCGGCGCATCGAGCTGACGCAGCATCTCGGCGAGCCGCGCCCGGCTGGGCATTCGCGCGCCGTGCAACGCCAGCCATTGCCTGAGGACGCCGGCGCGGCTCGCGGCGGGAAGCCGTCGCCATGCGCACAGCGAGAGCGCCGCTGCGCGCCCGGGCGCGCTTCGCGACGGCTCGGTGACAGTCTCCAGCCGACGGCGGTCGAGCTCGCGCAGGCGGTCGCGTTCTTCGCGCAGTGCTGCCAGCGTCTGCGGCAGCCGTTGCCGCAGCGCCGGCAACACACGATCGAGCACCGGCACCAGTTGCCGCCTGACCGCGTTGCGCAGCAGGCGCTCGTCGCGATTCGACGGATCCTCGATCCAGGCGAGGCCGCGCGAGCGCGCCCAGCGTTCGAGTGCGCTGCGCGGCAGGCCGAGGAAGGGCCTGAGCACGCGCAGCCCGCCTCGCATCGTGTCCGGCTCGATCGACACGAGGCCGTCGAGACCGGCGCCGCGCACGAGCCGCAGCAGGAAGGTTTCGATCTGGTCGTCGGCGTGATGCGCGGTCAGCAGTGCCGCCGCACCGACCTCTTCGGCGATGCCGGCGAATGCCGCGTAGCGGGCTTCGCGCGCCCAGGATTCGACGCTTTCTCCGCGCTGCGGCGCGCCTTCGAGCCGCACGACGCGACAGTCGACCCCGAGCGTGTCGGACTGCCCGACGCAATGGCGCGCCCAGTCGGCCGACGGTGCCTGCAGCCCGTGGTCGACATGGATTGCGAGCAGGCTTCTGCGCGATTCGACTTCGGATCCGGCCTCGCCCGCACCGAGGACGTCGGCGGCGGCATGCAACAGGACCGTCGAGTCGAGCCCGCCGCTGAAGGCGACGAGGACCGGGCCGTTCGCGTCGATCCGCGCCAGCGCGTCGCGCAGCGCGGCGATCGGCGCCTCAACCGGCGGCCGTCTCCTTGAACTTGCCATAGCCGAGGATCCGCTCATGGCGCTGCCTGAGCAGCTCTTCGACCGGCGCGGCCTGGAGCTGGCGCAAGGCATCGGTCAGTGCGCGCTTGAGCGTCGCCGCCATCTGCTGCGGGTCGCGGTGCGCGCCGCCCACGGGCTCGTTGATCACGCGATCGACGAGCCCCAGCGTCTTCAGTCGCTGCGCGGTGATGCCCAGCGTTTCGGCAGCTTCGGGCGCCTTGGCCGCGCTCTTCCACAGGATCGCCGCACAGCCTTCCGGCGAGATCACCGAGTAGACCGCATATTGCAGCATCAGCGTGACGTCGCCGACCGCGATCGCCAGCGCGCCGCCCGAGCCGCCTTCGCCGATGATCGTGGTGACGATCGGCACGCGCAGCGCAGCCATCTCGTACAGGTTGCGGCCGATCGCCTCGGACTGGTTGCGCTCTTCGGCGCCGACGCCCGGGAACGCCCCGGGCGTGTCGACGAAGCTGAACACCGGCACGTCGAACTTTTCCGCGAGCTTCATCAGCCGCAGCGCCTTGCGGTAACCCTCCGGACGGGGCATCCCGAAATTGCGGTAGCCACGCTCCTTGGTGTCGCGACCTTTCTGGTGGCCGATCACCATCACCGACTGCCCGTTCAGCCGTGCGAGCCCGCCGACGATCGCGGGGTCGTCGGCGAACACGCGATCGCCGTGAAGTTCGTGGAAATCGGTGAAGATCGATTTCGCGTAGTCGAGCGTGTACGGCCGCTGCGGATGGCGCGCGACCAGCGCGATCTGCCAGGGGGTGAGCTTGGCGTAGGTGTCCTTGATCAGTGCCTGGCTCTTCTTCTGCAGGCGTTCGACTTCGTCGGCGATGTCCAGCGCCGAGTCTTCCTGCGCGAAGCGCAGCGCCTCGATCTTCTGCTCCAGATCGGCGATCGGTTGCTCGAACTCCAGGAACGTTGTTTTCATTCAGATTTCCGCGGTGCCCGGTTCGAGGCTGCGCCACAGGTACCAGGTGGCCACTGTGCGCCACGGCCGCCAGCTCTCGCCGATCTGCCGGGCCTCCGTCCGCGACACGCTTTCCCCGTTGCGGTAGTTTTTTTCGATGCCGCGCACGAGTCCCAGGTCGTCGACCGGCAGGACATCGGGTCGCAGCAGATTAAAGATCAGAAACATTTCGGCTGTCCAGCGCCCGATCCCGCGCACGGCGACGAGCTCCTCGATGATCGACTCGTCGTCGCGCTCGGGCCAGTGCGAAGGATCGACCTCGCCGCTGACGAAATGCCGCGCCAGGTCCTTCACGTATTCGGCCTTGCGCTGCGACAGCCCGCAGCCGCGCAGCGTCTCGATCCGCATCCGCGCGACGCGCTGCGGCGAGACCTGGCGACAGGCCGCGTCGAAACGATTCCAGACCGAGGCCGCCGCCTTCACCGAGATCTGCTGACCGACGATCGCGCGCGCCAGCGTCGTGAACGGATCGCCGCGCGCGACCAGATGGATCGGGCCGCAGGCGGGTATCAGGCGCGCCATCACCGCATCGCGACTGCACAGCTCGGCGCAGGCCTGGTCCCAGAACGGCGGTTTCATCGCGTATGCAGCCTGCCGGTCAATGCCGCACCAGCGGCAGGTTGAACAGCAGGTTCTGCGGCTTCATCTGCAGCACGCCGTGCTCGTCCATCGCCAGGGCCAGGTAGACGGGCCGGCCGGCGACTTCGGGATCCTGGTCGCGAAGCTGCTCGAAATCGAGCCGCATCAGCAGCAGCAGGCGCCGATGCTGCGCCGGCTCGAGCCCGCCTTCGCGCCAGAGCGTGTCGAGCAGCTGCGTCGCCTGCGAATCGAGTCCGACGTGCCAGCGCCAGCGCGGATCCTCGATTCCGGGCAGCGTGCGCAGCTTCACCGCCACGCCCAGCATGTGCCCGATCCAGCGCTCGAGCAGACGGCACAGCGCCACCGAAGCGGCGCGCCCGTGCGTAATCTCGACGGCGAAGTCGTGCAGTTCGTCGCGCCCGAAGTACGCGTCGGCGTTGTCCCGGTCGATGACCTCGAGGTCGACGCCGCGCGGCTGCAGCTGGGCCTGCACGAGCAGACGGCCGAGCTCGCCGAAGCCCGCGTCCTCGCGGCGAGCATCGACCGCCTCGAGGTCGGCGAGCACGACGCGGTTCTCGTCGATCGAGACGCGCTGCTCGCGGAACCACAGCTCGGCGACGCGTAGCGTCAACCCGTCGTCGCAGCCGACCAGCAGGTGATGGACGATGATCTGCGCGAGCTGGTCGACGAACAGCGGCGGCACGTCGATGCGTCCGGCCTGGCGTGCGTCGGCGAACAGCTTCATGTAGGCCGCCTGCAGGTTCGGCGCATCGAGCAGGCGATCGCGAAAGCGCAGGAACAGCCGCCAGTTGTCGCGCACGTCGGCATCGGCGATCGCGGCCAGCCGCTCGTCTGCGACCGCTGCGCGCGGCGCCGCCAGCAGCTCGGCGTGCAGCGCGCGCTCGGCCGGGCAGGACTCCTCGACCGGAGCCAGTTCGGGACGCTGCAGGTAGGCGGCGAGGAACTCGTCGGTCACGACCAGCCCGCCGTGCTCGTCGACGTCGAGCAGCGCCAGCCCGGAATGGACCCAGAACGGCTTCATCGATCCCGCCCCGTCGGGCAGGTTGCGCGCGGCCAGCGCGTCAGGCACGGCGCCAGGTGGTCCCGCCCGGACCGTCTTCGAGGACGATGCCGCGCGCGGCCAGCTCGTCGCGCAGCCGGTCGGCTTCGGCCCAGTGGCGCGCCTTCTTCGCTTCGCTGCGCCGGGCGATCAGCGCCTCGATCTGCTCGATGTCGTCGACGCTGTCGGCGACCGCCTCGCTGCCGCGCAGCCCGCTGCGGCGCACTTCGGCCGGATCGCGCTGCAGGAGCCCCAACAAGCCGCCGAGCGCGCGCAGCAGGTCGCGAAGCTGCGGCGAAGCACCGCGGTTCAACTCGCCCGCCAGCTCGAACAGCACCGCCAGCGCGACGGGCGTGTTGAAGTCGTCGTTCATCGCCTCGCAGAAGCGCGCGGCGAACGGAACGGACCAGTCGATCGGCGCAGCCGATGCGGTGGCGGCATCCTGCTGGGCGGCAGTCTGCAGGGCGGCAGTCGCAGTAGCAGTAGCGGTGGCAGTGGCAGTGGCATCCACGCCGGCCCCGGCATCGCCGGCAGCGTCGTCGCGGACCTCGAGCGCACCATAGAGCCGCAGGAGCGCGACACGCGCGTCCTCGAGATGCACGTCGGAATAGTTCAGCGGCGAGCGGTAGTGCGCGCGCAGGATGAACAGGCGCACGACCTCAGCGTCGAACTGCTTCCGCACCTCGCGGATCGTGAAGAAATTGCCCAGCGACTTCGACATCTTCTCGTCGTCGACGCGCACGAAGCCGTTGTGCATCCAGTAGCGGACGAACTGGCAGCCGAGCGCGCCTTCGCTCTGAGCGATCTCGTTCTCGTGGTGCGGAAACTGCAGGTCGGCACCGCCACCGTGGATGTCGATCGTCTTGCCGAGCAGGCTGGTGGCCATCGCCGAACACTCGATGTGCCAGCCCGGACGGCCGACGCCGTACGGAGAGTTCCACTTCGCCTCGTCGGGTTCGTCGGGCTTGGCCGCCTTCCAGAGCACGAAATCGAGCGGATCCTCCTTGGCCTCGTCGACGTCGACGCGTTCGCCGGCGCGCAGGTCGTCGAGCGACTTGCCCGACAGGCGCCCGTAGCTGTCGAACCGGCGCACCTTGAAGTTGACGTCGCCGTCGCTGGCGACGTAGGCGAGCCCATTCTTTTCGAGCAGGTCGATCAGGCCGAGCATCTGCGGGACGAACTGCGTGGCGCGCGGCTCGTGATCGGGTCGCTGAACGCCGAGCGCGTCGGCGTCTTCGTTCATGTAGCCGATGAAGCGCTCGGTCAGCTCGCGGATCGTCTCGCCGTTCTCGACTGCACGGCGGATGATCTTGTCGTCGATGTCGGTGATGTTGCGGACATAGGTGACCTGGTAGCCCGAGGCGCGCAGCCAGCGCTGCACGACGTCGAACACGACGAGCACGCGCGCGTGGCCGACGTGGCACCAGTCGTAGACGGTCATCCCGCAGACGTACATCCGCACGCGGCCGGGTTCCAGCGGAACGAACTCTTCCTTGCTGCGGGTGAGCGTGTTGTAGATGCGAAGCATGCGTGTCGGGCGGGCCGATTGACGCCGGTTCGGGTTCCCGGCACGGCCATGCCGCCGGCCGCCCTGCGGCGCGTTGCTAGAATGGCGGGATGCGATCGAGTATAGCATCGGGCCTGCGCCGCACGTCCGCAGCCGGCCTGTGTGCTGGCGTGCTGGCGGCGGGTCTGGCCGCCCCCTCGCCGGCCGCCCTCGCGCAATCCGCCGATCGCGCGCCGGCGCTCGCGGGACAGCGCGCCCCCGGCGCCCCGGGTGTCGGCTCGGCGCCATCGGACACGCTGCCGGCGACGCCGTTCCCGGCGCCGGCGAGCGGCGATCCACGTGCGGCCGAGGCCGCCTACGAAACGGCCCGCCGCCTGCTCGACACGGGCCGCCTTACCGAGGCGCTGGCCGCCACCGACAATGCACTCGCGGCTTCGCCGTCCGACGCACGACTGCGCTTCCTGAAGGGCGTGATCCTCGCGCAAAGCGGCCGCGAGACCGAAGCGATCGACGTGTTCCGCGCGCTCACGCAGGACTTCCCCGAGTTGCCGGAGCCGTACAACAACCTGGCCGCGCTGCACGCATCGCGCGGCGACCTCGACGCCGCGCGAGCAGCCCTCGCCGAGGCGATTCGCGCGCTGCCTTCGTACGCGCTGGCGCGCGAAAACCTCGGCGACGTCTACCTGCGGCTGGCGATGCGCGAATGGTCGCAGGCCGCGAAACTGAACCCCGCCGGCACCGCCGATGCCAAGCTCAGGCAGGCGCTGGAACTGTCCGAACGGATCGCTCCTTCGAGCGGTTCGGCCAATCCGCCGGCCGACGCCGGCTCCCGATGAACCCGAAGGAGATCCCTCGATGCTGTTGCGCAAGCTGCCGTTGATCGGCGCACTGATGTTCGCCCTGGCCGCCCCCGACGACGCGGCTGCGGCCAATCCGCAGGTCAAGGTCGTGACCTCGGCCGGCGAGTTCGTCATCGAGCTCTACCCCGACAAGGCGCCGGCCACGGTCGAGAACTTCCTCGCCTATGTAAACGACGACTTCTACGCCGGCACGATCTTCCATCGCGTCATCGGCAACTTCATGATCCAGGGCGGCGGCTTCACCGAGGCGCTGTACAAGGGCGAGTACCGCCCGAAGGCGAACCGCGGTCCGATCAAGCTCGAATCGAAGAACGGCCTGCGCAACGACACCGGCTGGGTCGCGATGGCGCGCACCAGCGATCCGGATTCGGCGACTTCGCAGTTCTTCATCAACACCGTCGACAACGCAGGGTTGAATCATCCGCAGCCCGACGGCCACGGCTACGCGGTGTTCGGCAAGGTCGTCAGCGGCATGGACGTCGTGAACAAGATCCGCGCGGTGCCGACCGGCACCGTCGGACCGTACCGCGACGTACCCCGGGATGCGGTCGTCATCGAATCGATGACGGTCGTCGGCGCCGCGCGCTGAGCGATCGAAACGGCGTCGATCGCAACGGCGAATCGCGCATGAACGCCGGGTTCGAAGCGCCGGGTCCGATCGCGCTGTCGGGCGACGACGTCGCCCTGTTCGCGTCGGACATGCATCTGGGCGATCACGACCCGCGCACCGCCCGCGCATTCCTCGCTGCGCTCGAAGCGGCCTGGCCGCAGGCCAGTCACGTGTTCCTGCTCGGCGACCTGTTCGAGGCCTGGGTCGGAGACGACCAGCCCGACGCCGTGGCCGCCGACGCGATCGGCGCGTTCGCGCGGATTTCCGGCGCGGGCCGCAAGCTGTTCGTGATGCGCGGCAACCGCGATTTCCTGCTCGGCCGGCTGCCGCCGGCGGCCGGCCAGGCGCCCGACTTCGTCGAGCGCAGCGGCGCGACGATGCTCGACGACCCGTGCACGATCGAGCTGTTCGGCCAGGCGGTCGTGCTCGCGCACGGGGATGCGCTCTGTACGGACGACCGCGACTACCAGAACATCCGGGCGCTCGTGCGCGCTGCGCCCTGGCAAGACCAGTTCCTGGTGCGACCGCTGGCCGAACGGCTCGCACTCGCCCGGCAGTTGCGCGAGCAGAGCGAGCAGTCGAAGGCCAGCCGCTACGAGATCGGCGACGTCGCCGACGCGGCGGTCGAGGCCGCGTTGCGCGCCGCCGGCGCGCGCCTGATGATCCACGGCCACACCCACCGGCCGGCCTGCCATGAATGGCGGCTCGACGACGGGCCGGCACGTCGCTGGGTACTGTCCGACTGGGATGCGTCCAGCGGCCGCGGCGGCTTCCTGCGCGTGGACCGCAACGGTTTCGTCCGGCTGCCGGCCTAGCGGCCTGTTTGCAGGCCTAATCGACCATCCGGTTCAATGCACCGGCGTCGAGCGGCGCGCATCCTTCGTCGAGCTCGGCGCCCATCTGCTTCAGGCATCGCTGCATCCGCTCGATCTGGCGGTCCTGCTCGGCGACGTGGTCGATCAGCCGGTGCAGCGCCTGCACCAGCGGGTCGTCGGCGCCGCGCGTGATCGCATAGGCGGCGAAGCCCGAGCGCGCCGGCTCTCCGGCCGGATCCTCCGTCCCTTCGTCGCGGCGCACGACGCGCGCCGGCACACCGATCGCCGTGGCCCCGGCCGGCACCGCCTTGACGACGACCGAGTTCGAGCCGATTCGCCCGCCGGCGCCGACGGTGAACGGCCCCAGCACCTGCGCGCCGGCGCCGACGACGACGCCGGCTTCAAGCGTCGGATGGCGCTTGCCGCCGTTCAGCGAGGTCCCGCCGAGCGTCACGCCCTGGTAAATCGTGCAGTCGTCGCCGACCTCGGCCGTCTCGCCGATCACGACCCCCATGCCGTGGTCGATGAACACGCGCTTGCCGATCCGCGCGCCGGGATGGATTTCGATGCCGGACAGGAAACGGCCGATGTGCGAGACGGCGCGCGCCGGCGTGACGAGCCCCGCCTGCCACAGGTAATGAGCCAGCCGGTGCACGAGCACCGCGTGCAGCCCCGGATAGCAGAGCAGCACTTCGAGCGACGAGCGCGCCGCCGGATCCCTGGCGCGGATCGCCGCGATGTCTTCGCGCAAGCGTTCGAACATCGCCCTATTCCTGGTCTTGTCGCGACGACCTCGTCGCACCGAAAGTCACGATCGCTCCGTTGCCGAAGGCTGCGCCGGGCCCGGCGGCACGCCTGCCCGATCGCCCGGCGCCGCAGGCGGACGGCGCGCGCCGTGGATGTCGCCGTCGGCGAGCTTCAGGATCTGCGTGCAGATGCCGCGCAACAACGCGACCTCCTCGACTTCGAGCCGCGTGCGCCCGAACAGGCGACGCAGCCGCGGCATCAGTTTCTTCGGGTGTGCCGGGTCGAGGAAGCCGATGCGCACCAGCGCCCGTTCGAGGTGTGCGAACAGGCCCTCGATCGCCGCCAGCGATGCGGGCGCACCCGGACCGGTCCGGCCGTCCTCGGCCATCGCTTCGCCCGCCCGGCCTTCGTCGCCGGGACCGGCGCCACGCGCCTGCGCTGCGCTGGCCGCCGCCGCGAGCTCGTCGATCGGGTCGAGCCGATCGACCGAGCGAAGGCAGTAGGCGACGATCTGCGCCGCCTGCGCCAGGTTCAGCGAGTGATAGTCGGTGGCGCCCGGAATGCTGCACATCGATTGGCAGGCGAGCGCGTCCTCGATCGACAGGCCGCTGCGCTCGGTGCCGAACACGAAGGCGACGCGCGCTTCCCCGGAGCCGAGCAATTGCGCGCGCACGTCGCGCGCGATCGCCTCGGGCGGCTGCGGAGCCGGGCCGAACTCGCGCTCGTCGGCGCTGACCGCGACCGCGTGCGTGAACGGAGCCAGCGCCGTCGCCAGATCGTCGGCCACGACCGCGTCGCACAGCACATCGAGCGCGCCGCTGGCGCGCGCGATCGCGTCGGGGTGCGACAGCACCCGCGGCAGCCGCGGCGCGACGACGACGAGCCGGTGAAGCCCCATCGTGCGCATCGCGCGCGCAACGGCGCCGACGTTGCCCGGATGGCTCGGCCGCACGAGGACGAACGCCAGGCGTTCGAACCACGCAGGCGTGGGGCGATGCAAGGCGGACAGCTTCGATCCCTTACAATGGCGGATTGCACTTCGAGACCCGAATGGGGTCGTAGACCATGCACCCGATGCTGAACGTGGCGGTCCGGGCGGCACGCCGCGCCGGCCGGATCATCAATCGCGCGAGCCTGGACCTCGACACGCTGAAGATCGCACGCAAGCAGCGCAACGACTTCGTGACCGAGGTCGACCACGCGTCGGAACAGGCGATCATCGAGACGCTTCTGACCGCGTATCCGGGCCACGCGATCTTAGCAGAGGAGTCCGGCCACACGGCCGGCGGGAAACCGGCCGGAGGCCGCGCCGAGCAGGTTCGTGCGGCCGAGAACATCTGGATCATCGACCCGCTCGACGGCACCACGAACTTCATCCACGGCTTTCCGCAGTACGCGATCTCGATCGCGCTGATGCAGCGCGGCGTCGTCACGCAGGCCGTCGTCTACGACCCGACTCGAGACGAGCTGTTCACGGCCAGCCGGGGCGCCGGCGCTTTCCTGAACGACCGTCGCATTCGCGTGTCGCGGCGCGCCCGGCTCGAAGAGGGCCTCGTCGGCACGGGCTTTCCGTTCCGCAAGGTCGACTATCTCGACGACTACCTCGGAATGCTGCGCTCGGTCACGATGAAATCGGCCGGCGTGCGCCGCGCCGGCGCGGCCGCGCTCGACCTCGCGTACGTTGCGGCCGGCCGGCTCGATGCCTTCTTCGAGATCGGGCTGGCCCCGTGGGACATCGCTGCGGGCAGCCTGCTGATCACCGAGGCCGGCGGGCTGATCGG
>JAAZBL010000155.1 GCA_012513825.1 Limnobacter sp. | reverse complement strand
TGACGGAAACGCTGTCGTCCTGGCAGCACGGCCGCATGAAGAGCTGGCAGATCGGCCCTTTCGAAGGCCATCACTGTCACCTCGACATCGACGTCGTCGAACGCGTCTGTTTCAGTGCCGAGGCCTCGCCCTGCCAGGGCGGACGGCCGAACTACACGGTCTGGTTCGAGACCGCCGACGACGCCGGCAACCCGCACCGCCCGCACGGCTACTTCTCGGTCACGCTCAACGCGCCGTACCGGCCCGACGGCAGCGCGCGCGACGACATCGTCGGCGCGATCCAGGCCCTCTACCGACGCTGGGCCGATGCTGCCGAAGTGAGTGCCGACGCCGCCTTCCTCGCCGCGCTCGAAGAGGCGGCGCCGACCAATTCCACCACCGTCACGAGCTCGCCCGGAACGGGCGACCTTCGCTAGGAAACTCCATGAACTACGAAACCATCGAAACCGTAATTGCGCCCGGCGTGGCGCTGATCTGGCTGAACCGACCCGACCTCCGCAACGCGATGAACGACACGATGATCGCCGAGCTCACCGATGCCATCGAGGCCGCGATCGACGACGAATCGATCCGTGCGATCGTGCTGGCCGGCCGCGGCAAGGCCTTCTGCGCCGGCGGCGACCTGAACTGGATGAAACGCGCGAACGAGATGACGCCCGAAGAGGCTTTCGAAGATTCGCGCAAGCTCGCGAAGCTGCTGCGTACGATCCACGACAGCCCGAAGCCGGTAATCGCGCGCGTCCACGGTGCGGCCTTCGCCGGCGGCATGGGCCTCGTCGCTGCCTGCGACATCGCAGTGGCCAGCCACGAGGCGAGGTTCTGCCTGTCCGAAGTCAAGCTCGGCCTGATCCCGGCGATGATCAGCCCCTACGTGATCGGCACGATCGGCGCGAACCAGGCGCGTCGCTGGTTTCTGACCGCCGAGGTCATCGAAGCGGGCGAGGCCTGGCGGATCGGGCTGGTCCACGAACTCGCGCCGCTCGACGAACTCGATGCCGCCGTCAACGCGATCCTCGGCCACCTGGTCCAGGCCGGGCCGCTGGCCCTGGGCCAGGCGAAGCGACTGATCCGCGACGTCGCCGGCCGCGAGATCGACGACGAGCTCGGCGACGAGACCGCCCGCCGGATCGCCGAAGTGCGCGCGAGCGCCGAGGCGCAGGAGGGCATCGCGGCGTTCTTCGCCAAGCGCCCGGCGGCCTGGGTGCCGTCGCAGGAAGGGCAGTGAACTTCGTCACGGTCGCACGCCGCCGATGAGGATCGTCGTCGCCCACCCGCGCGCCGAGGCGCGCGAGCAGTGGGTCCGCATGCTCGGCGAACTGCTGCCGCAGGCGCAGGTCGAAGGCTGGGCGCCCGGCAGCGCGCCGGCCGACTATGCGGTCGGCTGGCTCGACGAGCCCGGCTTCTTCGACGAACAGACGCGGCTCCGCGCGATCTTCAGCGCCGGAGCCGGCGTGGACCACCTGATGAAGCAGCCGGGCCTGCCGCCGCAGTTGCCGGTCGTGCGCCTCGAAGACGCCGGCATGGGGCCGCAGATGATCGAGTACTGCCTGCACGAGGCCCTGCGCGTGCAGCGCCGCTTCGACGACTACGCGGCCGCACAGTGCGAGGGCGCCTGGCGTCCGCTGCCGGCCCTCGCGCGCACCGAGCTTACCGTCGGCGTCTTCGGGCTGGGCGTGCTCGGCACGCAGGTGGCGAGCGCGCTCGCCGCTTTCGGCTACCCGGTGCGCGGCTATTCGCGTTCTCCGAAGGCCATCGAAGGCGTCGATTGTTTCGACGAGCGCAGCGGCCTTCGGGCCTTCCTCGGCGCCTGCCGGATGCTGGTGCTGCTGGCGCCGCTGACCGAAGCGACACGCGGCCTGTTCGACGCCGAGCGCCTCGGCTGGCTGCCGGCCGGCGCCTGGCTGGTCAACGTCGCGCGCGGCCCGCTGATCGTCGACGACGCCTTGCTGGCCGCGCTCGACACCGGGCAGCTCGCCGGCGCGACGCTCGACGTCTTCGCCGAAGAGCCGCTGCCTCCCGACCATCCGTTCTGGCGACATCCGAAGGTCCGGATCACGCCGCACGTGTCGGCGATGACGCTGGTCGAAGTGTCGGCGCCGCAGGTCGCGCGGAAGATCCTCGCGCTCGAACGAGGCGAGGCGGTCGGCGGACTCGTCGATCGGCGGCGGGGGTACTGAGGGCCGGGCCCGGCTTGTCGCACGGCGCCGTTACGCCCTCGTCCGCCGGGGAATCGGGGCGTACGGCCGCGTGCCGGGCGACAATGGCGGTTTGCGCCGCGATCGGCGGCGCAGCAGCAGGAGGACAGCACCGCATGAAGCTCCCGACCCGGGTCACGATCACCGAAGTCGGTCCGCGCGACGGGCTGCAGAACGAGCCGGCGCCGGTCGCGACCGATACGAAGGTCGAACTGTGCGAGCGCCTGCTCGCCGCCGGCGTGCGGCAGCTCGAGGCGACCTCGTTCGTGTCGCCGAAATGGGTGCCGCAGATGGCCGACGCCGCGCAGGTCATGGCGCGCATCCCCCGTCCGGCGGGCAGCCGGATATCCGTGCTCACGCCGAACCTCAAGGGCTTCGAAGGCGCGCTGGCGGCCGGTGCGCAGGAAGTCGTCATCTTCGGTGCGGCCAGCGAAGCGTTCTCGCAGCGAAACATCAATTGCTCGATCGCCGAAAGCATCGAGCGTTTTCGCCCGGTCGCCGAGGCCGCACTCGCCAACGGCCTGCGGCTGCGCGCCGCCGTGTCGGTCGCCTACGGCTGCCCCTACCAGGGCGAGGTGCCGGTCGAATCGGTCGTCGACGTCAGCCGGCGATTCCGCGAGCTGGGCTGCCACGAAATCGGCATCGCCGACACGATCGGCGTCGCCGACGCGGGTCGGGTCCAGCGAGTGCTCGAAGCCGTGATGCGCGAGATCCCCGCCGACATGCTGTCGGGTCACTACCACGACACCTACGGCCAGGCCGTTGCGAACGTGCTGGCGAGCCTGCAGGTCGGGATCACGCGCTTCGACACCTCGATCGCCGGCCTCGGCGGCTGCCCGTTCGCGCGCGGTGCCACCGGCAACGTCGCCACCGAAGACGTCGTCTACCTGCTGCACGGCCTGGGCATCGAAACGGGCCTCGACCTCGACGCGCTGGTCGATGCCGGCCAGTGGATCTCGGCACAACTCGGCCGGCGCAGCAGTTCGCGTGCCGGCAACGCGCTCGCTGCGAAGCGCGAACGAAGGGAAGAGGCGCGCGCGGATGCCGTGTCCATTGCGAGCTGAACGGTGACCGACGGAAAACTGCGCCCGAAGGCGGAAACCCCTGCGCTGCCGCCCAGGCCGGCCTTCGCCGGACGCACGCGCTCGCCGTGCATCTCGATCTGCAAGATCGATCCCGAAGACGGACTGTGCATCGGCTGCCAGCGCACGATCGACGAGATCGCCAACTGGGGCGCGATGACGCCGGAGCAGCGCACCGAGGTCTGGGGCAGGATCGCCGAGCGCAAGGCCTCGAAGGCCGCTGCGTCGAAGGCGAACGGCCAGTGAGCGGCGGCGTGCCCGAAAGCGTTCGCTTCATCGAACGCGACTGGCTGTCGTCGAATGCCGTGTTCTTCGTCGACGGCGGCGAGGCGACGATCGTCGACACCGGCTACGTCAAGCATGCGCCGTTGACCGTCGCGATCGTGCGCCGGCTCCTCGACGAGACCGGTACGCGCCTGGCGCGCATCGTCAACACGCATCTGCATTCCGACCACTGCGGCGGCAACGCTGCGCTCGCCGAAGCCTTCGGCGCGCGCATCGTCGTGCCGGCGGCGAGTGCCGACGACGTCCGCCGGTGGGACGAGCAGGCACTGAGCTTCGCTGCCACCGGGCAGCGCTGCGAACGCTTCGACGCGCACGACACGCTGTCGCCCGGCGACGAACTGACGATGGGCGGACTGCGCTGGCGCGCGCACGCCGCGCCGGGGCACGATCCGAAGAGCCTGATCTTCCATTGCGAGAGCGCACGCCTGCTGATCTCGGCCGACGCGCTGTGGGAACAGGGCTTCGGCCTGATCTTTCCCGAAATCGAAGGCGAGTCGGGCTATGCCGAACAGCAGGCGGTGCTCGAACTGATCGCGACGCTGCCGGTCGAACGGGTCTTTCCCGGCCATGGACCGCAGTTCACCGCCGTCGGCGAGGCGCTCGAGCTGGCCTTCGCCCGTCTGCGCGGGCTGCTCGCCGATCCCCGGCGCCTGCCGCGACACGCGCTGAAGGTGCTGGTCAAGTACCTGATGCTCGACCTCGAACGGATCGAGCGCGCGCGCTTCGTCGAACACCTGGCCGCTGCACCGGTGCTGTCGGCGGCCGCCCGGCAACTCGGACTTCCCGCCGACGAGGCGCTGCGGCGTACCATCGACGAACTGGTGGGCGACGGACGACTCGCCGTCGAAGACGGATGGCTGATCGACCGTCCCGGCTGAGCCCGCCGCCCCGAAGTACGCGCAGCCTCCGAAGGACCCTGCGATGGACAAGCCGCTCGACGTTCACATCCGCGACAGCCGCGACGACGACCTGGGCGCCATCCAGAAGATCTACGCGCACCACGTCCTGAACAGCGTGGCGACCTTCGAGATCGAACCGCCCGATCTCGTCGAGATGATGCGCCGGCGCGCCGAGGTCCTGCGCGACGGCTTTCCGTACCTGGTCGCCTTCACGCTCGAGAACGGCCACGAACGCGTCGTCGGCTATGCCTACGCGTATTTCTTCAAGCTGCGTCCGGCCTACCGCTTCACCGCCGAGAACTCGATCTACCTCGATCCGGTCGCGCAGGGTTCGGGCGTGGGCCGCAAGCTGCTCGGACAGTTGATCGAGCGCTGCAAGCTCATCGGCATGCGGCAGATGGTCGCGGTCATCGGCGACAGCGGCAACGTCGCGTCGATCGCCGTGCACGCTGCGGCCGGCTTCCGCTATGCCGGCCTGCTGCGCGCCAGCGGCTGGAAGTTCGATCGCTGGGTCGATGCCGTGCTGATGCAGCGCGAGCTCGGACACGGGGACCGGTTGCCGCCGGAGGTGGGGGCGTGAAGCAAGCCCGATGCGGCGATCGACTCGCTTATACTCTAGAGTATAATATCTTTACTACTACTCTAGACCCGAACGATGAACGGACTGACCAAGCGGCAGCGCAGCACGAAAGCGGCAGAAGGGGCGCGCCCCGCGCCGCGCAAGCGCACGCCTGCGCCCACGCGCAAAGAGCGTTCCGTGAACAGCACGCAGAACGACGGCCTGGATGGCGGGGCGGGCTCCATCCGCGACCAGGTGATCGCGTTCAAGCGCGAACAGATCATCAACGCCGCGGTCGATCTGTTCTACGACAACGGCTACCAGCGAACGACGCTCGACGCCGTCGCGGAGCGGCTCGGCGTGACCAAGCCGTTCATCTACTACCACTTCAAGGACAAGGAAGAGATCCTCGCCGAGATCAGCCGCCGATCGATCGCGCATGCGAACGACGCTCTGGAGGAAGCGCTCGCGACGACCGGCCGCCCGTCCGAGCGCCTTTACTCGGTCGTCCGCACGATCACGCGCTCGACGCTCAAATGGCGTCGGTACACGGCGATCTTCTTCCGCGAGCAGAAGAACCTGAGCGAGCAGGCGCGACAGCCCTTGTACTCGATGCATCGCAAGTTCGACGGGATGCTCACGAAACTTCTCGAAGAAGGCGTCCGAACCGGCGAGTTCCGGGTCACGGACCCGGCGCTCACTTCGCTCGCGCTGGCGGGAATGATCGGATGGGCCTACAACTGGTACCGCCCCGAGGGGCGACTCTCCGTCGAGGACATCTGCGACCGGATGGCGGAGATGGCGCTGAATCTCGTGGGCGCCAAACCCGAGCGATCCGATTGAACGGTCAGGCCACCTGCTCCACTGCGACGCCCCAGTCGGCCAGGATCTCTTCGGTATGCTGGCCCGGCTTCGGCGGTGGCTTGCGCACCGAAGACGGCGTGCGACTGAAACGCGGCGCGGGAGCCGGCTGCAGCACGCCGTCCAGAGTCACGAAGCTGTTGCGCTCGGCCATGTGCGGATGGGCGGGCGCGTCGTCCATCGACAGGATCGGCGCGAAGCAGGCGTCCGTGCCTTCCAGCCGCTCGCGCCATTCGTCCAGCGTGAGCCGACGCATCGCTTGCTCGAGCGCCTCCCTGAGCTCCGGCCACCGAGCCTCGTCGTGCTGGCCCGGAAGCGTTGCGGGATCGATGCCGGCCAGCGAGAGGAATTCACTGTAGAAGCGCGGCTCGATCGCCCCGAGCGCGACGTGCTTGCCGTCGGCAGTTTCGTAGACCCCGTACCAGGGCGCCCCTCCGTCGAGGAGGTTCTCCCCACGCGGTTTTCCCCAGAGGCCGGCAGCCTTCAGGCCGAAAATACCGGCCAGCAGCAAGGCTGCCCCGTCGACCATGGCCGCGTCGACCACCTGGCCCTTCCCGGAGTTTCGTGCCTCGATGTACGCCGCGAGCAGGCCCATGGCCAGCAGCATCCCGCCGCCCCCGAAATCGCCGACGAGGTTCAGTGGCGGAATCGGCGGACCCCCCTTGGCTCCGATCGCATCGAGTGCGCCGGTCAGCGCGATGTAGTTGATGTCGTGACCGGCTGCGCCGGCCAGCGGGCCCTCCTGGCCGAATCCGGTCATCCGGCCATAGACCAGCTTCGGGTTGATCTCCCAGCAATCGGCCGGACCGAGCCCCAGCCGCTCCATCACGCCGGGCCGGTAGCCTTCGAACAGGATGTCGGCTTTTTCGACCAGCTGCTTGAGCACCTGCACGCCCTGGTCCGACTTGAGGTCCAGCGCAATCGAGCGACGGCCGCGGTTGAGGACCTCGAAGCGCGAGTCGAGAGCGAATCCGGTCTGCGGCGCATTCGCGCGCTCCACGCGGATCACGTCGGCTCCCATGTCCGCTAGCAGCATCGCGCAAAATGGCGCTGGCCCGATGCCAGCGATCTCGATCACCCTTACTCCGTTAAGTGGCCCCATGGCCTCCCCTCGATCGTGCAACCAATTCGACGACACGCCGCGAACCCTCGCTCGCTCCGCGACTTCCCCGCTCAGGAAACGCCCAGGAACGCCTCCTGGACGTGTGGGTCTTCCAGCAGCGAGGCTCCTGTTCCTTCCCGGGTCACGCAACCCTTCTCGATCACATAGGCGTAATCGCTGATCTCGAGACTCAATCCGACGTCCTGCTCGACGAGCAGGATCGTCATGTCCGATCCCCTGAGCTGTGCGAGCAGCTCGAAGATCTGCTCGACGACGACAGGCGCCAGGCCCTGGGACGGCTCGTCGAGCAGCAGCAGCTTCGGCGCCGCCATCAGCGCACGCGATATCGCCAGCATCTGCTGCTCTCCTCCCGAGAGCATCCCTGCCCGCTGATGCAGCCGTTCCTTGAGCCTCGGAAACCTCTCGAGCTGTCGCTCGATGCGGGCCGCGATCTCGGCCTTCGGCAGACCGAGCCCCCCGAGCTGAAGGTTCTCCATGACCGACAAGGACACCAGCGTGCCGCGGTTTTCGGGAACCATCCGCACGCCGGCCTCGGCGATCGCGTGCGTGTTGCGACCGAGCAGCGCCGTTCCCGCCAGGTCGACCCGGCCGGTGCAGCGGGAAACGAATCCGAATATGGCGCCCAGCAGCGTCGACTTACCGGCCCCGTTGGCGCCTACGACGCTGACGAGCGCGCCCTGCTGCGCGCGCAGGCTGACGTCGCGCAGGACCTGGCGACCCGGCCCGTAGCCGGCACTGAGCTTACTGATTTCGAGCATAGCGACTTCCGAGGTAGACGCGCACGACTTCCGGCGAACGCGCAACGGTGGACGGATCGCCCTCTGCGAGCAGGCTGCCCTGCGCCAGGACAACGAGACGCGTGCAGACCGACAGGACCGCACGCACGTCGTGCTCGACGAACACAAGGGTCATTCCGGCGCGGTTGAGCCTGCGGAGAATCTCGAGCACCTCGTTCGTCTCGGTCGGGTTCAAGCCCGCGACGACTTCGTCGGTCATCATGACCAGCGGTTCGCTCGCCATCGCACGCGCGATTTCGAGTCTCTTCTGTTCCGAGACATTCAGAAGCTCGGCCGGCGTGTCCGCCTCGTCGGACAAGCCGGTGGCTTCGAGCGCGGCCTCGGTGACGAGATGGTCGTCTCGAACGCGGCGCTTCGCCGCCGGACGGAAGGCGGCCGCGAGCATCACGTTCTCGTACGCGGTCATCCCCGGCAGGAACGACGCGGTCTGGAAAGTCCTCGCGATGCCGGCCGCACACACCTGGTCGGGCCGCATCCGTCCGAGATCCTGGCCGCGCAGTCGAATCGCGCCGGACGTCGGGTTCTGCACCCCGGAGATCAGGTTGAAGACCGTAGTCTTGCCGGCCCCGTTCGGACCGATCAGACCGAGAATTTCGCCCTCGCGCACCTGCATGCTGAGCTTGTCGACGGCCTGGACGCCGCCGAACCACTTGGAGACCTGATCGACTTCGATCAATGCGCTCGTGCTCATGAACTGGCCTCCACGACTCGCCTCGGCGCAGGCCTGGTCGCAGCGTTGCCGCCGGCCTTCTCGCGCTCGATCCAGCTCAGCACGCCGCCCGGCCGGAACGTGATGATCAGCACCACCAGTGCACCATAGATCATCGAATGCCAGTCGAGGAAGTGCGCCCAGGCGAGCTGGTCGATCAAGGTCAGCGCCACGCCTCCGACGATGGGTCCGAGGAAGGTTCCGATGCCGCCGAAGACGGTGAACACGATCATGTTGAGCGTGAACTTCAGGTCGAACACGGCCTCCGGACTGATGTAGACGAGGAACGGAGCGTAGAGCGCACCGAACACCGCAGGCCAGACCGCCGAGATGACGAAGGCCTGGGTCTTGGCTCGTGCGCAGTTGATTCCCGCGGCGGCCGCGACCACCTCGTCCTTGTGGATCGCGCGCAATGCCAGGCCGAGCCGGGAATGCAGCAGCCAGAGGATGCTTGCCAGGCAAAGCAGCAGTGCAACCAGCGCGGCATAGAAGTAGAAGTGGACCGACAGATCGTTCGGCAGGTTCCAGCCATGTTCGGTGCCGCCCAGGCCCCGCAGCCACGGCACGCTGCGGATGATCGTTTCGACGGCGAGCGCCGCTGCGAGCGTCGACAGCGCGAAGAAGAATCCGCGCTGCCTGAACAGAGGCGTGAACAACAGCGAGAACAGTGCGACGATCAAGGCCGCTGCGGGGATCGCCACCGCGAGCGAAGCACCGTAGCGCGCGATCGCGATCGCGCTGACGTAGGCGCCGACGCCGAAGAAGACCCCGTGGCCGAACGACGGATATCCGGCGATCCCTCCGATGATGTTCCAGGCGCTCGCCAGGCCGATGTTGACCAGCATGAATACCGCCAGTCGCGTCCAGTACGCGTCTGCCACCAGCGGCAGGCAGGCGACCAACGCGCCGGCCAGCGCCAGCCACAGCAGCCGCCGGCGCAGCATGTCTCTACGGGATGTCGGGATCATCGTCACCTCACTTGCGTACGACTGCACCCAGGCCGAACAAGCCCTGCGGACGCAGCAGCAGCAGCAGGATCAGCGCGCCGAAGATCAGCGCCGGAGCGATCGAAGGAAAGTAGTAGAAGGCGAAGTAGTTCGCGATGCCGTACAGGAACGCGCCGGCAAGCACGCCCGGAATGCTTCCGAGCCCCCCGATGATCACGATCAGGAACGCATCGACGGTCCATTGCAGGTGCATGTAGGGAGCAAGCGGCTTCGTGCCGACCAGCAACGCGCCGGCGAGCCCGGTCCAGATTCCGCAGATGAACATCGTCCACGTATAGACCCGCTCCACGTTCACGCCGAGGATCGCTGCCGACCGGGCGTTGTCACGGCATGCGCGAATCGAACGACCGAAATCGGTTCGATCCAGAAGCAGGAGCAGTGCGATCGTCGAGGCCACCGCCACGCCGAACACCACGAGTTCGATGGTCGGGATCATCACCGGGCCGATCTCGACGATCGGATGCCCGGGGACGTCGACGCGAAGCAAGCGTTCGCCTGCGCCGACCGTCTTTTCGAGCAGCTTGACGCCAACGATCGACAGCCCGAAGGTCTGAACGAGCACCATGAGCGGGTTCTTCCTGAAGATCCGCTCGACGAAGGCCTTGTGCATGGCCGCCGCGAACAGGCCCGTCGCTGCGGTCGCAAGCAGCATGGCCAGCGGCACCGACAGTCCCGCCTGCGTGGCGAGCACGTGGGTCAGGGCGCCCCCCATGATCACGTAAAGACCGTGCGCCATGTTCACGACGCCGAGCACGCCCAGCACCAGCGCGAAGCCGAATGCGGCCATCGCAAAGATCGCGCCGCTCAGGAGTCCGTAGATGATCAGATCCGCCATGCCAACCGCTCCGAAGAATCGAGGCGTGCACCGGCTCGAATGCCGCGTGCACGCCGCCGGGCTTCAGCCCGCCCTGGACCACTCCGTCGCCGGATACACGACCTTTCCTGTCGCGAGGCTTTCCGGATAGACGACGACCGGCTGCGGATCCGCGCCCTGCCACTGGATGACCGGCAGGCCCTCGGACTCGATCCGGCCCTTCGGCGAAAACCGGATCGGACCCCAGATCGTTTCGACGTTGTCCATTGCGAGCAGCTTCTCGCGGATGACCTGGTTGTCGAGCGCGCCCTCGCCCTGCCCGTCGCGCAGCGCCAGTTCGTAGAGGAGCGGCATCGTGTAGGCCATCGCGCTGTGGTAGGTCGGAGCGAAGCCCTTCGCCGCGCGAAACTTGTCGAAGAACTCCTGGCACGACGCGAAGTAGGGATCCGTATACGTGAACTGCGGCAGCCACAGCGTGACCCCGTACAGGTTCTGCATCTTGTCCCCGAGTGCCGCCTTGACGTTCGGATTGGTCGTCAGGTGCCCGCCCACGATGGCCTTGGGATTGAAGTCGAGGGCGATGCATTCCTGGATGAACTTGATGAGCGGCACATCGTGTCCGGTCGAGTACACGAGGTCGATACCGCGTTCGCGCTTGAGCTTCAGCACCGTCGGCCGAAGGTCTTGCGTGGCGACCGGAAGCTCGATGTCGATGACATGCTCCAATCCGAGCTTCGGCGCCATCTCCTTGATCGAGGCCGTCATCTCCTTGTAGGCGGCATCGTCGTAAGTGATCGTCGCGACCCGCCTGGGCTTCGGATCCTGCGCAGCCAGCAGCTCCATTGCGAGCCGCGGATAGACGCCGCCGTTGCCCACCATCGTGAACGTCACCTCGCCGCCGATCTCTTCGTCCACACGACGGGTGGCCGCTCCGCCCTGGATCGTGATCTTCTTGTAGCGCTTGGCGACGGCGCCCTGCGCGAGCACGGTGTCGGTGCCGTAGGTGCCCACGATGCAGTCGACCTTGTCGGTGGTGATCAGTCGTTCGGTGAGCTGCGCCGTGCGGGCCGGGTTGAACTCGTCGTCGTAGAACACCCACTCGACCGGCAACTCGAGATCTCCGACCCGGATCTTGTGGCCGACCGTCTCGCTCCAGAACTCGTACCCCGCGCGATACAGCCTGGATACCTGCTCGAAGTTGCCGCTCTGCGGCAGCGAGCAGCCGAACTTGACGACGCCACGGCGCGCCCAGGCAGGTTTCGCGAGCCCTGGCGCATAGGCGACGGCTGCCAGCGCTGCCGAAGCACCGACGGCTTTCACGAATCCCCGTCGCTTCTCGTTGGCACCGACAGTACCGGGCCCGACAATCTCTTCGACTCCAGTCTTCATGGTCTCTCTCCGCTCCCTTCGGTTGCGACGCCTGCCATCGCGGCATCTACGGTTCGGTACGCGATGGTACCAGAATACATGTAACCCTACTGCTTAGTAGAACCAGGCGAAACGCCTTCCTTTGCCTCCGGAACCCGGATCGGCGTCAGGCCATTCCGACTTGTTTGCGCAAAGCCGGATCGACGTCGCCGACGTGCCGCCCCTTCTTGTATGTGAACTGGAGGCAGGCGTCGCCGGGTCGCATCTGCGCATGCCCGTCGTTCACGAAGTAGAGAACGTCGTAGACGAACTGGTCACGGTTATGCGCCGCGCAATGCGTGCAATAGACAGGGAAGTCGCGCCGGCCGAAAGTGATCGGTCGCGCCTCGTCGACCAGCGGTGTGGTCGCCTGGCCGTCGTAGCGAAACAGGTTCCGCCACATCTGCCCACGGAAAAGGCGCCCCCCGCTGCCGCAGGGATCGAGCCGGAACACGAATCTGTCGGCCTCCTCGGTGAGCTCGAAACGCATCATGTGATAGTGATGCGACATGCACAGGTAGCGCAGGTGCTCCTCTTCGCCGAGCTTCCTGAACACCGGATAGAACAGCCTGAAGGTCGAGTTGTATGCCGACTCCAGCCTTGCCTCGAGATAGTCGGTGCCCTTCTCGGATTGGCAGGCCCCGAAAAGGTGCGCCAGAAGCGAGATCACGAAGTCGTGCCAGGGCATCCAGTCGTGATGCTGGTCCTTCAACAGCTCGGCCACCCGGTAATCCCGGCGCGCGACCCTCTGCCGTGCCTGGTCGAGCCGTGTCCGGGTCGCTTCGTACAGCTTCGCACCAGGGAAGAGCCGCTTCCCGCGAGAAGCATGCTTGCGGAAGCGCAACGTGCAGCGGCCCGGCACGCGGTCACTGATCTCGGTGCTCCACGTCGGACCGCCCACTGCGCGATCGACGGCGCGCTGGCAGGCCTTGCATGCCTGGCACGCGCTCGGCACTCCGTCGCTCCACCGGCCATAGCGTTCGGCATCGCGGTCGACTGTACCGTCGACCACGAAGCGCCCGCCGCTTCCGCAAGGGCTGAGATCGAAGATCACCTCGTCGTCGGTTTCGTCGACAGGAACCATGTTGCCGCCCGACTGGTGCTTGAACACGGCGATCAGGTCCCCGATGGCGATGTCGTCGCGTCCTCCGAGCCAGTCGGCGGCAAACGACTCCATCAGCCTGTCGGCGACCCGATCCAACAGCGCCTTCGCCTCCGCTTCTCCCAGGTCGTCTCGCAGTTCGCCGCAGAACCGGGCAAGCACGTGCAGGCTCAGCGACTCGACGCCCGTCTGTCCCGTTGCCATCTCGGACATCAGCGCATTCAGGCCCGAAATGTCGCCCGCTTCGAGTGCACGAAGCGCCTTCTCCGATAGCGGCTCCGAGATGTCCCGGAGTTGCTCGGCCGTGAACATCCTGGTCATGGGCGTTCAGGCTGTCTGGCGGGCGAGCCGGGTGCGCGGATCGAAGGTCCTGAGATCGCCGCCCTCCTTGTTCTCGCGCAAGCGGTATTTCATGATCTTGTGCGTGGGGGTATGGGGCATGGCTTCGATGAACTCGATCGCGCTGGGCAACCAGAAAGCCGGCATGTGGTCGGCGCAGTATTCCCAGAGTTCGTCGTGCGACAGGCTCTCGCCGGGTTTGCGCACGACGAAGAGCTTCACCTCGTCCTCGCCGAGCGGACTCGGAATCGCGATCGCCGCGGATTCCAGCACGGCCGGGTGAAGGTTGACGACGCTCTCCACCTCGAACGACGAGATGTTCTCGCCACGCACGCGAATCGCATCCTTCTTGCGATCCACGAAGTAGTACCAGCCCGCCTCGTCGCGGCGTGCGTTGTCTCCGGTGTGGAACCACTGGTTCCGGAAGACCTCGACCGTCGCCTGCGGATCGTTGTAGTAGCCGTCCATCAGCGTATAGGGATTCCGGGCGCGCACGACGACCTCGCCGACCTCGCCGACTTCGACTTCGCGGTCGAACTCGTCGACGATTCTCACCTCGTACTTCTCCGTATGCGGTCGGCCGCACGAGCCTGCAGGCGCATCGGACCCGAACGGTGTATAGGTCACCGCGCCGGTTTCCGTCGCGCCGTACGCGTTGACGATCGTCACGCCGAAGCGCTGCTCGAATTCCTCGTTGCGCTGTCCGATGTAGAAGATGCGTGCGCCATGTTCGCGGTCCTCGGGCGCGGGCGGCTGCTTCAGCAACAGCGGCACCACCGAGAAGATGCCCAGTGCGATGCTCGCTTCGTGTCGCTTGACGTCGTCCCAGTAGGCCGAAGCCGAAAAACGCGTCTGGAGCGCGATGCGGGCACCGCAGATCACGGCGGGAAGCACGCCCAGCCACGAGCCGAGCGCGTGAAAGAGCGGCATCGGACAGAAAGTGACGTCGTCCTCGCCGTAGTGATTGACCTTGATCCAGTCGAGGCTGAAGCTGACTACATGGCAGTGCGACGACAGCACCCCCTTCGACGGGCCGGTCGTTCCCGAGGTGAAGGCGATGCAGTGCGGATCCGCATGCCGCACCGAGATGCCCGGGTCCTTGTCCGGGAAAGTGCCGTAATCGCCGGACCGGACGACCTCGAGCCGCGAGCGCAAGCGCTCGAGCGCCGACTGGTTCGCCACTTCGGCATCGCCCGCAACGATGACCGAGCGAAGCATCGGAAGCCGATCGACGACCTCGGCCAATCGCTCGACGAAGGCGCCATCGATCAGCATGTGCGTCACCTCCGCCTTGCCGAGCTGGTGGCGCAGGATCTCGCCGCGATACTCGATGTTGATCGGCACGTAGACCGTATTGAGCTTTGCGCAGGCGAACCAGCCCAACACGAACTCCAGGCAGGTCGGCAGCATGATCGCAAGCTTTCCGGCTCCCATTTCCAGCGAGCCAAGAAAGTTCGCGTACCGATTGACCTCGTGATCGAATTCACGGAACGTGAGCGCCCGCTCTTCGTGCGTGATGAACAGCTTGTCGGGCACCCGGCGTACGGTCCGCGCCAGCATTCCAGGCACGGTGCGCTCTTCGAATGGGATGGCCTGGACGGCCGGATCGTAGCGATATGTCCGATCCGCTCGGTTCATTGGTGTCTCCAAGAATGAATGCTTGCGCCGCCCGGTTCCGGCGGCGCGTGGACTCGCGTCCGTCAGCGTCCTGCGACTTCCGTCTCTTCGATCGCCGGCGCCGGCGCACGGACCGGACGGTCACGCTCGCGCGGTGTCGATACGTACTCCGAGAAATCGGGGTCGTGCGTCATCCGCCAGAAATCGACGAGCCGCCACGGCATCGGCGAGAAGACCCGCCCACGGTCGTTGCGGTACCAGTTGCGCATGCCCGGATGGGTCCAGACGAGCTGTGCATGCTCGGCGTCGACGCGGGCGACGTAGTCGTCCTGGACCTCCTTGCGCACCTCGATCGAAGCCTGGCCGTTCTCGATCATTTCCACCAGGCAGGCCGTCGCGTATCTGATCTGGCACTCGGAGATGAAGAAGATGCTGCCACCGTGGGCGAGCGCGGTATTCGGCCCGAGCACGCAGAAAAGATTCGGGAACCCATGCACGGTCGTGCCGATGTACGCATAGGGGTCGTCGTCGCCCCAGGCCTCGCGAATCGACAGGCCGTTGCGCCCGACGATGTCCATCGGCGCGAGCATCTTGCCGGCCTCGAATCCGGTCGCGAGGATGATGACGTCCGCCTCGTGAATCGCTCCGCTCGAGGTGACGATCCGCTCGCCGTCGACATGGTCGACCGCCTCGGTCACCAGTTCGACGTTGGGACGGCGCAGCGTCTTGAACCAGTCGTTGTCGATGAGGATGCGCTTGCCGTAGGGCGGGTAATCGGGAAGCGTCTTCGGAATCAGGTCTTCCCGGCCTTCGAGCTCGCTCAGCAGATACTGCGTCAGCATCTCCCGATGGCGGTCGTTCCGGGCGTTCATCGCCCTTTCCGGATGCGGCCAGTCGGGATCGCGCTTCAAGGTCGGGAGAAGCCCGTCACCGAAGCGCCACATCAGGCCGAATCGATACCACTCGCAGTAGAACGGGACATGATCCATCAGCCACTGTGTCTCGCGGCTGACGCGGCCATGGTAGTTCGGTTCGTGCCGGATCCACTGCGGCGAGCGCTGGAAGATCGTGACCTTGGCTGCCCGCGCGGCGACCGATCGCATGAACTGGATCGCGCTCGCCCCGGTTCCGATCACCGCAACACGCTTGCCTTCCAGCGGCACGTCGTGCCGCCAGAGCGCCGAGTGCCACCAGGGCCCCGTGAACGTCTCCATTCCCGGGAATGCAGCCATCTTCGGTCGGTTCAACTGTCCGACGGCCGTGATGACCGCGTTCGCCCAGATCTCCCGTTCGCCGGATTCGCTACGTAGCCGCACCTGCCACATCTGTCTGTCCTCGTGCCAGCGCATGGCCAGCACTTCGGTGCGGAACTCGATGTGGCGAAGCAGATCGAAGCGCTGCGCGACGTCGCGCAGATAGGTCCACACCTCCTCGCGCTTCGAGTAATGCGACGACCAATGCGTATTCGGCGCGAACGAGTACGAGTAGAAATGATTCGGAGTGTCGACGCCAGACTCCGGATAGCTGTTGTCGATCCAGGTTCCGCCGACGTCTGCGTTCTTCTCGACGACGCGGAACGGGATGCCCAGCTCCTGGAGGCGGTAAGCGGCGCAAAGCCCGGACACGCCCGCACCGACCACCAGCACCTGGAAGTCCCTGGCGGCGCCCGGCGGCGGCGTCGAGCGCCAGCGAACGGCACGGTCGCGCATCGCCATCTCTTCGAGTGCCATCGGAGCGTACTCGGGCGGCACGCGTTCGCCGAGGCACACGCGCATCATCCGAAGGGCGGCTTCGTCGTCGAGATCCGACTTGCTCACCTGGCGGCGTCCGGCCTCGATCTCTTCGAGCACCGAACGCATGGCGTCACGCACTTCCTTCTGGACTTCCTCCGGCAAGCCACCCGACGGATCGGGGATCATCGAAACATCGCGCTTCGGAAGGAACGGCGCCTCGGTCCAGCGGCGATCGCCGGTAATCTGCGCAAGGCACATCAGCAGCGTGGGGATCGACGCCGCGGCCAGCGCGGATTCGAGCGTTACGGGATTCTGGTTCGTCATGCGGCTGTCTTGGAAAAGCGATCCATCTTGATCCGGATACCGGCGGCCTCCCGGTCCCACGTGTCTGCGGTCACGCCCTGTGCGCGAAGCTCATGCTTGAGCACTTTCGCCGAAGGCGTCTTCGGCAATTCGGGCAGGACGCGCACGTAGCGGGGAACCATGAAATGCGCCATGCGCGGGCGCAGGAATTCGATCAGTTCGACCGGATCGATCGTTCGCCCCTGGACCGGCGCGACGACGACCATCACCTCGTCTTCGGAGAACTCGCTGGGCACGGCAACGGCGGCCGCTTCCCGGACGGCCGGGAATTGCGCGACTTCGGCCTCGACCTCGAACGACGAAATGTTTTCTCCCCGACGACGGATCGCGTCCTTGCCACGATCGACGAAATAGAAGTAACCGTCGGCATCGCGGCGAAACATGTCCCCGGTATGGAACCATCCGTTGCGCCACGCCCTGGCCGTTGCCTCGGGATTCTTGTAGTAGCCGCTGTTCATTCCCCAGGGCCGGTCGGTTCTCACGATCATTTCCCCGACCGCACCGACCGGCACTTCGCAGTCGTTCTCGTCGACCAGCCGCACCTCGACTCCTGGCCGGACCTTGCCGCAGGTGCCCATCGCCGTGGGATTGGCCTCCGATACGATCGGCGACGAAATCTCGGTCATGTTGAAGATCGTGTAGACGTCGACTCCGAATCGCTTCGAGAAGCCGGCGATGTCGCCTGACAGGGGCACCATGAAAACCAGCCGCATCGGGTGATCGGCGTCGTCCTGCTTCGGTGGCTGCTTCTCGAGAAACGCCGCCATGACGCCGAGCAGGAAGCACGACGTCGATTCGGTGCGGCGGACGACGTCCCAGAACGTTGCCGTATCGAATCGATCGACGAACGAGATCGAAGCACCCCGCGCAAACATCACGAACATGACGCCCATGCCGCCGATATGGAACATCGGCGCGTTCATCAGGAATCGATCGTCCTCCGTCACCATCGGCCAGGTCTCGGGACCGGCATTCGTATAGAGGTGCAGGTACGACGAATAGACCCCCTTGGACGGCCCTGTCGTCCCGGACGTATAGATGATCGCGAACGGGTCCCACGGCTCGATGGTTCGCTCGGGGGGCAGCAGCTCGCCTTCGGACGGCAGGAGCACGTCTGCATAGGCGTGCACGCGCAGCGCCGGCGGCGCTTCGGCGGCAGCGCCGACGACCACGAGATCGGTGAGACGCGCGAGCGGAACCTCGTGCAGGCGCTCGACGAGGTCGGAATGGACCACCGCGAGTTTCGCGTCGCAGTTGTCGATCACGTGCGCGAGCAGCGAGCCCTTGTACGCGGTGTTGATCGGCACATAGACCGCGCCGAGGTAGTTGATCGCGAAGTAGACGCGAATGTTCTCGCGCGTGTTCGGCATCCAGACGAGGACGTGGTCGCCCTGTCGCACACCGAGCTCCTGCAGACCGACGGCGGTCTGCAGGATCAGTTCACGAAAATCGCGGTACGTCCACTCTTCGTCGTTGTCCGCGAAACGTACGAAGGTCTTGTTCGGGCGTTCGCGCGCCCAGCGGTCCACCAGGCTGCGCGTAACGACATGGTCGCGAGGCGGAATGCGTGGATCCGAAGGCGGGGTTGCCTCCGGACAAACGTGTACCTTGAAATTGCCGCTCAAAGCCGACCTCCTCCAGGTTCGACACTATTCTCATGAGCAGCATATCATACTTCCCAGTATGAACAAGGCATCGGCGAGTAGGGGCCGGGCCACCGGCCGAGCGCGAGGGCCCCTACCAGCGCACCCGCTTCCGATCCGCCTCGACCGTCCGCAGCGGCTCGGCCCGCACCATGCCTTGCGCACTGCGCCGCGCCAGCTCGACGTACTGGTCGGTGCCGAAGCCCTTCCCGGCGAGATCCGCTTCCCTCAGTTCCCGGACCACGCGAGCCGGAACGCCGGCCACGAGCACGCGCGGCGGAATCTGCGCGCCGATCTTCACGAAGCTCATCGCGGCGACGATCGTCTGCTCGCCGACCTGCGCGCGGTCCATGACGACCGCGTTCATGCCGACCAGCGTGTCGCGGCCGAGTCGCGCGCCATGGACGACGGCGCCGTGGCCGATGTGGCTGCGCGCCTCCATCACGCAGTCGAAGTCGGGTAGCGAGTGGACCACGCAGTTGTCCTGCAGGTTCGAATCGCGTTCGAGCACGATCCGGCCGAAGTCGCCGCGCATGACCGCGCCCGGGCCGATGTAGCAGCCCGGGCCGACGATCACATCGCCGATCAGCACCGCGGTGTCGTGGATCCAGGCGCTCGGGTCGACGACCGGCGTGATGCCTTCGAAGCTGTAGATCAGCATCGCGTCGCCTGCCCCGCTCAGCCGCGCTGCGCGCGATCGCGCGCGTTCTGCGCCTCGATCCGCTCGCGCGCCTCGCGCCACTGGTCGTCGGTCCATTCGTGCAGCGGGTAGAAGTTGCCGCCGTTGGCCAGGTAGTTGCCGCCATCCATGTAGACGAGCTGCCCGGTCAGCCAGTCGCAGCCGTCGGACATCAGGAAGCTGGCCAGATTCTGCAGCTCGCTCATTCTGCCGACGCGCCGCATCGGATTGCCGGCCCTGGCGCGCGCCTCCGGATCCTCGCCCGGGTTCAGCCGCTTGCTCATCCCTTCGGTCGGAATGACCCCCGGGCCGACCGCATTCAGACGGATCCCGTAACGCGCCCACTCGCTGGCCAGCGAGCGGGTCATCGTCGCGATGCCCGCCTTGCTCATCGCAGACGGAACGACGAAGGGGCCGCCATTCTCGACCCAGGTCACGATGATCGACATCACCGAGCGCATCGGCTGTCCGGGCTGCCAGCCGCCGGCCTTCTTCGTTGCGTCGATCCAGCGCTTGCCCACGGCGTTCGTCACGTAGAAGCTGCCGTGGAAGACGATGTTGGCGATCGCGTCGAAGGCGCGCGAGGACAGCGCCTCGGTCGGGCTGATGAAGTTGCCGGCTGCGTTGTTGACGAGCCCGGTCAACGGGCGCTCGGCGAAGATCTCGTCGACCATTGCTTCGACCGCCTGCGCATCGCGGATATCGACACCGAAGGTCCTCACCTGGCCGCCGCAGTCCTTCTGCATCTGCTCGGCCGCCTCGTCGAGCACGCCCTTGCGTCGCCCGCAGATCACCAGGTCGGCGCCCAGCCGCAGGAACTGCTCGCCCATCGCGCGACCGAGCCCCGTGCCGCCGCCGGTCACGAGGATGCGCTGGCCTTTCAGAAGATCGTTCTGGAACATCGTTCGCTCCCTTTCGTTCGAATCGTTGCCGGCGACGCTGCCGTGGCCCGGGCGTCGCCCCTGGGGGTTCGCGGCTGAAGCTCAGGCGCGCAGCGACTGCATCAGCTGGTTCAGATCGAGCGTGTTCGCCCGCTGCTGGATCTGCGGCAGATACTGCTGCTGGACCGCCTTCGCTTCGTCGAGCAGCCCGGCGAAGGTCTGCTTCAGCATGGCGGCGTCCAGCGAGCGTCCGCCCGCGTAGTAGCGCCGTGCCAGCTGCCCGAGCGCCCAGGTCGTGGCGAAGGACATCGCCGAGCTGGCGGCCTGCCGACCGGCGCCGCCGAGCATGCGCCCGCCGACCTTGCGCAGCAGTCCGCCGACCAGGCGAACGGCCGCCTGTTCCAGATACTGCCCGGTCAGGCCGACGCCGGCGACCGCGATGAACTCGCGCACGTGCGCCTGGTCGAGCTCGTAGCCGTAGGACTGGCCGATCCGGTAGACGAGCCTCATCTGCAGCGGGATGATGGCCATCGTCGCCAGCGAATCGGGCAGCAGTTCGAGCGCGCCGTTCAGGATCGCCGCATTGAGCACGGTGCGATCGAGTTCGGCCTCCGACAGCGTCGACTGCGACGGCCGGTCGAGCGGCGCCTCGACGACCGCGTCGATCTGCTCGGCAAGGATCGTCGCATCGGCCGGATCCAGTCCGAGCTCACGCTGCAGCTGCTCGAGGAAGCCGCGCTCGGTGTCATCGCGCGCGCCGTCGGCGTCGCAGACACCGAGCGCCATTTCATAGGCGAGTTGGCGCAGCTCCTGGCTGCCGAGCTTCGCCGCCTCGGATTCGATCGTCACGGCCTTCGTCAGCACCTGCCGATACAGCGACGGCAGATTGACCTCGCCCGCAGCGGCCAGCGCGTCGGCGACCGCGCGGACCTCCTCGCGTTCGCGGTCGTGCTTGTCGCCGTCGGCAAAAGCCGCCATCAGCGCGATCGCGAGGATCGCCTGTTGTTCGTCGCGGGTCATTCGACGCTCCATTGGTCCTGCATCGGCCTTGCATTGTAGGCCGCCCGGGACCGACCCCCGGCCGCCCGGTCGCGGCGCGCCCGCGCCGCGGCCGAGTCAGTCGTACTTCCGCGCGTCCTCGATGACCTTGCCGTCGTTCGGCAGGCTGCCCGGCGCCACGATCGCGACCTCGCCGCGCAGCTTGGTCACTTCGCGCACCGATTCGGCCAGCGCTTCGGCCAGCGCGGCCTCGCCGCCGGCACCTGCAAGCGCGGCCGGATCGACCTCGCAGTTCAGCGACATCGTGTCGTTGGCCATTTCGCCGGCCACGACGAGCCGCGCGCGCAGCACGCCGGGATGGCGGCGGACGATCTGCTGGACCTGCTCGGGGTGCACGAACATGCCGCGCACCTTCGTCGTCTGGTCGGCACGCCCGAGCCAGCCGCGGATGCGCACGTTGGTGCGCCCGCAAGGCGAGGGGCCGCGCATTACGGCCGACAGGTCGCCGGTGCCGAACCGGATCATCGGATAGATCGGGTTGAAACTGGTCACGACGACCTCGCCGACCTCGCCGTCGGGCACCGGTTCGCCGGTGCCGGGCCGAACGATCTCGAGGATCAGGTCCTCGTCGAGGATCATTCCTTCCATCGCCTCGGATTCGTAGGCGACGAGCCCGAGGTCCGCCGTGCCGTACCACTGGAGCACCGTGGCGATCCCCTGCTCGTGGAACCAGTTGCGCAGGCTCGGCGGCAGCGCCTCGGCCGCGACCAGCGCACGCTTCAGGTTGCCGATGTCCGCGCCGAGCTCCTGCGCCTTCTCCACGATGATCCGCAGGAACGACGGTGTGCCCGCGTAGGCGTCGGGGCGCAGCGCCCGGATCAACTCGATCTGCTGCTCGGTATTGCCGATGCCGGCCGGGATCACCGCGCAGCCGAGCCTGCGCGCGCCCCCGTCGACCATCCACGCGCCGGGCGTCAGGTGGTAGCCGAAGCAGTTCTGCACGACCTGACCCTTGCGGATGCCGGCGGCGAACAGCGCGCGCGCGGTGCGCCACGGATCTTCGCCGGAGCCTTCGGGGTCGAAGATCGGGCCCGGCGACATGAACAGGCGGCCGAGCTGGCCGGGAGCGACGGTCGCGAAGCCGCCGAACGGCGGATCCTGCAGCTGCAGCTCCTTGAGTTCGGCCTTGCGCAGCACCGGCAGTTGCGCGAGCGCCTTGCGCGAAACGATTTCGTGCGGGTCGACACCGGGCAGGCGGCGCTTCCAGCCCTGCGAATTGCGCAACGCGTGCTCGATCAGGCCGGGCAGCCGCGCCATCAGCGCGCCCTCGCGCGCCTCAGCCGACCGGGTCTCGAGTTCGTCGAAATACTCGCTCATCAAGCCTCCGGGGCAGGAGCCTGGCGGCTCCTCGAGCCTACAGCCAGCGCTTGCGACGCTTGTAGGACTTCAGATTCTTGAACGACTTGCGCTCTTCGCCGCCACCGCCGCCGAGGTAGAACTCCTTGACGTCCTCGTTGTTGACCAGCTCTTCCTGGGCGCCGTCGAGCACGATCTTTCCCGACTCCATGATGTAGCCGTAGCTGGCAGCCTGCAGCGCCATCCGCGCGTTCTGCTCGACCAGCAGCATCGTGATGCCGAGCTCGCGGTTCAACTGGCGGATGATCCCGAACACTTCCTTGACCAACAGCGGCGACAGGCCCATCGACGGTTCGTCGAGCAGGATCATCTTCGGGCGCGCCATCAGCGCACGGCTGATCGCGAGCATCTGCTGCTCGCCGCCCGACAGGTAGCCGGCCAGCCCGGTGCGCTCGCGCAGCCGCGGGAAGAAGTCGAAGACCATGTCGATGTCGCGCTTGACGCCGTTGTCGCGGCGCGTGAACGCCCCGAGGCGCAGGTTCTCGATGACGGTCATGTCCTCGATGATCCGGCGCCCCTCCATGACCTGGAAGATGCCGCGACGCACGATCTCCTCGGGCGCCAGGTTCGCGATCTCCTCGCCCATGAAGTTGACGTTGCCGCGGGTGACTTCGCCGTCTTCGGTGCGCAACAGCCCCGAGATCGCCTTCAGCGTCGTCGACTTGCCGGCTCCGTTGGGGCCCAGCAGCGCGACGATCTCGCCTTCGGGGACCGACAGGCTCACGCCGCGCAGCACGAGGATCACCTCGTCGTAGACGACCTCGATGTTGTTGACCGTCAGGACCGGCGGTTTGGTCGCGGCCTTCGGTTCCGCCACGACGGTTTCGGCTTGCTGGATCGCGGCTTCCGCCATCAGAACTGCTCCACTGTGCTGCAGGTCGCCCCTCCCCGGCGACGGGGAGGGGATGCGCTAACGGCTTACCAGCCGAGCCATTCGGCCTTGCGCGGGATCTCCGCTTCGCCGGCCTTGCTGATCGACTGTTCGCCGCCCTTCGAGTTGGCGCGATAGATGAACACCTTGGTCGTGCCGCGGTGGTCTTCTGCGGTCCAGGTCGACGGGATGCAGACGCCCTCGAGTTCGGCCGGCACGTGGTCCTTCATCTGCTCCATCGCGGCCTTGATGTTCGGTCCGGTGATGCCGCCGTCCATGTCGGCCGCCTTGACCATCGCGTCGCGCATGTAGAACGCCGAGCAGATGCCGCGCATGTAGTGCACGGGGCGGTACTCGTTGCCGCTGGCATCCGAGATCTTCGAGATCTCGCGCACCGTCTTCATGCCGGGAGCGTCGGACTTCCAGTCGGCGCCGCCGACCACGAACATCACGCCGTCGGCCGCATCGCCGGCCGTGCGCAGCGCGTTCTCGTCCATGCCCCAGACGTTGGCCAGGAACTGCGTGCTGACGCCGACCGTCTCGCAGGACTTCAGCAGCGAGATCGTCGAGCCGCCGGTATTGGCCAGGAACGCGTACTGCGCGCCCGAATCCTTCAGGCTCAGGCACTGAGCCTTGAAGTCGCCGGGTTTCAGCGAGTACTGGATCGGCGGCATTACCTGGAATCCGAGCTCGGTCGCGTAGGCGGCGCAGCCTTCCTTCGGTGCGTTCGGATACGGGTGGTTGTCGCCCAGGTGCACGAACTTGGGCTTGTCGATGCCTTTCTTCTTCGCGTCTTCGGACGCCCACTGCACGAGCGCGCGGCAGCCGTCGGAATACGACGGGCCGTAGAAGAAGTTGTACGGGGCCGGCTTCGATCCCTTCGGACCCTTGCCGGTCGGATCGGTCAGGTGCCCGGAGTACGAGGCCGAGAAGTTCGGCACCTTGTCGGCGGCCTGGAAGCCGACCAGCGCCTCGGTATCGGCCGTGCCCCAGCCCTGGATCGCGACCGCCTTGTCGGTGCCGACCCACTTCTTGTAGAGCGAGATCGCACGCGGCGCGTTGTAGCTGTAGTCGACGGTCTCGAACTTCAGTTGCCGGCCTGCCACGCCGCCGCTCTTGTTGATGTAGGCGAGCGCGTCGGCCACGCCTTGCCCGTAGGGCTTGCCGACGTCGGAAGTCGGGCCCGTGTAGTCGACGAGGTGGCCGACGAAGACCGGATCGGCCGCCGAAGCGGTGCCCGCGCCGAACGCGAGAGCCGCCGCAGCGGCGGCAAGTACCGTGAGTTTCATTTGATGTCTCCTGTTGTGGTCAGTGAGCGGTCGCGAACAGGCTGTCCCGCAGCCCGATGGTGCACCAGTTCTAGTACGAGAACGGATAGAGCTTCCAGTACGCCTTGATCATCTTCCAGCGATGGGCGAGCCCGTCGGGTTCGAAGATCAGGAACAGCACGATCGCCAGGCCGATCGCGCCCTCCTTCAGGAACGCGATCCCGTCGGTCAGCGCCGGAAACACGTTGCCCGCCGACTGCGAGAACGCCTGGACGACCTCGGGCAGCAGCACCATGAAGGCGGTGCCCATCAGCGTGCCCATCACGCTGCCGAGGCCGCCGATGATGATCATCCCGAGGAACTGGATCGACAGCAGGATCGTGAACGACTCGGCCGACACGAAGCTCAGGTAGTGGCCGAACAGCGCGCCGCCGACACCGGCATAGAAGGCGGCCACGCCGAAGGACAGCACCCGGTACTTGGTCAGGTTGATGCCCATGATCTCGGCCGACAGGTAGTGGTCGCGCACCGCCACGAAGGCCCGGCCGTCGCGGCTGCGCAGCAGGTTCGTGCCGAGCAGGAACAGCACGACCATGTAGGCCAGGACCACGTAGAAGTACTGCCGGTCGCCGGTGATCTCGTAGCCGAAGATGCTGAACGACTGCGCGATCGTGCCCGAGGAACCGCCGGTGAACCAGTCGGCACGGGCGAAGAAGTCTTCGAGGATGAATTGCGCGGCGAACGTCGCGATCGCCAGGTACAGCCCCTTGATACGGGCCGCCGGGATGCCGAACAGCATGCCGACGACCGTGGTCATCAGCCCGGCCAGCGGGATCGCCCAGAACACCGGCACGCCGTAGTTGTTGTTCAGCCAGGCCGAGGCGAAGGCGCCGAAGCCGAAGAAGGCCGCGTGGCCGAGCGAGATCTGGCCGGTGAAGCCGACCAGGATGTTCAGCCCGAGCGCCGCAATGCCGTAGTAGCCGATCTGGATCAGGATGTTGAGCTGGTACGCGCTGAGCAGCTCGACGCCGCCGATCTGCAGCGGCGCGATGCACAGCAGCAGCACCGCGGCGATCGCGAAGCCGCGCGACATCGGGGTCGGGAAGATCGTCGTGTCCTTGCGGTACCGGGTCTTGAACTGGCCGCAGGGGATCAGCGCCGAAGCGGTGGATGCCATCGTCTAGATCCTCTCGATCTGCTTCGTGCCGAACAGGCCGTAGGGCTTGATCATCAGGATCAGGATCAGCGCATAGAACGGCACCACCGTGTACAGGTTGCCCCAGTTCAGGTACTGGCTGTCGAAGAACTCGGCCACGTTCTCGAGCACCCCGATGATCAGCCCGCCGACGATCGCGCCGACGATCGAATCGAGCCCGCCGAGGATCACGACCGGGAACACCTTGATCCCGAAGAACGACAGCGCCGAGGACACGCCGTTGACCATGCCGACGACCACGCCGGCCAGCGCCGACACGACGGCCGAGATCGCCCAGGCCATCGCGAACACCGACTTGACCGAGATGCCCAGGCTCTGCGCGACCTGCTGGTTGAAGGCCGTGGCCCGCATCGCCAGGCCGAAGCGCGAGAACTTGAAGAACCAGGCGAAGCCGACCATGATCAGCAGCGAGATCGCCATCGACATGATGTACGGCGTCTGCACGTTCAGGCCCAGCACGTTCACGGCCTTCGTGCCGAAGACCTCGGGGTAGGGCTGCGCGAACACGCCGAACATCCACTTCATCATCGCCTGGAAGAACAGCGACAGGCCCACGGTGACCATGATCACCGAGATGATCGGCTCGCCGATCAGCGGCCTGAGCACAATGACCTGCAACGCGACCCCGAATACCGCCATGAACGCGAGCGTGAGCGGAAAGCCGAGCCAGAACGGCACCTGCCAGCTCGTCAGCAGCCACCAGCAGGTCCAGGCGCCGATCAGCAGAAACTCGCCCTGCGCGAAGTTCACGATCTGCGTGGACTTGTAGATCAGCACGAAGCACATCGCGACGACGCCGTACAGCGTGCCGATGATCAGGCCGTTGACGACCAACTGGATCAGAAGATCCGTATTCATTTCTCCCCCTAAGCTGCTTCGGCGGTTTCGCGCCGTACCGGCGTCGCCTGGAAGCCGGCCAGCGTCGTCACTTCGAGATCGGTACGGATCCGCGAAGTGCTGCCGTCCTGGAAGCTGATCAGCGTGTC